>CAYWZI010000008.1:0-31596 GCA_964462815.1 uncultured Microbacteriaceae bacterium
ACGACGGGGCGATAGGTGCGAAAAGCGCCGGTCATGCGGTGCAGGATGCCCGCCCTCGGCAGGCGGCCCGCCACACTCCCCCGGCCCCGTGCACGGCACGGCAACACCGCCGCCAGTGGAGGAGCCGCACCCTCCCCAGCCACACCGCGAGGTAGATTCACCCCATGTACCGCCACATCGCGCGCAACAAGCGCTGGAGCATCCTGCTCATCGCGCTGTTCTGCGTCGCGGTCGTCGGGCTCGGGCTGTTCTCGGCGTGGGTGCTCGACGCGGCGTGGCCGTTCTGGGCCCTGCTGATCTTCTGCCCCCTGTATGTGTGGTGGTCGCTCTCCACTGCCACGACGTCGGCCGCGAAGACCGCCGGGTGGGCGGCAGTGGACGCCGAGCAGCACCCGCGGCTGCATCGAGTGGTGGAGACGACGGCGATTCGAGCGGGCATCCCGATGCCGCAGGTGGGGGTGATCGACGACCCCGCGCCCAACGCGTTCGCCGCGTCGCTGACCCCGAAGAACGCGGTGATCGGGGTGACCACCGGGGCCCTCGACCTGCTCGACGACAGCGAGCTCGAAGCGGTCGTCGCGCACGAGGTGGCGCACATCGTCAACTACGACGGACGCGTGACGCTCACGACCTTCGCCCTCGTCGGCTCGATCGCGTCGCTCGCCGGCATGTTTCTGATGTTGGGGTGGGGGATGCTCCGCGCGACGATCTCGGAGTTCAAGTTTGGCCTCGGCGTGATTCTGGGGGCGATCGGGATTCTGCTGCTCATTCTCGGAGCCGCCTTCGCGCTCGTGGCTTTCGTGCTCGGCCCCCTGATCAGTTCGGCCGTGTCGCGTCGCCGCGAGTTTCTCGCCGACGCGAGCGGCGTCGAGCTGACGCGGTTTCCGGAGGGGCTCGTGCGGGCGCTCGAGAAGATCCACGCGCACCCGTCGACGGTGCAGGCCGCGTCGTTCGAAGTGCGCGGGCTGTTCTTCGTCAACACCATCGGCGAAGGCGTGCTCGCACAGTGGCTCGGCTCGCACCCGCCGGTGGCTGAGCGGGTGGAGCGGCTGCAGCAGATTGGGCGGGGGTTCTAGGGCGCCGACCCGGCGGACTCAGTGGTCAGGGCGCGCGTGCACTGCCCGGCTCGCAGAACAACTTCGCCTGATCTGACACCTGGATGCTCGCTGTCAGCTTCTCGACCTTCGCAGACTTCTCGGTCAGCTGTTCTTGCGGTTTCGCGGCGAGCCCTGCCTCGGCGAGTTCGAAGGCCGCCGAACTCCAGGAGGATTCCGCGCTCAGACCGAGCGCGGCGCGTCTGCGACTCACGGCCTCGTTTGCTCGAATCTCGGCCACCTTGGCGTGGAAGGAACACCGCATGGCCGCACACCCACTTCGGGGGCTGTCTGGAAAACTATGCTCGAAGGACGCTCATTGTGAGGAAGGTCGCACCCGCGGAATCGAGTCACCTAATGTTCGTCTGAAGTCGACCTCGAGTCCATAACTCGAAATACATAATCAGCAGATGAATACTCTATGAATCTACTGGTGAATCCTCGATTAGCCGCGCAACAGTTTTCACCATGAACGGCTGCACCAGTCCACTGATTAACCAGACTGTTCAACTTGCGGCGGACAATACGTCTGCTGGAGAGGACAAATCCGTTGAAGATTCTCGAGCCCTAGTTCGGAGTGCGCGCGCCGCCTGCAACTGCGAGCACGGTCCTGACGTCTAAAGCATGCTTGCCCGTAAACCGGAGCTCAACCCGCTTGCTGTTCAGAATCACCGCAATGGATACTGCACCCGACTCGCTGGAAATCTCGATGCTATTTAGCCCTGACAAAAGGGCGCCATCATCCGTGGTGCGTGCGTGCATGAAAAGCGCAGCACACAAGGGGCAGAGCGCAAGAAAGTTCTGGAAATGGTTCTTGCTTCGCTTTGTGATGAAAGGGACCGCCTCGAAATACCACGCACCATTGATCTTAAAGGGCATGGGCTCGTGGCATGCCTGGCAGACCATAGTGTCGACTTCAGTGGTGTACTGCTCACGAAGGTACTGCTTCGATTGCACGCTTACTTCCGAGCGGCCAACGGCAACACGCCGTGTTCGAAACTCTGTCTCATACTCTGGAGCTTCGGCGGCATCGATTCCAACGACTTCTTCCCTGCGTTTGGGGTCAGTGGGGGCACCGTGGGGAAAAACCGGCCTTGTCCGAATGGAACGAATCAGTTCCGCCTCGAAGGCCCTTCGTTCATCGTCCGGCAACTCGTCCAGCGCGTCCAAGAGCTCGACGGACACCCCGAGCTCGTCTGCGGCCTTTTGCCTAACCGACTCGCTCGCGGTTCGTTGTCGAGCTGCCTCTCCAAAGTTGAGCGCCAGTGCTAGCGACCCAGGCTCGGGCTCGGGCCATCCTTCGGGCAGTTCTTCACTGGTCATGGACTCTGGCGTCCGCAAGTCGCCGTGCTGGTCCAGAATCCATTCCCTACCGCTGAGGCACTGCGCGACCTGCGAGGAAAATTGTCGCGTCGGTGTGGAGTTGTTGAGCACGTATATCGCGGTCGCATACTTCGAACTGCATCGAGCCGCCATTCCCCAGAGCACCCCAAGCAGCTTGCTGTTCCCGGAGTTGACTATCGCATCGAGTGCGACCGGAAGCGCCCAGTCCACATTCCGGGAGTAGGAGCTCTCTCGCCCTACTCTTGCCCAGCGCCATTCGAACAGAGGGTTGGCCTGAACTCTCGCCTCAATGGGTACCAAGTGAACGAGGCATCCGAGTGCTTGCGCAAACTCAATAATTCCGTCTACTTGTCCGAGGTAGTCGTCGGCGAGACGGTACTTGTCGGGGTTCTCACCGTAGAAGGCCGAGAGCCCAGTCTCTTGGTATGGCTCGTCGAGGTAAATCTCCTCGGGCATCGACCACCAACCCGTTCCATCGGAGCTCCTGCCCATGAAGATCTGGGCGTTTTCGAACAGATCCATGTCCTTGGGATGGCGTTTCCAGTAGCTGACGAATTGACGCAGGTCCTCCAGATGTTGCTCGATCCCGGGCCCCCCAAGCGCGCCATATTGCTCAAGCCGGGCTTGTACCTGCGACCGTTCGTTCCATCGACGCACGCCTGTTGCCTGATAGAACGAGGCCAATCTGCTCTTGGACTTGGTCTGATTGTCCGTGTCGAAGTACGCGAGTTCTTGGGGAATGCGTCGGTCTCCGGTGTCCCTAGAGTCACTGGGTAGAAACGCCCTCGACCCGTTGACGAGTTCCGCGTGACGGCCTACTCCGACACGAATGATCGGAGTGCGCTTCAGTGGGTATGCGGACATGTGGGATTCTTCGACAGCCATGCCAATCAGCTCATAGAGCGCGCGTACCTCCTCAAGCGGCTTACCGGTGAGCCACTCCCGCCAACTCGCGACGAGGCCAGCTTCCAGGTAGGAATAACTCAAGCGAGAGATGATCTCCTCTAGCTCCTGCCATCCGAATACCGGCACGCCGAGCCCCGCCAAGAATCGCTGCGCTCGACCTCGGCGCTCTGCCATCCACTTCGGCTTGGAAGGGATCGTTTCGTTGGAAAGCGAGAGCATGAATGCGAGGTCTGCGGCGTTTAGCGCCTTACGGAACTCGCTCGGGCTGGACACCAGTCGGGACGCAGCCTCGTACCCACCCTTGATGACCGGCGTAAGTCGCTCGTTCCAGAAGGCCGCTACTATCCGCTCCTGAATGGCTGTGTACGGCGCAACCAGTTGGTCGTCCGGGTTCGGCAGCGACTCAAGTAGACCGTCGGTAATCCACCCATCGTCACGGAGTTTGGGCAGCGACTTGGCAATCAGCTGGCCGATTGCGTCGATGAGGGCTTCGTTTCCCTCGTGATCCTCATTGATCGAGTCCCGTGCGGGTGGTGACGCAAACGGGGCGTGGATGTGGAATCGAAGGCCGCCCGATTCCTTAGCTGCCGGGAAGTAGACACACACCTCGCCGTGCTCCAGCGGCATGACGCTGGCGCCCTGTCGCTTACCATTCGCGGATTTAGCGCTGCTCAGGCCCCTGTCGAGTCGGAATGCCGCAGCGACAGATTGCCCCTCCTTCAAAAAAGAAGAGTGCTGGTGGTCGCCTACGAGACGCAACCAATGCGAATCGTCTGTCTGGTCATCGACTTGTTTCTGAATGGAGACGAATGGATAGTCTCCGTTGGCTCGGGCGATTCGTCCGGTCGTGCCGTCCGTCAGGCGGAAGTTGATGGTGTGGACGTGGCGGAGGAAAAGCACGGTGGTTTCGCGCAGTGAGCGCAGGCCCCGAGCAACTTCGGTGTAGGCCTGGGCACTTGGCTTGTCGGGATTGTCGAATGGAAAGGTGAAGACGGTCTTGTCTCCGACAGGCGCCGCTTTGGTCGAGACAGGGACAATGCGTCTTTCAATGGCGAATGAGTACTCGCCGGATCGAATCGTCGGACGCGACGTGTAGGCAAAGACGGCCTTGAATCCCACGCCGAACTGTCCGATCGCAGCGGAATCGGTCTTCTTCGTTGAGTTGCCGATATCGGTAATGGAAGCAATGTCGTCGAGCGTGAACGGTCGCTTTCCATCGTGAGTGACGACGAGCCGCGTCTCCTCCAGGTCGAACTCGACAGAAGAGGCTTGCGCGTCTTCGGCGTTCTGCAAGAGCTCGTAGATGAAGTGCGCGTTGTCCGGGTAAAACCCCGCAAGCATCGCCCAGAAGCCAGGCTTGCTATCGAACACAAGAGCCTCGTTCTCACGAAGAGCAACGAGCTTGTCGAACGATGAGAATTCGCTCACTTACCGCACCTCAATCACGCCGCTGCACAGCAGGGTGGTCGCTACGTCCGAGCGTTCGATGGCCCGCCGTAGTTCTGTGGAACGCCGCTTGAAGTCCTCTTCGGCAGAGCGCAACTCGCTCTCTCGCATCCGGACGATGTTTGGGTGGCCAGCCTCGGCGAGCTGGTCCTCCAGTTGCGCTACCCGCGAATTGTGGGACAGGTCCAGGGAGGCGAGTTGGGCAGCGATGTGTGCCTCGGTCTTCTCCATGTGCTCAGCGCGAGCCGTTGCCCATTTGTCGTAGTGAGCTGCATCGATCCCCTCGAGATCGGAGGGCTGAAGGCTGGACGCCCCAGGCTCGGCACTGGCAATTAGCGCTTCGAGGTGAGGTTCGATTGCGGGGTCGAGGGCGAGCAACTTGATCTCGTAGTTGTCGCGAGCTCCGAGAGTGTGCCAGCCGAAGATGGCGAACGGGTATCGTCCACTCGCGACGTTCTCGCTAGCGACGCGAAGTGAGACTGTTGAACTGCTTGCGAAGGTCCCCGCGTGCACAGCTGCTGCGCGCACAAGCGGATGAGTCGGGGAGAGTAGCTCAACCTCGCCCTGGTCGGCGAGTTGCGGGTCAAACGTCAGTCGCCGAGAGTCGTCGCCTGCCCCTTCAAGCCATTGGCTCCAGCGGGTCACCACTGCACCACTGGTGCCGAGTTCCTTGGTGTCCGCCAACAGCTTCGCGCGGAGACCCTTGTCGGGGCGAAGTACCGCGACCGGCCGATCGAAAAGGCCCTCCGCGCGCTCGTAACCCTGGCTCTTGAGATATCGAGTTACGAGGCTTGCGAGCTGAGGTGTGGCGAGCCACGGACTCGCGGCAGCCTCAACGCCCTCGGCGTCGAGCTTCTGGACGGCTAGACCGAAGAGCGAAGCCTCACGGCTTTCCAGGTCGTTCTGCTCTTGGATACGCGCGAGCTTGTTGTCGGCGAGTTGCTGAAGCTTCGCATCCCGCTCCTCCGGTGACAGCGCAAGGTCATCGGCGATCGTTCGCATCTCGCTGGTGAGCTCCCCCAGTATTTCCTCACTAGCACCGAGCGCTTCCCGGAAGATGCCGATGCGCCACAGACACCTTTGGTAGATGGCTGCGTCAACGGTGCCATCAACCACGAGGTTCTTGACAGACACCGTCTCGCTCTTCTGCCCACGTCGGTCAATACGGCCGATGCGCTGCTCGATGCGCATCGGGTTCCAAGGGATGTCGTAGTTGACCAGCGCATCGCAGAACTGGTTGTCGAGACCCTCTGTACCCACCTCGGATGAGAGCAGTACGTCGATCGCGTCAGCGTCAGACTTGTCGAGAGCGAAGCGTGCGCGTATGTCACGTCGCTCCCGATCGGGGATGCCACCGTGCACCAAACCAACCCGCACGCCGGCCGCATGGACCCTCGGGAGGATGTATGAGAGGGTGTGGCGGAAAGTAGAGAAGACCAGCAGCTTGTTATTCGAGAGTTCTCGCTTTTCACGGATGATCGCCAGAAGAGCGTCGAGCTTCGGGTCGGTCGTGAGGGCACTTGCCCTATTGGCAAGCTCGCCGATCTCGCTGCGGAACTGTGCCAGTTCGTCCGCCGGCAGGTCATCGCCCTCGAAGTCGGCCTCACTGAGTTCCTCGGAAGAGAGCCGTCCCTCAAGGAGGTCAGCGATGAAGGGCGCCAGCCCGTTGATGGAGCTAGATGCCTGGCGCCTCAGCGTCGAAAGAAGGAAGTTGATGGACTGTGACCGTTGACGAAGAGCCAGAATGCGTGCGCATAGGTCGATAAGGTCTTCATGGATCGCGGCCTGCTCGGGCGTGAATTCCACGAGCACCGTTTCGGGTTTGCGCAGCGTGAAGGAACCAATATCTCGACGTCGGGTTCTGTTGATCAAGCCCGAGAAGGTGTTGAGTTGCTGGAGAGTGCGCACGACGCTAATGCGCGCTTCTGGGGATGAGTCACCGGGCTTAAGTAGTTTCCTGACGTCTTCTGATCGGGGGTCGGCGACTAAAATCGCGGAGCCCCAGGCGGTGCTGAGCGCCTTCTCAAACTCGACAAGGGCCTCAGCTTGCCAGCCTTCCTCGCCTCGCCGAGCGATCGCCTCTGCCGCGGCGATGAATCCATTTGGCTCGCGGAGCTGGTCGAATTCCGTCGGCCCGGTGAACACATCCGGGCGCAACAACCGCAGCAAGTTGAATAAATCCGCGCTGCCGGTCTGGATCGGCGTCGCCGACACAAGGACCGCAGCTTCCGATGACTGCAGAAGATGATCGACGATGCGATGCCGCCACGTATCCCGGTTGCGGACGTGGTGGGCTTCATCCACGATCACGAGGTCGAACTTCACTGGAGGCAGGAGAGACAGAAGCCCGTGTCGCTTCTTGCGGCCGTCACCGTCGCCCATGAGTAGTCGTTCATCCAGCAAAGAGAAGGGCAGAATCGCTTTGCGATATCGGCGGGGCCATTGACCTTCGAGCCGGGTCTCGTCGATGCAGTAACGAAGTGTCTGACTATCGAGCTCAACGAAATCCTCATCGAATCTCTTCAGCTCGCTACGCCACTTGCCCTCGACCACTAGTTGCTTCGGACAGATGATCAGCACGGAGTCGAGCTTCTGACGGGCCTGCAATTCCTTGATTATGAGGCCCGCCTCGATGGTCTTGCCGACGCCAACGTCGTCGGCTATCAGTAGCCGAGGCCGGTCTGCGTTGATGAGCTTCATCACCGGGCGGAACTGATAGGGCTCGTAGTCGATGCGTCCTGAGTTGAAGGAGTAGAGACGACTTGATGACGGGTTCAGGAGAAGCTCTGCGGTGAGCCCGTTTCGCAGCTCGTTCGGATCAAGCTCGCTTCCCTCTCTGATGACTGCAGGCTCCACCTGCGACTCGAAGTAGGTATGCAACGCGTTGTCATGGAATACAACTATCTGGCGTTCGGCGCCCCCCACTCGAACCTCGCCTACAAGCCCGACCACTTCGGGCCGGGCGATGAGGCGCACTAGAGAGCCCGGCCAGAGAGCTTCCAGAGGACTGTTGTTCGGAATGGCAGTCGACTCTAACGCTCGGACAGTATCGGGGGACATCTGAGCAAGAGCGAGGTCCCTCGCTGCGAAAAGCTGCCTTGTCTCGCTGCTGGTGGGGTCAAGCGCATCCGCGATCCGCGCCAACGTATCTAGATCGCGATAGTCGCGCTTGGGGTCTCTTGGCGCTCCCGGCGCTTCGTGCGCAACTTGGTTACGCACGCTGCTCGCCTCCTTCAGCCAGTTTCGCGCCTCAAAGGCGACGAGCTTTTGTTGGCGAAAATGGTCCCAGTTGCCGTCGACAACTCGGAGGATCGCCGCAACGTCGAGCTCATCAAGCGAGGACCAGCCTCGCTCCTGCGCGAGCTGTCGCTGTGGGTAGGACAGTGCGGTAATGACCCCGCGATTCCACCAGTCCTCGCCAAGTGTGGGAAGGTGCGTCGTCAAAAAGCGCTTCGCGACGAGGCCTAGCGTCGACAAATGCTCGCGCACGCTAACTCCCCTCTGTCAGTTTCTTCAGCCTACAGAGCAGTGAGGACACTTCATCGGAAAGGGCCACCGCTTGCACCGCCAAAGTCTCACCGCGCTTGTCCTTCGGCTCGACCTGCACAGGACTCGAGCCCCGTGGTCTCAAGGTCGATCGTCTAATGAGACCCGCAACTAAGCCGACGACACGCCCGAGCATCGAGTCTCAGAAGGCTCTCTCAAGTATCAGACCAGTGAGACACGACTTGTTAGCCTCAGCCATGTGACGACCTTTGCCTACATCCGCACCAGCACAACCGAACAGAACTCTGCGCTGCAGCGCGACGCGATCGCGGCCGCGGGCATCCCAGAAAAGTACATCTACGCCGACGAAGGCGTCTCCGGCTCGCTCGCCAGCCGGCCCCGCCTCGACGCGCTGCTCGATCGACTCGACGACGGAGACGAGGTCGTCGTGTGGAAGCTCGATCGACTCGGCCGCAACACGCGCAACGTGCTCGAGCTCATCGAGACAATCAAGAGCAAGGGTGCAACCTTCCGCTCTCTCACCGAGGGAATCAGCACCGGTGGCCCTATGGGTGAGGCGATGCTGACGATCATGACCGCGTTTGCGCAGCTCGAGCGCGACACCCTCGTAGAGCGCACGCGCGCAGGCCTGGAGTCAGCTCGGGCCCAGGGGCGCCTCAGCGGTCGACCACCGAAGGTCGACGCGAAGATGCTCGAGCGCATTCGCAAGCTGGCCGCCAGCGGCGACTACACGCGAGCCGAGATTGCCGAGATGGTTCAGGTCAGTCGAGCGACCCTTTATCGAGCACTTCATTCGATCTGAATACCTCGTGCCTCATGTTCGCGTCGGTATGAACTGGTTCGATTTGACCTGGGGTGGGAGAGTGCGACCGGGAAGTGCCGCTACGAAGCGCGGCCCTTGTGACGTTGGCAGAGCGACGAACTTTGGGTGCGTCTTGGACGAGGAGATCAAGAATCGGCGTCCAGTCCGTGGGGATCGTGGCCCGTTCGATGGGTAGGCTTTCCGCATCCGAGAACTAGGAGCGTGATGGCCCAGCCAGACGGAACGTGGGTGCCAAAAGAGGTGTTTCTCCCGTCCGGCCACCAATTTGGACAGTCCAAAACGCCTCACTTGGACAGCGCCTTGACCTTCGCACAGGGCCAAAGGGGCACAGCAGGGCCTGCCGTGTTGCGAGACCCTCAGCTGCCCTCCAATCAAATCAAACTTCCGGAAATCAGCCTCCCCGATTCCCTGGACCCCAAAGCGGCGGCGGCTGCCGTTGTCGCTTTGGCCGTTGGCGTCATAACGACGGTCATTGTCGTCAAGAACCGCCACCGCATCAAGGCATGGTGGGATGAGGTTGCGCTACCGAAGCTCGTGTCTGGCGCGCTGTGGCTCATGGATCTCTCACCGGAAGACCTCAAGGCAGTAACCGCCGAAGTAGGGCCGATCTCTACTGTTGAGTTCTCAAGCGAAGTCGCGGTTGTCGTCGACGATCTCCGCGAGAACATTACGAGCGAAGAGGCTCAACGGCGACTCCTGTTGGTCCTTTTGGCGGCGTCAATAATCTCTGAGAACATGCGTAAGCTCCAGAACGCCCGCATCGCTGACGATGACTTCGCGGCGCTCCAAACCGCGATGGGGCGGCTCACATCAGGTGAAGTTGTCGAGCTCCTCAACAGCATTCTTGGAGGAGAGCGCCGTGTGCTCGACGATGAGACCGAAGCACATTTCGTTCGGGTGTTTGGCGGTGGTCAACTCGTCGACGGCACGTACCAGCCGCTCTACATCGACAAGATCGAGGAGGCCCTGCGGCTGCCTCCCCTAGGCGAGGGCGATCGAGACGACGACCCACCATTCCAACCTCAGATCAATACTCGCTAACTGTCTGTTCCACCCGTAACGACCTGGTACACGCGGCCGACATGGATGCACCCTTTCAGGTCTCGCTCACTGCAGCTCACCAGCCTGACCGCCGTTGATCGGTCAGGCGGAGGCGCTTCAAGCTCTCAGTCCGCCACGTTGCCCTTCACTGCCATCCAGGCGACGAGTCGCACCTCGCCAAGGGCAACCGACGGCAGTGGCTTCACTGGGGGTGGCGCCTGAATTCCGCCGGCGTCGAGTGCGGCGAGCACGTTCTCCACGCGTTCACGCGCGGTCTGCCCCTCATTGAGCGCCCGACGAACCGCTTTCTCCACCTTCTTCGACGGCACGGCTCGGAGGCGCAGCAGGGTGCCACGTTGGTCGTCGAGGAAGGCACCTTCTGCCCGCACGAGATCGAAAGCGTCACGAAAAGACTTCGGTGAATCAGGCTGCAGATTGTTCGGATCGGTGAGCTTCTGCCAGCGAGCGTGGACGCTCTCCTGCGCTACCGCCCATGCGTCGTATGCGCGATCGTAGACCGTCTCGTTCATCCACCGGGGAGTTCGGGGTCCACCCGGGTCGGCGGTGATGAGTGCCCGGAGCGTGTCGGACTGGACGATCGGTTCACCCTCGTGAAGCATCGGCTCCCACTGTTCGGTCACCGGCACCAGTCGGAACCATGGCTGGGAGTGCCCCGCGATCTTCACACAGAAGACGTACGCGTTGCCGTCAAGCCTGGGATTCTCATAGCCACTGCCGGAACCGTAGGGCAAGTCTTTTGCCTCGCGGCCAACGACAGGGTCTTGATCGAATGCGTTGTAGAGCCGCCGTCGGTACTCCTCACCCGACAGTGCGGCAGATGACCCCCTCGACTCGACCAGATCCTCGATCTGCTCAACGATCTCGTCAGGGGACGCCGCGCCTGTAATGACGACCTCACGGCCCTTGCGGCCCGGCAGAACCTCGCCGGCACCGACCGCCGCCTCGGCTTGCGCGAGCTTTCGCTGCAGGGTCCGTTCCAGCCCGAGGAGATCGTCGAGTCGATCTGCGGGGAAGAAGAGCCCGAGGTTCACCGTCTCGTGCTTGCTGCCGATTCGGTCGACACGGCCATGGCGTTGGACGATTCGCATGGGGTTCCACGGCAAGTCGTAGTTGATGATTTGTGCGGCCTGCTGAAGGTTCACACCTTCTGCTAGCACGTCAGTGGTGATGAGTATGTCGAAGTCGTCGGTATGCAGCGGCTCGCCGGCGTCGTTCAGCTCGCCAGCAGTCCGTGGGGCAAAGCCGGCGATCGTGGAGGCCCTGCCACCCTGGTCAACGCTTCCCGTTTCGCCGCGCTTTTGTGTCGAGGCGTAGGTGCCGAGAATGGGTGAGGCCAAGCGATCCCGATAGTCGGCCAATGGTGAGCCGTCAGGAGCCGCCGCGATCGCAGCAGTGACATCTTCGTGCAGAGCCACGACGGTGTCGGAGTAGGTGGAGAACACGATCACCTTGCGGCGGTCGCCGGTTGGTACACCGCGCGCGTCTACTGCGCGAGCAGCGGTCGCGATCGCCTCGAGCTCCTTCACAAGTTGATCGGCTTTGGGCTCGCCATCGGCGATGGTCTTGTCCGCGAGTGCGCGCAGGCGACCGATCAGTTCGAGGTCGCTTTCCACGTCGGCTCGCAGCTGATTGACCCGGTAAAGGTCGACCGGTTGAGCCTGCTCCTTGTCGTCTTCATCGAGTGCCTTGACGAACAGATCGAGGTCGTCCGACTCCGAGGATCCCCACTCACGCAGCGCTTCGCCAATGAGCACGTACCCCTTGTCAAGGCCGTCGAGGAAGGCGGTGTGTGCGCGAGTGAGAGTGTCCAGGGTTGCGCGGAGGGCGTGTGGTGACGACTCGAGCCGCTTCAGCATTGCGGAGCGGAGGAGTCCGGCGTTGGAGAGTTGGTAGGCCTCCATGGCGTCGTCTGTTCGGTAGGCGCTGGTGACGTAGCGCGCAAGCATCAGTCGGTTGGGGTCGTCCGATTGCTTCCGGTAGAGATCGTGGGGGTCATCGAAGTCGGGCAGGTCGAGGGCGTAAATCATCGCGTCGATCAGTTCGATGTCTGAATCGTCGAGCTCGTAGTCGATGCGCCGAACCTCGGCCTGCGGGAAACGGACCAACATTGGCTTGCCGTCAGGCCCGGTGATCTCCTCGTTCGGGTACAGCTCCTTCACGAACTTTCGTGTGCGGCGAACGGCCACCTGATCCATGAGATCGAAAAGGTGCTCGGGGGTGAGGTTCTCGGGATCGACTGCGCGAGCCGCTTGGATGTACTTGCGAATGGACGGGATGCCGATCGATGCAAACCGGGCATCATCGCGGACGAAGTACCGAATGAGTGTTTCAAGGTCGCTCAGAGAGTTGTTGACCGGAGTCGCAGTGAGCAGCAGCGTCTTCTTCGGGTACCGACCGCTGAGGATGACACTGTCGACCGCAGTGGCACGCGCGGTGCCGGCATTGCGGAGGTTGTGAGCTTCATCGACGACGACGAGCGCGTAGTCCTCTGCCTGCTTCACGAAGGCTTTGTCATATCCGGTCGAATCGGGGTCGACCTTGTTCCTCACTTCTTCGTACGACATCACGTCGACGCCGCGGAAGAAGTTTTTCCGCAAGAACGGCACCCACATAGACGTGCGAAGCGCCGCAGGGGCGATGATGAGCACCCTCTGGCGGTTCTGTTCCGTGGCCTTGTAGATGACCTCTGCGGCAAGAAATGTCTTTCCGAGACCCACTTCGTCCGCGACGAGAACTCCGCCGAGCTCTTCAAGCAGACGTTCCATCCGGGCAACACCGTCGGCTTGGAACCGCGTGAGATTGAACGCGGTCGCCTTCGGTTGCGCCTCCTCATCGAGATGAGACCCGTACAACTCCCACAGCATGCGCAGGAACACCGACCACGGAGAGTGGGGCGCCCACTGCTGTTCGTAGTAGCCGGCGAGATCGTACGTCTCGCTGGCTGCCCAGAGCTCGTCGAACCAGTCACGCACGTTCTTGACATAGTGCGTGTCGCCTGCGGGATAGCCAAGATTCAGTTCAGCGTTGCGGGACAGCCCCGCGAGAGTCATGTTGGATGAACCAGCAAGAACTGCGGCGAGGGTTGTGTCGTCGCTGATGTAGGCCTTTCCGTGAAGGAAGCCCTCGACGTAGCGACGCACCTCAACTCGCGGCCCACCGTGTTCGTTTTCGCTCCGAAGCCACGCGACCATCGCTTGTGCGTGCCGTGATGCGAGTCGCTCGAACCCCATCGTGTCCCGCTCGGCCTTCATCCACGAGTCGTGCTCGTCGAGCGCGGCCTGAATGCGCTCGACAACGCCCTCGTCCTCACCAGCGATCGCGCGAACGATGTCCTCCTGCGGTTCTGCCCCCAGGAGGAGTCGTATGCGCGGCACTTGGCCCAGCTCGTCGGCGAGAAGAGCGAAGCCGGCGGGGTTGATGTATGCGGTAGCGATCGCAGCCGCAGGAGTAACGGCAAGCTTGGTGCGGATGATCCGGTACATCTTGTTGATCTCGGCCGCCACCGTCATCGACGGGTTGTTTGTGGCGAATGCGGGAAGCTGCGCCTCGGTCATGCCCTCTCCGCCCATTTCCCGTAGTGCTCGAGTACTGCGTCAAGTCTGTCCTGGTAGTCCCAGCCCCGATGGAAAGTCGCGAAGACGTGTCGCACTTGCTCCTCTGAAAGGCCGTAGAGCAAAGACACCAGTGCATCGAGCTCGGCGATGAGGTCCGACTTCACCGGTTCATTGTTTGCAGAGGCCACCTTCACTCCGACTTGAGTGGCCCACCCGCTGTAGCGCTCGTCGATCGCGGCTAGTCGCCCCGCCGCTTCAACTATCCGGCTCGCTATCGTCGAATCGGGGTCGTAGGTCGGAATCGGGAGGCCATTGAAAAGGTGAAGGTTCATGTGCAGCTCGACATACTTGCGCGCATACCAATCGAGTGGAATCGAGCAGAGGACGCCAAGCAGATACGCCTCTGCTCTCTCATCACCGTCAAATCTAAAGGCGTATGGAGCGCTGTTCACCAGCAAGGTTGCAGGAGCCACCAACGCGGCGATGCTCGTTCGAGTGTCAGTGGAACGCGCGACATCACGGAAGGCGATGCGTGGATGCTTGAACGGAAGCGTTGAGGGGTCTGCGGCCCATTTAGCCGACTTCGCGTAGAAGGCCGATGACTTGAGACCGATCTGACGCTGGCGCTTTGCCTGAAGTGCGAGCTCCACAGTGGCACGGTCGGCCCAGGCGTAGACCTCGGCTGTTTCGGGCGTCCAGAGATTGAACCCCTGGCCACCTCGAACCGGCAGGCGCCCTGCGGTCCGTTCGCCTGCGTCAAATATTGAACGGTCGTTTGTCGCATGGAATTCAGCGACTGGGCGAAAGTCCCATCCAGGTCTGACCGCATCAAGGCGAGGCGACTTGCGGATCTGCGCGAACACGTTGGTGCTCTCCGCATCGGGCAGGTTGGGCAAGGCCGCATGCTCGCTCGCCAAGGTGAGCGCTGCGAACTCAAGAAGACCGAGGGCATCGCGCCCTGCGATGAACTCAGTCTCTTTGTAGAAGGGGCCTGCAAGCTTGACTGTCCCACCCGCGCCCGTTTGCTCTCGATGAATTGCGCTCAGCGCGATTGAGTAGCGTCCGTCGACTTCTTCGAACACCCAGTTCCCTGAGTTGGTGAGGGTGACTACTTCGGTTGTCGCGTGGGGCATGACCGCCGCTCGCCACGGGCCGTTGCCGGCTGCGTTGAGGAGCGATCGTGGCGTGACGAACGCGAGAGTGCCGCCCTCACGAAGCAAGTGCCAGTATCGCCAAGCAAAGGCCTGATACAGATCAACGTCGCCGGTGCCGAGGCCAGGGTACGGGCCCGTCAATAGAACCTTGCGCAGTGCGTTGACCGCGTCGATCTCGCGCTGGAGTTCTGGGAGAAGATCTACCCGTTCGCTGCGGAGCCGCTCGATCTCTGCCTTCAACTCAGCGGGCCTAAGTCCTAGGAGCCCCGGCCGCACGCGGAGCCAGAACTCTGGCTCTTCGACCATCACTTCTTCCCAAGGCGGGTTGCCCAGAAGAACGTCGAACCCGGGGCTGTCACGGACGAACACCTCCGGAAAAAGCACCGGCATGTGCGCAGGCTGCAGCGGCTCAACGATCCTGGCTGGCTCCATGGTGTCGACCAGTCGAGAGATGTGCTCTTCTTTGGTAATCGAAACAGACCACTCGCCAAGACGGACCGCGACTGCAGCGTCGAAGATGCGACTTGCCGGGGCGGCCTTGGCTTTCGCTTCTGCCAGCAGCTCTGCGGCTCGTTGCACTTCTGCCTTGCCTGCTTCGGCCGCGTTCGCGACGTCGGCGAGAAGTGGCAAGGAGTCTTTGAGGTAGTTGGTGACCGCAGTGCGCACCATGAGTTGGTGGCCGGTTTCGCGGCGGGTGGTGTCGACTCCGCCGAACAGACCATCGTCCTGTGCCGAAAGCGTTGGCGTCGCACTCGCGCTAGTGGGTGCGCCGACGAGTGAGTCGATGGCTTCGTCGATAGTGCCGATTCCGGTGAGGCTGTTCGCGCACACGAGTCCGTGATCCAGGTTCGACATGGGCAGGCCTGGGACGAAGGTGTGAATCCACAGTGCTAGTCGCGCTAGCTCGACGGCGAGCGGGTTGATGTCTAGCCCGTAGATGCAGCGACGAGCGATCTGCCGCCGCAACAAGCCGACCTCTTCAACCTCTGACTTCGCGACCTCGTCGGAACCAAGAGCTTCGCCCGCGACAGCGGCGATATTCAAGAGCTCCTGACGAACATCCGGAACATCATGCTCGGTCAGGAAAGTGCGCATCAACGCTTCGATCTTGTCGATTGCTGCGACCAGGAAGTGCCCTGAACCCATCGCCAGGTCGGCCACGCGGAAGTCGAAGAATTCGGTGCGGGAAACACTCTTCCCTTGAGAAAGGCTACTGGCAATTTTCTCGAGGTGGGCCTCGAGCGCTGGCGTGATGGAGCGTTCGATGAGGTGATCGACGACGACCTTAGGGGTGAAGTAGGAACCGGTCGCTTTGCGCTCCCCAGACGCACCATGGAAGTAGACGCTGCCCTTTGGAGCCTCGATCAGCTCGTCGCTGCCGGCGGGTTGCCATGCACCATTGCGATCAGTGGTGAGGTCCGCATCCGCGATCGACAGGCTCGACTCCAGCAGCCCTTCATAGATGGTTCCGAACTCGCGAACGCTCAACGCTCGAAAGTCCACCGGCCCCGGCACTCCTTCAGGAGTGACATCAACCAGGAGGTGTTGCAGTGCCGGGCCCAGCACGGAATCCGGCAGCGACAGCTGCGCCAGGAGGGCACCCTCTGAACTGTGGGTGGGCGCTGACGCGAAGAGGCCACCGTTGTAAGCCGGCACTTGCCACTGCTTGTTGCCCTGATCGATCGCGTTCCACACCTGCACGAGGTCAAGCCAGATCGACGCTGCGTCGCCGAAGTCCGATGCGTCAATGTCCAGATTCCGTCGAGCGATCGTCTTCAGGCTATTGGCGTCATAACCTTCGTTGCGCCCCGAGGGCAACAGCCCGCGGTCTTCCGCGTACGCCTGAAAGAGCAGTCGAAACAGGATCCGGAGGGTGAGCGCGTACGCGGTGCTCAGACCATCAGTGTCGATCTTGAGACCGATGGTTGGCAGCCGTTCGGCAACGGCGCGCGCGATCGGCGGCACGACTTCCTCATAAATGCGCTGGCGAAGGCGAAGGCCAAGCCCTGTGGCGTAGCGTGCGCTATCGCGCAGCAGTTCGTCGGTGGTGCCTTCCTTCGCTAGTGCAGTTGCCGAAAACACGAGGGCGAGGAACGCCGCCTGGGTGTCGTCGATTGCGGAGAGATCGATCTCGAAGAAAGTCTCGACCTGACCCTGTTGGCCAACACCTACGCCGACTGTGCCTGGGTATAGGCGGATTGCGTCTTTGCGGAGGCCGATAACCCACGGGAGCCCTTGACGTTGAGCCACGGCCAGTCCGAACGCGATCGGCGTGAGCTGATACCGAGGGGACTTGGCGTCGAAGTGTTCCGATTCATCGAGCAAAACCGCCACCGCACGGGCCTCTTCCGAGTCTCCCGTTGCGGCAGCGAGGATCTGGGTGTCCCCGGTACCCGCAGTCGCGCGAAAGCCGAGCGCTTCGATCAGCTGCTTGCCACGGAGTGACAAGAGGGGCTTAGCCTGCTCGCCTTTCGACGTCCAGTCAGGGCGAGAAGGAACATTGTGCTCGAGGTGGTGCTTCGCAAACAGGCCGTTGTTCGTCCACCCCACGCCACCTGAGTCGACCTGACGGCGAAGTCCCGCAATTCTGTTGAAGGCTGCGGTCGAGTCGGGCTCGTCGAGGACTGACTGAAGTTGCCGCTGTGCTTGGTTTGCGGCCAGAACGATGATGTCTGCGCGCGGGTCGGGGCCATACAGCCAGGTGCGGTTTCCGTCGGTGACTGCCACGACGAGCGTAATGGTGCGGCTGCCTTTGCGAAGAGTGAAGAGCTTGTCCAGCACGCCGCGCCCTGGCTCAGCACCAACGGTTGCCACAGCAATTTGGATTCCGCCCAGCCCGTCTGGGTCGGGGCCGATGTAGACCTTGCGAAGGTGGACGCCGGCAGGAGCGGCGCCTGTCCAGTCAACGACTTGAGCAGCACGCAACCCGATGTCGCTCGCTACTTCATTGGCCACGGCGGTCTCTCATTTCGCTCACGTTTGCCTCATCAGTCTGTCAGGGAGTGGGGAGATTCGAGGGATCAGCCATCACACCACTTCCAGGGACATGACCCTAACCCTCAGGACTCGGACTGTCGAACGTATGTTCTAGTGTTGCCCTATGGGTACCAATCGTCGTTACGCAGACCGCCTTGACAGGCAGATGGCGACCCGCGCCCAACAAGTAGCCAGCGCGCCCCGCCCAGTTGGGCTTTCTCCAACCGAGGTTGATCTGGCCACGCACCCCGCCCGATCTCACAGCACACCGATCCCGATTCGTGCCTGGGTGCACTTCACCGCAGCACCCGCACAGCTCGAGGGTGTCGCCGTCGAATGGACCGACACCGCTGTGCACGTGGAAATCGTGGATACCGCCGGCCGCCGACACCGACTGTGGGTTTGGGCAAGCGCCGTCGAGCGCATCACTCCAACCGCCTGACAGCCTCCCCCAGCCTCTCGTAGAAGCCGTCCCGCGGCCATCGCTACCCAGCGCCTTCGGCGTTGAGCAACGCACTCTCGACGACTACGCGAAGCCCGCTGGCTCCCAATTCACCCCCTAGTCAGCAGGTCATCTGAGACATTGGGACATGCGCGCTTGCCAGCACCGGGTGTCGACCGCAAGCCTCCACCATCGCACGCTGCCGGTTACGGTCCTATAGGAGCACCTCGGTGATCGGCCCACCGGCGACGCCGGGCTCAAGAGTGATCGCTGGCAGGTACCGGGGGCCGTTGATCGTGTCGCCGTCCCATTCGTAGGCGATGGTGCGGAGCGTGTTCAGGTACCTCCCTACGAGCACCGCCATGGGAAACGGACCGTGGAAAGCGAGATGTACTTCGGCGCGCCCGTGATCTGCGGACAAGTGCTTAATTTGCTGGGCAACTGCTTGGCTGAGGCGGCCCGCCTCTTGCGGATCGATTCGGCTGGAATTCGTGACTGAGAGGATCGCTACATCGGCGAAGCCCTCCTCGGATTCACGCACGAGACGCTCAAACGCGGTGAGGTCTGGGGCTGCGGTGAGCGTTACCAAGACCGCAACTCTGCACGCAGATTCGCGCGTTTGGGTGACCTCGATGGGGAGCGCCTCGACGTTGAGTTCGGCGACACCAGGATCGTTGCTCGTTGGTGTGGACTCCCATGCGTTGTCCTGCAGGTCCAAGACCGCGACGTGGCCAATCTTGGTTTCGGGCAGTGCGGCCCCGAGAGCGAGCCCGATCGTGAGGTGTGCGCCGCCGGAGACCCGCACGTGCTTCGCGCCTGCCGCAAAGACCGCATCACCGATAAGGGGGAGCGTCCTTCGGAGTAGTTTGAGGCCGTCTGGTGACGGAAGCCGTCCGTCGCTGGCCTCCTTGACCCGCATCTGAAGGTCGTCGTCATCGGCATCCAGAGCGAACGGAGCAGGGCGGCTTTGCACTCGAATGGTTAGGCCCCGGCCCTCTGCGCGGAACTCAGACCGTCGTTGTTCGATGCGATGCTTAAGGAGATCCCGAACGATCTCGAGCTCGCCGGCGGGATCGAGCATGTTGGCTTGCTTCTTGTCAGCGAGCGTCCGAGCCGGCGCGAGTCGTAACAGCCGGTCGGGGGCGTCGTAGTCGCATTTCGACCCGCTTCCGATTCTGGGGATATGGTTGGCGATGCACAGGCTGAACGCGGGGTCCTGGTCGAGCTGGAGAAGTCTCGGGAGTTCTCGCTCGCGAACGATCTCACTGTCGACGATGTCGGGAGTCACAACGAGCACGCCTGCCGAAAGCCCTTCGGTGAGCGCCTGCTCGAGGCGGTCGATAGTTGTCCCTGGTCGCAGGTCGACGCGGTCTCTCCACACGACGAGACCAGCGGCTCTGAACAAGTCTTCCAACGACTCCGCTCGCTGTGTCCCGTCGGACTGGCGGTACGAGATGAACACGGGGCCATTGACGCGGACTGCGCCATCGGGAAGCGGGCCGAGCTGACCAAAACGTGGCGGGGGAAATGTGACGTTTGCATCCCGGGTGGCGACTCGGCCGAGTCGCTGACGGCGGGGAAATATTAAGAAGTACGCACCCGATCCAGCGGGCGTATAGATGAGGAGCGCGACTGGACCGTGAGCGGCCTTGGCAGCTGCGCGCATTGCATTGCGATCGAGTGGGCTAGGACCAGAGGGTGCGGGATGGCTGTGCCACTCTCCGACGTAGCCGATCGGGTCGTCCCGTGCTCTTTCGGAAAGAAACTCTGCGAGGTGCTCGTTGGCCAGAACTTCGTCGCGGACGTAACGGTCCTTCGTTGCCCCGCCTCCATCAACCAGGAGGGCATGAGTGATCACGACGTTATCTCCCTCGCGGTACCCGAGGAGGATGCCGCCGGTCTCGAGGGGAAGCCGCTTCGCCGTCTCAGATGCGATCGTCTCGTGGGCGTCAGCGTGCACGTCGATACTCGGAGCGGATCGAGTCATTGGGCGGTCCTTGCCGGGTCGACGAGGTTTCTTACTTCTCCTGAGGGGTCGACGGGACGTTCGGTGAGGAGGCCGATTACGTGACGGACGGTCGCGGATGCCGCCTCGACTGCTACGTGGGGTGGAGTTGGTGAGATTGGGCTACCGCACCCGGCCTCGAACAATGCGGGCAGCTGCCGATCGACCTCGACACTCGAGCTCGGCAGCGGGTCTGCGCCCTCCAGCGGCGGAAGCAAGTCGACGCGGAAGGTGGCGCCGTCGTTCTGAATCGAGGCGGAGATGATCCGCTTCCGCGCGGACCTTGCCGCGACGTGCAGGAGCGCGGTCGTGGCGAAGTCGGCGCTGGTATCCACGACGAGATCGTGACTCGTCAGAAGCTCCATCGCGACGTCGAAGGACAAGACGGTTTCGCCGAGCACTTGGATGTCGTCTACGGCGACCTGATGCCGAGCGACCAGGTGTCGCTTGACCGCAGTGACCTTCGACAACCCAACCATCTCCGGTCCAACGAGGTGGCGGATGAGGTTGCCGGGCATGACGATATCGTCGTCGACGAGTGTCAGGTGTCGGAGTCCGGCACGCAAGAGCAGGTCGGCCGTGAAGGAGCCAATTGCGCCGACGCCGACGATCGCGACGCGAGCTTCGTTTAGCAAAGGGGCAACCACGCCTGCGCGGGCCGTCTTCGCAGCAGTGGTGTCGGCTGCCGCGCGGAGACGCCGAACGGCGATACCCCCGTCTTTCGAAGGCCACACCTCGAGGATGATCGCACCGTCGTGCGTACCGCGGCGGTAGACGAGCAAGACGATGTCGATGAGATGATCCTGGATCCGGCGGTCCAGGTCCACCTCGGGGGCGATGCGGGCCGCGACATCCTGCCAGGATCTAGGTGGAACGTCAATTTCGCCGAGGTCGGCCACATAGCCGAACCGGTCCTTGCTGCGCTTGGACACCTTCGGCGGACGCGTACCGCGACCGATCCGCATGGTGTTATTGCTACTCGGGCGAAATCGAACAAAGCCGTTGGGGTAGCCGGCGAGGTCGTCGTAGAGATACAGCCGCTTGTCCTTGGGGGACGGGAAGTACCGTTCGAGATCTAGATCCAGCCGATCATCGGGCCATCCGGCATCCGCCTGCTCAAACCACGCGGTCACGTGCTCAAGGAATGCCGACGCTTCTGTCCACCACAGATCGTCGTGGTCGTCTTCCGCGACCAAACAGAGCGCGCCGTCCAGTTCTCGATGCCAGGACCACGCGACGCTGGCCGGGTCGATGGGGACCACGCGCGGTGGCTGGAACGGAAAGCGGGCCCGAAACGAGATCTCGACCTCCGTCGATCCGCCTGGGTGTGGGATCGCGCCTCGCCACGCGCTGTCGCACTCGATGAAGCCCGCGCGGATCAAGCCTTCCTCGAAATGCTGACGGGAGTAGGCGACGTACTCCTCGTAATCGGCGATCGTCAACCGAAGGTCCTGGCCCCCGCCGGCACGACTCGCTCACCAGCGGAGATCGCGAACTCCCGCTTCGATCCGTCGTCGTTGAAGCCCGGCGGCATCGGGAAGACTGTGTCGCCGTCGCCGTTCCTCCCGAGCAGCTTCTGGAACGCCAAGGCAGCTTTGCCTTCGTCCTTCTCCTCGAGCGCGGCCCGCGCGTCGATGGCGGCGTCGATGAATCGACTTCGGGCTGCATCCAACTCGTCATCAGTCGCGCGGATGCTGATGGTGTGCCCGGGGAGCGTGGGGTCGCTGACCGCGATGCCGTGGGCGACGAAGTTATCGACGATCTTGCTCACCTTGTCGAGCGCCGCGACGTAATACTCCGCTTGATCGCTCCCCGACACCTGACCCGAGGCGAAGGCCTCGTACGTGGCCACCTCAAAGAAGAAGCCCCCCGGCTTCTTCTTGCCGAGAAGCGCGCGCCGGGTCTGGCGGAGCAGCTTCACCGTTGGGACATAGAAGCCTTCGTGCGCCGCGTTCATCGCAGTCGACAACGACGTCAACGATTCGGGGTTGGTGCGCACCCACAGGTTGTCGTCGCCCTTCTGCGGGATCTCCCAGGTCTCGCCATCCCAATGCGGGCGCGCGGGAACGGCATCGACGTAGAGGTCGTATTCGGGGAACGAGACCTGCAGACTTCGGTCCTGCCGCTTGGTCCGCTGATGCCCGTCGTCATCACGCCCGAACTCCGCATTGAGGACGGTGAAGAACCGGTCGAGGATTTCCTTCGAGGTTACGTCGCTCGGCAGATCGGGGAGACGGACGAACACGTCAACGTCTTTCACCCGCTTGATCGACACGCTTCGCTTGTAGGAACCGATCAGCACCGAGTCCACCCCATACTCGGCGACCTTGGCGTCCGCTGCGAGCGCTTCGCGGACTAGCCGGTGCGCCTCCGGTGCATTGGCTCTGTCATGGCCGGGCTCAATGGAGCTCAACGCATCCTTGAACTGCTGTTTCAGGTGAGCCATTGGGCGTACTCCACTTTCGGTCGGGTTGGTCTTTCAAGTCTACGAATGGGGTCCGACATCTTGGCCCGGTGCTGAGGCCGTACTCATCAGGAGCCAATAGGGGAGGTCGAAGATGCCGGCCAATAGGCATCCAATGCGAAGATGTCGTCTTCGATCTGACACAAGGTCGATTATCCGACCGCTCGAGACTCAACTTGCCTATTGATCATTGACCCGAGAGTCTCGCTCTCTCCCGAACTCAGCGGGGTGCAGGAACAAAGCCCTCACTCATGAGATTGCTTGCGTTTGGTCGGCCGCCCTCGCGCCGCCTCTCCCCCAGCGCAAACGTGGCACCATCGGCATCTGCGTGATCCGAGCAAGGTTCGCTATCGTGCAGACATGAAGGCCTACCTCGGGATTACTGATTCCGACTGGATTGCGACGCTCAGCGTTGGCGGACCTGAAGTCGCGCAAGCGAACTTTTGGAACCCTGGCGGAAGCAAGAGTTTTCGCGCTTTGCAGCATGGCGAGCTCTTCTTGTTCAAGACGCACAAGGCCAACGGAGACAGGATCGTGGGCGGTGGAGTCCTCGACGCGTTCGTCTTCATGCGGCTAGAAGAAGCTTGGGAGACCTTCGGTCTCGCAAACGGGGTGACCGGCATCGACGAGTTCCTCGCGCGCGTGCGCAACTATCGCCATGGCAATGGAGTTGTGACTCCCTCGACACAGATTGGGTGCACACTCTTGCGCGACGTGCGGTTCTTCGACCCCGTCGAAGAGCTGCCACGTCCTGACGACTTTGCCACCAACATTGTGGCCGGGCGCTTGTATGACCTGGATGGACTGGACGCGGAGCATCCGGTGCTCATTGCCGCTGCGCACCTCACCGCGCCAGGGTTGGTCGCGCCAGGCGCACCAGTTCCGCTCGATGTGCAGCAGCGCATGTTTGGCGACGCCCGGCTGAAGGTGGTGCGGCTCGGCCAAGACGCGTTCAAGGCCGTGATCGCTCACAACTATGGGCATCACTGCGCGATCACCGGCGACAAGGTGCGGCCGGTGCTCGAGGCGGCGCACATTCTTCCGGTCGCGTCGGGCGGGCAGCACCGGCCCGACAACGGCCTGCTGCTGCGCAGTGACATGCACACGCTCTACGATCGCGGCTACATCGCCGTCGACGACCGCTATCGCCTGCGAGTGAGCCCGCGGTTGCGCGCCGAGTTTGGCAATGGGGATGCGCTCTACGCCAAGGCTGGCGAGGCGATCGGCACGCCCGCGCGGCGAGCGGAAAAGCCGGGGCGGGAGTTCCTGCAGTGGCACATGGAGACGGTGTTCAAGCAGTCGGCGTGAGGGTCGCGTCGGGGCTCACCTGTCGCCTCGGGCTCACCACGGAAGGAGCATCCGTGCCCCGTCGTTTTCTGGTGGAGCGCGCCGGCGAGCGATTCGATCTGGTCGAGTCGCCCGCGCCGAGTGAGCACCACCTGCAGGAGGTCATGAAGATGAACCCGCAGCTGATTCCCTCCGACGACCTCGGGCTCGACCGCGACCTGCTGGGCTTGGGCGAGCTCAGTATTGTATTGGGCGCGAGACCTCGCTGGCGTCGGGAGCGATCGACCTGCTGTGCCTCGATTCGTCGGGCGACGTGGTGCTCGGGCCAGCGCGTGGTGACGCGGGCAGCGTGAACAACTCGCTCGCCATCTCGGCGTGATGCCTATTGTTCGCAGGTGAATCGAACCGCCCTGCGCTCACGTCGTGTGGCGTTCGTCGACGAAGCCACGGCCACGCTCGGAGCCGCGCCAGACACCTACATCCTTGCCGCAGTGATCTGCCCCGTTGCGGTCGTCGGAGATCTCAGTGATCGCATGCTTGCACTAAAGCCGTCGGGTGCACGCAAGCTGCATTGGCGCGACATCACCGGAAAGTCCGGCTTGCGTGAAACGGCCGTGCGCGCCCTCAACCAGATCAACCTGGAACAGGTTGTGGTCGTGCGGCTCGATGCGAGCTCGGAACGACTGGAAAGAAGGCGGCGCCTGTGTATGCAGCGGCTTGTCGATGAGCTTGAGATCAGGGGTGTCTCTGACGTCATCGCCGAGTCACGAGGTCGCGCCGATGACCAGCGAGACGTAGACGACTTTTTTGCCATGCGTTCGCAAAAGATGCCCGGCAGTCAGATTCGCATCACCCACGAAGTCGGCCCGTCAAACCCGGCGTTGTGGGCCGCCGACATCACGGCTGGGGCGGTCGCGGCTCATCTCACGGGCGACGGAAGGCTCGCGTCAATGCTCGCGGCGCTCACGGTCATTCGCATAGCGCCTTAACGCGCGAACCCCGGGCCCCGTGATAGCACAGGAACTCCCGGGGTTCACTTTCATTCCCGACGCATCGGGCGACGTCGTTAGTGTACCGAGGGCCTCTGACGTTGTCGAGAGTTGTCACCATGCGGCCGCCTGCGTCGCGCAGCGAGTTCTGACCCGGCGAGCCACGCAGCGCCGGCGACCATCGGACTGGGCGCGAGGAAGAATTGTCAACACAATGTTGACGCTGAAGGATGGCGATGTCTACTGTGGAACACCTCTGTCGGCACACCACCAGCGGCTGGAGGAAAAAGGGAAGGACAAACGATGAAACCCACCCGGAACCTCGGAGACATCGAAGAGCTTCTCGAGACTGTTGACCTCAGCACGTTGGAGGTGGAAGACCCGGCAGACCTCAGAAGGATCGGCTTGGCGAAACACGCACTACGTGACGCGGAAGCCGAACTGCGGGCCGCCGTGGCAGCCTCGAGGGCATCCGGTCGAAGCTGGGGCTACATCGGCTTGGTCTTGGGCATCAGCAAGCAAGCAGCCCAGCAGCGCTTCGGAGCAACCACCGCGGCCGCACTCGAAACCACGTAAGCGCGAGGGCTACTTCTGCTCCAGCACCACAAGCCGATCCGTCGCGCGCGACGCCCCCACATAGAGCAGATCGCGGTGGTAGCCCTTCGACAGGTCGACGTCGGTCAGAATCACCGCGGGCGCCTCAAGACCCTTGAACTCGTGGATGCTCCCCCACCGAATCCGCGTCGCCTCATCGATGCCCGTGCCCAAGCGTGACGTGAGGCGCGAGTCCGAAGTGCGGTCAGCGAGAGCCTGCCCGGCCGCCGACCGCTCCCGCGCGTAGGGCGACAGAATCACGAGCTCGCGCACCGTGAACGGCTCATTGAGGATGCGCTCCACCGCATCGGCCAGCAGTGCCTGCTGCTCCGCCATGGTCGTGAACGTGTGGCGCTCGACCGAGACCTGGTCGTCATCAGTGCGGCGGTGCTCGCTGTATAGGGCCGGCTCGCCGATGAGTTCGGCCACGAAGCGCGCCACCTCAGGAGTCGTGCGCACGTTCGAACTCAGCTGCAGGGTGACGAGGCCCGGGATGCGGCGCAGCACGGTTGCACGGGCATCCGGTGCCTCATCGGTGTCGCCGGCCTCGTGCCGGCGGTAGATGACCTGGTGGTCGAAGTCTCCCGTGATGAAGACGGGAGCCTTCTCGAGCCCGCCGACCATGAGCGCGTCGAGCACGTCGAGGTACTGCTCGAGCGCCACATCTTGCGCCTCATCGACGACGAGGTAGTCGAACTGCGGGCCCAGCTCAAGCGCCGCCTCGAGCGCCTGCTCGGGCAGGGTGACGTCATACCAGTCGCGCTCGACGCGTCCGCTCGCGAGCTTGCGCTGCGCCTCGTTCTTGCCGGCGTGCCGGTCGACCACCTGCGCCATGAGCGCGTGGATTCTCCGCACCTCGATGCCCTCACCGCACAGCTCGGCGAGCTTTGCCTCGATGAGGCGGTTGTAAGTTACAACCAGCGTGCGCTTCCGGCTGTCGGATGCGCGGCGAGCAGCCTCGGCGGCCACCCACGTCTTGCCCGACCCGGCCGGGCCCTCGACGAGCAGCCGCGGGTTGCTGCCCACGACGTCGAGAATGCGCACCTGATCAGCCGTGAACGTCGCCTGCTCGTGCTCACGCCGACGCGCGAGCTCTTTCGCGCTCAGCTCGATCTGAAAGCGCGGCGTCAGCAGCTCGGTCACGTGTGCCGTGTGGCTCGCGTCGGGTTGGCCCGCGACGCGCCGGTATCCGCTGATGGTGTCGGCCAGGTGCTCACTGGCTTTCGTCAGCGCACGGATGATCGCACCGGGCGCCCGCTCCCCCGCCAGATCAGCGGCATCGAGCAGCTGCCACTCGTGCCACCCGATGCTCGGAGCAAACTTGCTCTTGCTCAACTGCGTGAGCCAGGCCGCGTGAAAGATCGGATACCCCACGGGCCCGGCGCCGCGCGACTCGAGGTACTCGATGATCGAGTGCTGTGCCCCCGACGCTTGCTCGAAGGGGCTGCGGGTGGTCCAGTCGCGGTTGCCGTAGCGCCAGCGACCGTGGCCATCGGCCTCGATGCTCTCGTGCGACTTGACCTCAATAACGAGCACGCCGTGCCCCGGCGCGATGACCACGAAGTCGGCCTCGCCCTGCACTTGGCTGACGTGCTTGGCGATTTCGAGCGAGTGGAAGACGACCCAGTCGTCTGGTGCTTGTTGCATGGCCGCAAAGACTGCGTGCTCGCCCGGCGGGGCGTCGTCGCCAATCGTCGGCGGAATCATGCGGGCCATGAGGTGAGCCTACGGCGGAGCCGTCTGGCCCGTGTTGCTGCTCGCGCAATGTGCCTCTAACGGCGCGTGCCGCGAGAGGCACATCGCCTCAGCGGCTCACCCTGCCGAGCGTCGGGCTAGGAGATGCTCTCGGCGCGGCGGCGGCTGAACAGAATGATCGCCCCGAGGCCCACGAGCGCCAGCGCGGCGAGGCCTGTAAAGCCGAGTTCACGGTGTGTGCCGGTTGCGGCGAGCTCGCCATCTGATCCTGTGCCCGCGGGCTCGACATAACTGATCGAGGCAAACCCGTTGCCGACGTTGTTGTCGAGGCCCAGTTGTGTCGCGCCTGCGATCAGGAAGCCAGAGCCACCGCCACCGCCGCCGCCGATGATCTCGGATGGGTCGGCGGATATGTACTCCGTTGACCCTTGACCACCGGCGTAGTAGCCGCCTCCGCCACCAGCACCGACACCGGCGACCGGCTGCGTCGACAAATACGGGGCGGTCGGCGGAGCCGTCGTCAGAACCCCGGCCACAACGCCCGCCGGATCAGGAGACGGCTGGATAAAGGTCGAGGAGACGACGGGCACACCGTTGACGACCACGTCTCCGCTCACCCCCGGCCCGCTCGTCGTGGCCGCGCTCTGCGGCAGTGGCGAGCCAGTCTGGCCCGAGGCCGAACCCGACTGCGCCGAGAAGCCGCCGGCCGCTCCAGACCCGCACGCTTCGATGGGTACTCCTGACGCGCCGCAGCGGAATGTTGCCCCGCCACCACCCGCGACGATGAGCAGGTCTCCGCTTTCCGTGGCGACCGCGCTTCCTTCACCGCCCGTCATGAGCGGAGTCGTCACGCCCTGAGCGCCAATGAGCACGAGCAAGGTCTGCCCCGGTGTCACGGGCACCAGCGCCGTGATCGCACCGCCGACCCCACCCGTGGCCCCTGCGACACTCGCACCCGAGCCCGCTGCAACCTCAATAGTGACCTCGGTGACGCCCGCTGGCACGACCCACTCATACTGGTCACCGCTGACCACGTAGGGAAAGTTGACCGTGACCGTGTCGCCGGGTGCCGCAGCAGCCATGACGGCCTGCATCGGCAGGGCGGGGCCCGCGATCAGAGTGAGCGCGGCAGCCGCCACGGCGGCGCGAGCAGCGCGCGAGTTCTTGAGAGCGAGCGCCGGCGCGCCGCGGTTCACCGACGACATGCGATCGAGTCTATGCAGACCTCGCCGGGCCGACCAATTTGCGACGCGGCGCGTTCGCCCGCCGGTCACAACCGAGAGTCACGGTCGAGAGTCTCGCTCAGTGTCGGCCAAGACGAACGGATGATCGGTCAACGCTCGCGCCACCGCCGACAACTCGTTGGCCAGTTGGGCGGTCTGGCGGGCATCCAGCGCATCGAACATCAACGCCGTGACGTCGGCGCGGTGCACAGGCGCGACACGCTCGCGCAGCGCACGGCCCTCGGAAGTGATCGACACGAGCACGATGCGTTTGTCGTGCTCGCTGGCGCCGCGCGAGACATAGCCGCGCTCTTCCATCACCTTGATGCGATGGCTCAAATGGCTCGTGCTGAGTCCTGCGATCTCTGCGAGCTCGCCCGCCGGCATCGTGCCCTCGGGGGCCTCGGCGAGCACCGACAAGATGCCGTACTCCAGATGGATCAGCCCGAACTTGCGAAACGTGCGATCAAGCCGCGCGAAGCCGATGCGCCAGATCACGATGAGAGAGCGCCACGCCCGCTCTTGATCGGCGGTCAGAAAGTTCTCGTCGCTCCTCATGACGACAGCATAGTTGAAACTTCAGGCAAACCTGCTATTGTCGTTTTACCTGAAATATCAGGCACATGAAACGAGACCCAGGAGTCACCATGTCTGACCAGATCATCGAATTGGCCATTCGCGCCCCGAAGAAGGGCCGCGAAGCCGACTTTGACCGCCGCAAGAATGCCGCCGTTGACGCGCTGCTGAGCGTGCCCGGCGTCGGCCCCGAACGGGCATTCGTCGCGTTCAGCACGCTGCCCGCGCAAGAGCCCCTGCCCCACGTAGGCATGACCCAGTACGCCAACAAGGCCGCTCAGGGTCGCGCCACGCGCAACTTCGGAGTGTTGTCGAAGATGCTGCCCTTCATGGGCTCGATGAACATGTCAGCAGGGGTGTTCCTCAAGGCCAACGACGCCGACTTCGACCTCGCGACCTTCGCGAGCGAGCCCGGCGTCGTGGTCGAGTTTGCCGCCCTGAAGCCCGCCATGGGTGTCACCGAAGAGGAGTTCCTCGAGGCACGCAGCGCATTCCTCGCCGCCCTCGACGAGCACCCTGGCGTGGTCCGCTCCTACACGTTCGCCACCACGGGAGGGCTCAAGGCCAAGGACTCGATCGTGCACTTCACCGTGTACGCCAGCAAAGAAGCCCTCGACGAGGTCAGCGCTCAGCTATCAGACTCGAAAGCCTTCACGCGCTTCCGCGAGCGTTTCGTCGCGAACACGATCGCGTTCGCGACGAGCGACTGAGTCGGTCGAGGTCACCCGAAGAGTTCTGACTCGAGGATGAGGTCGTCGAGGGCCGGCTCCTCGGGGCCCTCGCACTCGGGTCCGAACTCGTCGGCGGTGACCTCGAACTCGACGAATGGGCCGCCCGGCACCTCGCGGCCGTCGCCGGCCTCGACGATTTCGAGCAGCTCGAACAGGCCGAGAGCGCTCACCGGAACGAGCGCCTCGAGCACGCCGAACTCGCCCACCACGGCCTCGATCGGCTCGACATCAGCGTCGGGAACGATGAGCTCGAACTCGGTGCCCTCCGCAACGAGCTCGCCGTCGTCGGTGCGCAGAACGGTCGCCCACCAGACGAACGTGGGGCTGTCGGGGAAGTCCTCAAGGGCGGTGTTGCGCACCGCGGTGCACCACGTCTCGGGAGTCACAAAGCCGGCCAGCTCGGGCTCCGGCTCGGGCGCGGGCTCTTCCGTGACCTCGGGCGTCTCGGTCGGCTCAGCGACCGGGTCGTCGTCAGCGGGCGCGAACAGGCCGAGGGCGGCGAGAATGCCGACGACGATCAAGATTCCGACGAGCGAGGCGATCGTAATGATGATCGGCGTCTTGCCGCCCGACGTTGCGTCGGGGTCGGGCGCCGTCACGGGCGCGTCAGTCGTTGCGTCGTTTGTCGCGTCGGCAGGAACCGTCGTCTCGTCGTTGTCAGCCATGGGTCTACCTCCAGTCTCGGTGAACCGAGGCTAGTGGGGGCGCAAAAAGCGGTAAAGCCGCGCACCACCCGCGCAGGGTTAGTCGCCGACGTGCGGCACGAACCACGGCGGATACACCGCGACCTTCGCCGCACTACCCGCCGACGTCAGCAGCTCACGCACCTCGTCGCGGCGGCGGTCGTTCGCGACCGCAACCAGCGCGACGCGGTCGAGCGGCACCGAGCCGGGCACCAGCGCCTCTGCGGCCTGCAGAGCCCAGGGGCTTGCTGCGGCGCGGGCGAGCATCCGGTCACGACCATCAGCACCCGAACCGAGCCGCGTGAGACTCGCCGCGGCATCGCCGTCGCTCACCACCAACTCATTCGCGACCGCGGCGATATCGACGCCCAGCACGACGAAGTCGACGGTGGATGCGGCGCGCGCCGCGTCGCTCCAAGTCGGGCCCGCGGCGCCGTCTTGCACCTCGCCCCACCAGGTCGCGAGCGGGCTCAGCGAGAACGCCACGCAGTCGTGCACCGTCACGCCGTCAGCGACGGGAGCGGTTGACCGCAGTTCGTGGGTGATCTCGCTCGACAGTCGCAGCGCTGGCTCGGCGGTCGCCGACGGGCGCAGCTCGCCCGCCTGAAGAATGAGCGGCAGGTTCGAGATGTGCGTCACGTGGAATATACGGTGCGGCAGCGCCGGCGGGCGCACCTCGGCGGCCTTGCCTGTGGCGCCCGGGGCCGGAGTGCGCAGACTGCGCGCCGCCGTGCGAGGGGTGCGCTTGACCGGCAGCGGAACCGCGGGCGGATCCGGCGGAAAGCAACTGGCGCACATTCCGGGCTCGAAACCGTGAATGCACTCTTCCGTCGACGACCCAGCCACTGCGCACTCCCTCACAAGGGCGCCGCGCGCTCGCGGCGAGCCCCAAACCTCTAACCTAGCGCGCCGAGCTGGGCGAGCCCGACGGTCGGAATGGCGATCCACCCCTCCGAGGCGGCCAACGCCTGCTGATGCGGTTCGGGCGGGATGCTCGCACCATGCCGGTGCGCCAGCGCCACGAGCGCGGCCAGCACCGCG
>CAYWZI010000009.1:0-20948 GCA_964462815.1 uncultured Microbacteriaceae bacterium
ATCTGGCACCCAGAACCCAGTATGAGATTCCTAGCACCACCCGATGTACCCGTGAGGTTTAGACGAAGGTGACGGGCTGATTGGGTTCCGTTGGTGTTAGTCAGCGTGAGCGTTACGTCGGCACTTGAAAATGAGACCGTGGCTGTACCAACTATTGCTTCTTCAAGCGCAGTTCCAAGGTTTGTGTTGGTTGTAGTGCCCCACGTACCGACCTGCTCACCGGTACCGATAAGTTCAATTTTTAAATCTGAGAAGGTTGAGGCCATAATTTAATCTCCCGCCCACATTCTAATGGGGTTAGTTGGTGCGTCTATCGTGGGTAACAGTTCTGCTTGCTCTGGCGTAATGCCTCGGATGTTGGCGTGGTATCCGTCAATCATGCTCATTACTGGCACGATCGTGCCATCTTCTGTTGTGGTCTCACCCGTGGGTTTGAAGATTGCTCCGATGATGTCGAGGTCGTACTGCCCCACTCGTTGCCATTCAAAGTCCCCGACCCCGTTGCCGTCTTCGTCAAACTCGGAGTATTGCTTTTTGTACAGGCCAGCATTTTCTAAGGCCACAAAGAGTGCCGCCTCGTCAGTAGTCTTTAGATAGTAGGTCATGTTGTCAGTGCCTGTAGTTGTGCGTCTGTGAGACGGGAGGGGTAGAACGCTAGTTTCTTGATGGTGCCGTTTAAGACGTTGTCAGATCCAGTCCAGCTTGCGCCAAAGAATAACCTATCGATTCCCGACATTACGATGCCAGATGTGTCTGTGAAAGCGGATGAGCCATCTCCACTAACCGCAAAATTATCAACCTCATAAGCAGCAGCAGTTTTTCTATAGGCGTAATTTGTATATGCGCCTATAATAGATATAACAGCTTGAGCCGATCCTCCAGACCTAAAAGCAGCTTGTGTTTGATTTGCCGCCCCCGATACTGAAGCATTAATAAAGTGTGTATTATTAAATGTTCCATCTGAAATTGCGTATGCAAGATTGCTGCCCCCTGATAATGACCCAACAGAGTTCCACTCCGCATAAACAGCCCCCTCATCAGCCCTATACCAACTACTAAAGTTCGTACCAGTCATACTCGCAACATCAGCATTGCGGGTGACAGTTGCAGCGACTGTGGGGATGTACGAGGTGGGGAAGGCTCCTGCTTCTAGCTGTGCGCCCCAGAGGTAGATGCCGTCGTAGCCGTTGCCGGTGTAAGAGGTGGTTGTTCCAGTAGAAACCAAATAAATATTTATACCGGGAGTTGTTACACCAGAAGACGCTGTTGTGCCACTAATAGAACATCGATACCAGCCATTACCAACAGGCGTAATGCTTGTTTGGGTTGTATTTGTCGCCCCGCTTACAACACCTGTTTCTAAATTAAAAAATGCACTAGGTACAGCAGACCACTGTGCGGCTTGACTGCCTTGTAGCCAAAAAATGTTTCTTTCTGCTTTTTTTGCATAAACTGAAAGCGTTAAAGATGCGCTTGCTGTTGTAAATGAAGTAAGGCCAGTAACGAAATGAGTATTGTTGTCGGTGTTTTCAACCAGCTTATCGCCCGTCAATGCTCCACTAGGCGCAATAATCGTATTTGAGACAACACTAGTCCGTTGTTTCACCCACTCTGCATTATCAAACTCCTCACTCCTCAATCTCAAATTCGTCCGCTGCTCCTCAATCAAAAGACCGAGGCTCTCACCTGTGGTGGGGTTATGGTCGAACCTTGCTACACCAGATGCCGCCGTTTGCAATACAGGGATGTAATTCGTGATCGGCTGTGTGGTGGTGGGGGTGTAGGCGGTGACAGCAGAGCGTTGCTCTAGTTGTGCGCCCCAGAGATCAATGCTAGATGTATCGTCCCCCGTGTAAGATTGTGATGTTCCATCTGCCATTCCAATAAACATATTGGCTACTGCGGAGGCAACAACAGTAGCAGAGCAGCGATACCAGCCTCCACCTACAGAAACGATAGTTTGATTTGACCAAGTACCAGTTCCGTTTTGAGCGACAGTTCCTGATCCCAAATCAAAAATTGGGTGAACCCCTGCACCGCCTTGACCAGCACCTCTGAATGTTAAATTTCGTGTTCCAGAATTACGTTTAGCAAAAACAGAAATTGTATATGTAACCCCATTTACAGTAGCAAATGAATAAATTTCATGTACTCCTGTCGCAGCGTTTTCTACTATTGTATCTGCTGTGGTGGTTCCATCTGGAGCAGTAGCATTATCGGCTGTTACGGTTACGTTCAATGTAAGCCAACCTGTATTTAAAGTTTGCGACTGCAAAAACAAATTCTCCTCAGCCTTGGCAGTCGTGACACCGTTGTAGTAGGTGGCAGTCGTGGTGCGGGTGAAGGTAATGCGTGGGTCGAGTGCCTCGGTGTTAGCGAAGTCCAGCATTAAGCTGGGTTTTATGGTGGGAAAATTGTTAGAGAGGCTCATAATTAAAAACTCCAATCCGAGCCGTCACCAGACCCGATCTCAGCAGCATAAGTAATAGCAGAAGCTTCACGCTTGAGTTGTGCAATCAACTGCTCATCAGTCGGATCGTCCTCCATCTGCTGAAGCTTCTTAAAGCCAGCCTTGTAACGATCATACTGATCCTGAGTAAGTTCAACTGTTAAATTAGGCATGATGACTCCTTATTGCACCCCAAAGATTTCAATTAAAAAGCGACCAGCAGTGTAGGTCGCATTAGACGTGGACTGCCCCACAAGATAAAAATAAGCATTAGCCGCAGGATCAGCAGAGAAATACGTCACCGTCCCCCTTGACTGTGTACCCGCATTGATAATTTGTGTCTCTGTCAAAGCAGTAATGGCCTGATCCTCGACCCCCGTACCTTCAGTGGCTGAGTACAAGTCGATGTCCGTGTCACCCCCAGCAGGAGTCTCTAAGCAAGTCATCCGACCGCCCAACACCGTCATCGCAGGCAGTCGTGCAATATAACAAGGCAGAGCAGTCCCATTGACACCAATAATGTCGCCAGCAGTACCACCAGAGTTTAGGCCCGTGAGATCAATCAAGATGGTCATTTGATAAATGCCACCCATCAACCCGCCATTGGCCTTGCAAATCGTTCCAGTACCAGTGGTAATGCCCGTGCCTACATCTAACGCTGGGGTTTCTGTGTCCTCGTATGCAAGTGCTCCGAGGTACTGGTTCAACGGGATTTCGTTAGGTGCTGAGCCGATGTCCGCCTGCGACGCAACAAGGTATTGCACCCCTCCGACTGTCTCACTAATCGTGCCACCGGATACCAACGTAGAAGAGTTGGTATTCGTCAAAGTGCCGATTAAAGTGGTGCCATTAAAATAGTTCTGGGCCGTACCATTGGCATAGAAGTTCCACCGCCCTGTGCCACTGGCGATGTTGCTAAAAAAGCCGTAGTTGTTGGTTGCGCCTGTGAGGGAACCGTCTGCAAGAAATCCGTACTGATTTGTTACTGTTGACCCTGCGCCAAATGTTCCTTGTGCTGCTCTAAATATTTGATAGGCGGGGAGTGTAAAACTAGCGGCAGCGGTAATGGCAGAGCCAGAAATTCCGTATGCAGCGCCTGTAACATCACTTTGCACAGTGCCTCTGTTAATTATACCAAAGGCACTTGTCCCGCCAGTCATGTTTTTAAGTACATCAAATGTTCTACCGGCACCTGGCGTCCCACCAATTCCTACTTCACCCGCACTAGTAATCCGCATCCTCTCAGTCGGAGTTGACGCACCATCAGCAGTGGTGAAGAACACCAACCGCCCAGGCATATCGTTAGTGCCGGGAGTGCCGTCTACTTCGCATCGAATACGAGCAGCCTCAATAAAGGCCGTTCCATCATACCCACTAATATCTATTTGTCCAATAGTCTGACCGTTATTTACTATTGTTGGGGAAGACTGCGTTCCTGTTGATCTGCGTAATTTTATTATTGTTGTGTTAGATGCAGCGTAAGCCGTGCTTTGTATGACAGAATCACCAGAAGAAACTGATAAATCTAATTTAATATTATTAGCAGGTGAAGCGCCAATCCCAACATTCCCACTCGCATCAATCACAAACGGCGTAGCATCAGGATTCGCACTGTCCTCCACCACCAGCGCGTTACCCGTTCCGGTTTGAGTAATACGAACCGCATCGGTTGTAGTGTTTGCTACGACATTAAGCCTTGCACCGGGGGCTGTGGTACCAATACCGACCTGCCCCGCACTATCAATCCGCATTCTCTCAGTCGGTGATGCAAAACCATCAGCAGTGGTGGCGAAGCTTAATCGCCCAGGCATATCGTTAGTGCCGGGTGTACCGTCTACTGCTGCGAAAATATTTCCCAGTGGAATAAAATTAATACCGTCATAGCCAAAAAACTGCATAATACCGACACCATCATTTGCTTGCACAACAACAGAGGTATCAGCAGTTCCTCTCGCTTTTCCTAAATTAATAGCTGCGCCTTCATTAGTATCAATAAACCTACGAGCAAAATAATTTGGAGCGGTTCCAGAAAGTTGTAAAATTGCTCCGATACCAGTAAACACGCTTTGTCTACCTAACAACAACCTTCCATCTGCATCAATCACCACAGGCGTGGCATCAGGATTAGCAGAATCCTCAACTACAAGAGCGTTACCTGTGCCAGTTTGGGTGATACGGAGTGCGGGGTCGGTGCTACTTACTTCAATTACGTTGGTCTTGCCGTCCGAAATAGATTTTTCAGCAGGGTAGGTACAAAACACATCTTTAATGTTTGGCCCAAAGTTAACCGCCGAACCAGAGTTGCTGGAGTCTAAAATTGTGTCTCGGCTAAGCGTTGTTCCAGAAGAAGTGTAGGTGCCAATTCCGACCTCCCACGCACCCGTACCAGCATCCACAATGGTGTAGTACGTGGTGTTTCCATCTCCAATAGCAGAGAAAGCCTGAAAGCCTGTGACGGCTCCATCCAGCGTCAACGTCCCTGTGCCTGTTGTGGTGCTTGTTTCCCGAACCCGATCTTTGACGACAAGAGCCATGATTTTTCCTTACGTTTGAGTTTCTACCACGTTCCAGTTAGTAGTCTCAGAAGTGTTTACATTTTGCCATTCATCAGGACGTACCACAACAGTAACGTCCCCACCTAACCCTGAGAAGGGGCCTGATGAAATAGCCCCGGCAGAGAATCCACCACCCACAGACGCCCGCAGTTCCAACTGCGCTGTAACAATAGTGTTCCAATCTAGCGTTTGAGAAGTATCGACATGCCCCCAATTCCCATCTGCCCCGGTATTGATGTTGCCCCAAACCGTGGTCTCAGAGGTGTCAATTGTCTCCCACAACAGACGGGCAAGGAACGAATCAAAAGCCTGCGCATTCTCAACGATCTGAGTAATAAACACTGCTGCCGCTGACGGGGCATCTTGCGCCTGAACCTGCTCGTTAATCGACGCATTAAACTCACCAATTGAAGAAACAGACTCCTGAGCCTGAACGGACTCATTTATGTCCGCACCAAAAATAGCGCTCGCTTCAACCGTCTCTGAGCCTGTAGCCGACTCGTTAATAATCCCGACAAAACCGATGACGCTACTGACTTGATCCGAACCGGTAGAAGACTCTTGGATAGCCCCGACAACAACAGCCGACGCAGAAACCTGATCCGAACCCGTAGACGACTCATTAATCGATACGGCAAAGTCTACAGATGCAGAGGTTTGTTCTGACCCACCAGCCTGTTCTGTGATCGATCTTATATAAGTAGCAGTCGCAGATATTTGATCCGACCCAGTCGATGTTTCAACAACGGCCCCATTAAATACAACAGCCCCAGTAACCTGATCCGTTCCGGTTGCGGTCTCTTCTACACTTGAATTGATAACGAACGAACTGCTAACTTGGTCCTGCGCTGTGGATGTCTCTTGTATTGCACCCACAAATACCGCAGAGGCTGAAACAGTTTCAGAGCCCGTGGCGCCTTCACTGACCGAGACCGCAAAATCTACAGATGCGGAAGTTTGTTCTGAAGCAGTCGCTGCCTCAGCAACAGCCCCGTTAAATACAACAACCCCGATGACTTGGTCTGACCCGGTGGAGGATTCTTGAACAGAGCCGTTAAATACAACCGAACCTGTGACCTGATCCGAGCCGGTCGATGTTTCAACAACAGCCCCGTTTAAAACCGCAGAAGCAGAAACTTGTTCTGAAGCGGACGCACTCTCCTCTACTTCAGCGCCGTAAACAAACCCCGGTGCTGAGGCATACGGTACAGACGAGAAAGGAGAGGCGGAAAACACACTGTTATGCGGTTGTTAGTTCTTCTTCACGGAACCAACGGTTTTGTTTCATGCCGTTAACATCCGTCCACTCAATTTGGTAAAAGAAGTTGCCGTCTTCGTCCATACGCAGAGCCAGTACTGGACCTTGCGGAATAACAGCAACAACCTTAACTTCTTGACCTTTTGAAAATTTAGTTGCCATGTGTTACTCCTTACGCCGCATCAAGGCTAAATTGGTAGGTGACATTCAATGTGTCGCCGTTTACAACTGCACGGTCTCCGGGAGACTGAAAACTTGATACCGAGAACAACACACCAGAAGTTCCAGTATCGACCGAAGCCAAGAACGCACCAGCCACGGTAACGGTTCCAGTAATCGCAAACTGAGCAGGGGAGCCAGAGTTATCAATCACTGAAGGATCGGCGGTTGTTGCGGTGCCAAAAGTTACGGCTTTGCGGTTTCCTGAGTAATCCGTGGTCTCGGCCCAAGTAGCATGGGAGGCCAACGTATCACCGGCAGCATAGGTAGGAGAAGGGCTGGCATTGACCAGACCAAGATACCAAGTGGCGCTGTAACCAGAACCTTGGAAATACTGCTCGTTCATGTCCTGAAGGCCCTCGTTGACCACGAGGTTGTGGGCTTTGTCTTCCCACTTCAGGTTGCCATCTTTGTCGTAGCACTTAAAGTGGAACACGCCACCGCCACGAGCACTAGAGGTAAGTTCGCCGCCAAGGTCTACGCTTGCAGCGGCTTTGTCAGAAGGGATTGCTTTATTTGCAAGCATTTTAAAACTCCTTTACGAAAGTCGAATAATCGCCGAGTCGCTGGTTGCGGCGGGGAACTGCACCTGAAAAGTTGTGGTTGAGGTCTTGTCCGAACCGAAGTCCAATACGCAGACCGCCCCACCACCATCCTTATAAATCAATGCACCACGGGCTGTAAACGCCCCAGACCACGTCGTGTTGGCAAAGGTCACAAAAGACACACCGTTTGCAATCGAGACAGTTGGGGTCAGTGTGTTTCCACCAGCCGTGTACCCAGAAGCAACTACCTCGCCAGTGGTCGTGTAAGCCGTTGTGTCTTCATTAAGCGTAGCCGCATTCGTGTAAAGCGCAATCTTGATCGTATCAACTGCAAAATCGAAGTCGCCGTTCAGAAGCCCCTGCTTGAACGTGTTGGTGGTGTAGTTTCCGGTAAACGGCATTTACATCACCGGCATTCTTATTTGTCCGGTCCGGTATGCGTCTGTCCTCTCCATACCATCGCCCAGGCGCTTAGCTAACAACATCGCTTCGTCATACCGTTTTTGGTATCCGGCAATAACGTCAGGCTCACCCTTCATGTAGGTGTACGCCTCAAGCAACGAACCATAAAGTAGTACGGAGTCAAAGTTATCACCAAGCCAAGTAGTGTTAGCAGTAACAATAGACTGGGGATAATAGTAATAATGAAGTTCAACGGCGTACGCAACATTTGGCGTTGGGCCAAGGATGAAAGATAACTCATTAGTAACAATTGGAGGTGTGTCGCTTGTTGTCGTAGGCCCAAATAACGCATAGTACTGAGGCTTACCAGTAGCCATAGGGGACGGATACGCAGCACGAATAAAGTTGACATCCTTATTCAGGAGGTACTCGTACTCTCCGGTAATGGGGTCGATCACTGCCATCGAGTAAACAGCAAGGAAGTCTCCCGGAGCGGAAAGGTACTTATTGTTACTTGATGTAACCCCAGTCACGTTTTTGCGAATCGATGGAAACTGAACCGAGTTGTAGATCCGCTGCTCGGCCTGTTGAATAAACGTATCGATCTGTTCTTTGGACGTAAAGGTAAGGCTGGCGGCTGTAGGGTCGCCATACTGGGTATTCGGAAAGTCGTTCTCCGTATAGCCCTTAATCGTCTCAAAAAGTTCGTTGTACGTCACGGCTTACCCCATCTTTCCACTGATCTTGCGACCCTTGGTAGCGGCACCATAACCGCGCATCTCACCAACCCCATAAGGGTTGACCGGAGCGTAGTTTCCCTTGCTGATCCACCCACTGGCCATGTTCATCTTGTCCATTTCCTGCGCACCGGTCTTGTACGTTGAGTAGGTCTGGATGTTGGTGTCTTTACCGGTCATTGTGTGTGGCTCGGCATAGACCTCAGCTGGGCCGATCTCTTTGCCTTTAACCTTCATGGTGTGCTTGGCCATTATCGTCCCCTTACGGATTGACGCTGATTCATCACTTTTGCCATGCCACGGCCATACTTCTTCATGTCCATGGATGTGGGGCCACCGGCCTTCATCTTTTTAGCGCCGTGCATAACCTTCTCATGCCCTTTGACAGCTTTACGGGCCTCAGATTTAGCAACGCTACGAATTTTCTTGGTTTCCATTTTCTACTCCTAAGTGGTTACAACTGTGACGGTACCCAGGGCAATCCCTAGAACTAAATTGTTAGGCGTTAAACCCGCATCATCTGCTCTAGCCCCTCCAACAGGCGCCCATCCCCATTGGAATATTCTACTACCACCCTCTGGTGTTCCGAAACCAAGTTTTATCGGTAAATTCGTATCATCTACCTGCAAACCGCTGTTACCAGAAACTCTATAACTTACATCCGGCCTTGGCTCTCGAACAGCCTGTGGATCATTGACTGGGTACATTCCAAGCTGCAACTGAGGCTGATCAGGATCCCAGCATTCTGGGCAGACCTTGATCTTAAATGGCCGTGTTTTGACTACCTGGGTACGCAATTCCTTAAGCTTGTACCTCTGGGCGCACCGGTCACACTCAGCAATTGCATATTTACCGGAAGCAAAACGATTGGGCATGATCTACCCTGAGTAGAAAAGACTTCTGGGAACAATCCGCAGGGGAGCAGTTTCTCGGTCCTCAGAGGAAGCTATCAGCCATTGTTCTTCATAGTCCACCTTCAACATCTGGATACGGCCTGGATCAACCCCTGGCAGTTTCATGCTCAAGTGGGCTGCAAGACCGGCCACTAGACAGGGCAAGAGACGGAACGGGATGTCCTGGTTGGTCACGCCCGTACCAGCATCTTGCATACGGCGCATCCGCCAGTAAATAAGAGTGTACTGATCGCCTGGCGCATTCGGTGTGGGCCACAGATTCACACAGGGGAGGTTTTGGACTGATATTGCAGCTCCAGCCGTATGGGCTGATGCCGTCGTGTAGTTCTGCCCCCGGGCGCAGTTCAACAACTGGTTGTTGGTGATGTCCACATTGGGGTAGCTGATGGTCTCGTTGCCAATCTTTATAAAGCCAGCAGCCGCCAGGTTAGAGACATTGGACAGGGTAATCGTCGTGTCTGTAGCAGATATGTTGCCCGACAACGTGATGGTCGTGGGGTTAGTATCCCCGGTCTGCCGGTTAAACCAGTACTGAATCGGCCGGCCCTGGGTCAGCTTATTCGGAATCGAGGAGTAGGTCGGCTCTGAAATATTGCTAATGTTGATGTCAATCTGGTTCGTGGTGGCATTGTTCTGCCGGATCACGGTATCCAGAAGCTGAATCGTATCCACAGGGACGGGGTAAATGGCCTGGCCCGTCACCAACGGGATCGCACCCTGCTCAATCGTCCACAGGTTGATTCCCCGGTTGGACCACTCAATGGTCAACAGGTTTAAGCTGCGCCGGGCGGTACGAAACTCATAGCCGGTCCGTAGCTCTTTCCCGCAACGCTCAAACGCCTCTTCAAATATATTGTTGAGGTCGAGGTTAAAGACGGTGGCGCCAGAAGTTGTCACTTCTTAAATCCTTTTAGGGTCTGAGCTAACCGGGCCCGTTGACCCAGTTTACCGGGCTTCTTGGCCGCAGCGTTAAGTTTCTTGGCAGGAATCTTTTCGCCCTTTTTTACACCCAATTGCGCTTTTAATGCACCGGGCTTCTTGATCGCATCTTTGATCCAGCCACCCTTGGCCTTTTTGGTAGCAAGATCCTCGTCAGACCTGCCCTCATAGAGCTTGTCTTGACGAAGGCCAGCCTTGTCCAACAAACGACTACCACCAATGATGATGTCTTTTGCCCTACCCTCTTTCATCCTACGGTCGATGTATTGGGTGCGACCGCCGTCTTTTTGTTTCTCAGCCATTATCGATGCCTCGCTGTTTTTTTAGCAATTCCGGTAGGTTGTTTAACGAACTGCTTGCCTGCGGCTTTTCCTGCTCGTTTTGCTCGTGTTGATGCTGCGTATTCAGAAGGTGACAAAGCCTTGATAGCCTTCTCTGGGAGATACCTCTCGCCTGTAGCTTTTGAACCCTGAGTTGACGGTTTACCACTTTTGGTTCTCCACTTTTGGGCAGTCCAGTCCTTCAGACTTTTCTGAGGCGCTTTCAATCTTTGTACCCGCCGCCAGCCTTCTTGTACTGCTGGGCTAACATTTGCGCCTTCCTCGCCGACCATTGCCCTGGCGCACCACCTTTACCACCGGCTTTGATCTGTTCAAACAACCTCTTTCTCATGCCTGGCTGGGTATAGTTTCCAGCCTCGTTTACTCGTGACTTCACCTTGCCGCCCTCGGCAAACTTCGTAAACTTGTCCCCATCCTTGCGCTTTCCAACTTTGGGGCCGGGCATCTTAGATGGGAGGATGTCTCCCATTCCACGAGAAGGGCGCATTTAGCAAGCCTTTCCGCCGCTACGCATCATCTTGGCCTTGGCCATTCCACCCTTGGTCATCTTGACCATGGTGCCCTTGGTCTTGCCTTTGACAGCAACACCGTCAGGGGTGGCGCCGGTCTTAACCTTGCCCATCTTGGAGGGCGCCTCAGACTTGGTCATCTTGGCCACGCCACCGCCAGCCTTCATCTTGGACATCATGCCGCCACCAGCCATCATTTTGGACTTCATCATTTTTACTACTCCTTATACAAGTTGTTGAAAGTCACCTCTGGGTCCATGTACGAATCGTCTTGCTCCGCACAATGAATCCATTGGCTGGGTCGAAAATCGGGCGCTCCCTCGCCTGTCACCCAATACGCTGGGCTGGTGACTCGCACTCGATTGTTGGGTAAAGCCACTACGTTTCCCGTCCATTTGCCTGCGTCCGTCAAGATGAGCACATGGCTCTGTTTATGCTGAGAGGGGTCTTCTGATACTTCGCTCTCTGCATAGTCCACCGTGAACAGATACCGACCGGTGTGAAACTCGTTGTTAATCTTGCACAGCCACGGAGAGGGTTGCGCCCTGTCAATCTTGACGATCCCATGGTTGTACGAACTACAGTCCCAAGGCTGCGCCAGATGGGTCTGCATGCGCTCAGGCCACTCCTGAAGGGGGATGTCACCCACAAGAGCAGTGATCGGCATACGGGCCCACATAGCCCCGCCATGGACGTTTGGCTCACCTTCTGCTTCGCACCCAGTAAAGACGACTTGAAAACTAAGGCATCGGTCAGGGATCGTCGTGACAGCGACTGCCAGCGCATGCACATACTCCCCGTGATAATTTTGATGCCCATTTGTAAACTCTTTCCTAACCCAACATTTGAAATATGGAATGTTGCTGGTCAAGTACATTAAACGATTCGTCCTTTGGTCTTACCACGTCGAGCAATACCATCTGCACGTTTAGAAGCTGATGAAACTTTACCGCCCTTTTTCATATTTTCTCTAGCGGGTTTATAAGTATCTGGGTTGTATGACTGTCCCGTTGGAAGCTGTACCGATCTAGGGTTGACACCCATCGCTCGTTTCACCATATCCTGGATGAATTCTGAAATCTTTCTCATGGTGCTACACCATCCGTCCCTTGGTCTTGCCACGAATTGCGATACCGTCTGCTCTCTTAGAGGCTGAGGAGACCTTGCCGCCCTTCTTCATGGCCGGGGATGCTTCTTGCTGGGTCATTTCCGTGCCGTCTTTTTTCTTTTGACGCTGCTCTGCCATCATTGAAGGGAGAACTCCGCCCAGGCCGCTATCAGCCATCTGACCAAATGCGCCATGGCCGGTCATCATTCCGTAGGCTGGCGATAGGTTGCCGAGCATTTGTTTATCTTTGTCGTTCATACGATCCGCCCTCTTGTCTTCCCACGAATAGCAATCCCATCTGCCCGTTTAGATGCGGAAACCATTCCGCCCTTCTTGTAGTACTTCGGTATTCTCCTGCCTTCTCTCTTGGCCTTTAGCTCTTCCTCAGCCTCTTTGCGGAGTCTTTCCTCTGCACGTCGAACCGGGGCTTCGGCAGCCTCTACCCTCTCTGGAGTCAGAATACTAGGGCTTGTATTCCTGTCGTACCGTGTTCCAGCGCCACCAAACCCCTTGCCTGTATCGTCACCAAATACAGGCGCCCGGCTTCTCATCTCGGGGTCGTTCTTGTATATACGGTCGTAGTACTCGTCAAACGACTCGTCAACATACATGTCATCAAGTTTGCGCTGGAACTTGGCCACTTAGACCATCTTTCCTCGTGTCTTACCACGAATGGCGATGCCATCAGCACGTTTGGAAGCGGAGGACACCATGCCGCCTTGTTTGTAGGACTTAACAGCTCCGCCCTTTTTCATGGTTCCAAACTGGCCTTGTTGAGACCTGGCCTTGTCCGACATACCTTGCGTCAGCTCTTCAGCTTTTATAATTTGGTCCATGGTCATCGGTTTCATTCCACCAAATGACTCGTTGTACATCTTGGTGGCACCTTCGGTAATGATGTCTGTGTCTGTCTTGCGCCTGGTCAGTCCCTTCTGCGCATTCAGATAGTCACGAAGGTTGTCAAACCCGGCCTTCTTCATCTGCTCTTTGGTGACAATCTTTGGGCCACCAACTGTAGCTTTAGGGCGTTTCGCCTTGGTACCGGTGCGCTTCATAAAAGCCGCCATAGATTCCGTGCCTGGCTCAGCACCCTCACGGGCCTGGGCCTTCATCAAATTCTTATAGTCTTCGGTATCTTCGTAAGCCATCACTTATCTCCTTTGCCCGAGGGCATCAATTTTGTCTTCAAGGCGCTTAAAGCCTGAGTCAAAGTGTTCACGAATTTTTTCCAGATCGGCCCTAACTTCTGCACGAGTAATGTGGTCACGAGCCACTTCCTCCCTTGTCCTGTTTAAAAGGATGCTGATGCGCTGAAGTTCGTCGAACTTGCCTTTAAGCATGAACACCATAACGCCCACAATCGCCGATAAGACGACGTTCCATAGCATCATTTCCATTTAGCACTTCCACCGTTTTCTAGCCTGTCGAATGCGGCTGTTGGGGTCTTTAGCGGCCTCGGGAAACTTCTTCATCTGACCCAAGGATCGAGCACAAAAGGACTTGCGGCGCTTGGCATCCGCTTTAGATGGATTGTCTCCAGTAACAGCAGTTTTGAGCTTTGATCCAGGATTGGCTTTGCGATATGCCGCCACTCCTTTAGAGGTCATACCAGCACCTTGCTTGGTCGGACGAAAGTTGCCCGACTTCACAGAGGTTTTGATCCCCATCTTGGCCATGATTAGCTACACAGGAATGTGGCCGACGACACCTCACTGAGTGTCACCGTCGCATAGTCTTCTAGCGTATAGGTGCTGACGATGCCCTCACCCGGGATGTAGAAGTTAAATGCGTTTGCTCCCGATCCAGCTGGGCTGACCAGGCTAAGAATGGTCCTAGAGTCACTGTCACGGGTAACAGTAACGGATCCAGCGTTTGCTGCACCCAAGAAATAGACCCCACGAATTCGGCTCTTTGGAAGGGCCAGACCGGACAGGCCAAGGCTGATGTCGCCCACCGAGGCCGTATCATTCGAGATCGAGACGATTGAGGTGTAGTAGTTGACACTAGCAACCGTGTTTGTGTCCACCCCGGTAATCACTTCAGTGATCTGGGTTCCGTCCATCCCGATTCCAACAACCGTGAATTCGGTGTCGTCTTCATCACCGGACGAGGTGACAGTTACCTTGGCACCAACTCCGTTAAAACCAACTGCTGTGGTCAACAGTGTGATTGCCCCAGTACCGGCGATAGCAGCGGAAGCTCTTAAAGCGGCGGTGTCGCTAAACCACGTTGCTGACCAAACGTCAGATTGCATACCCATGTGGGCCTCCTATTAGACCGGAGTCGCAGTGGTCGTACCATCAGAAGCACGCCAAACATCAGCAGCGGCAGCACCAGAAGCCGTGAAGATCAGACCAGAAGCAAGAACAACAACCATCTTGCCGGTGTACTTATCGGCGGTGTTGATTGCGTCTGCAACGTCTTCAAGGTTAGCCACAGCACTTGCAACCAAAGCAAAGCTTCCGCCAAGCGTCAAAGAGCCAGTAGAAGTAACTGTACCGGTCAGGGTCAGGCCGTTAACCGTACCAGTACCACCCACAGAAGTAACCGTGCCAGCGCCGTTGGTCGTCCAAGTGGTCACACCACTTCCGTCGGTCGTCAATACTTGACCGGTAGTACCGTCGTTGGGGGGCAGTGTCAGTGTGTAATCTGCGGAAAGGGAAGCGGGAGCAACAATTTCAACTACATTAGCGTTGTCGCTTTTAAATTCAAACCCATTATCGGACGCAACTGGTCCAGAAAAAGTTGTGCGGGCCATTTAAGGCTCCTTTCGTGTAGTAGCACATTCCCATGCCGTCTCTACTAAGTCTGCTAGGCCAGTCTGCATGGGTTATAAATCCTAGACTTGCTAAAACTATACACCAGTACCATAAAAAAGGAAGGGGGCCGAAGCCCCCTATCCCGTCTTACTTAGCCCTGCGAACCGAACATTCCAAGAGGATCCGAGAATCCGAAGGAATAACGCTCACGTGCCTTGTAGCGCACGTTACCGGTGTCGAAGTCGCCGTCCATGCTGTTTTGCAGCGGGGTACGAATAAAGTGCTTCATACCGTTGGGCACGTCTGTACACAGGAACCAGGCGTTGGTGTCGGTCAAGAAGTGGTTAACGGTATATCCCTCGGGGATGGAACCGTTGTTCTTGATCGCATTGATGTCGTTGTCCGCCGTGCCAACACGAAGCTCCGTCTCAAGCAGACGGGTGGCCACGAACTGGAGTCCGGGGGGAACGACCAACTTACGGGGCTTGGCTGCGATCAGCAGGCCACGCTCGTCCGTCCACGCAGCGATCTGAATGACGGCATTCTCAAGAGAAGTCTCGTTCAGGTCAGTGGGGGTCGTAGGAACGTTGCTGTTGGTGCCGCCAGAAACCAAGGGGTGGGCATTTGAGAACAAAGGAACGCCATCGCCACCAGGGAAATTGGCGTCAAAGCCGTTGTTCAGAACTGCCGCAGCCTTAACCTGCTTGGTATAGGACATTGCACGGGCCAGGGCCTTGGTGTAACGAGCAGACAGGCTGTCGTACAGGTTGTCCTCGATGGCCTCTTCGGTCAGCGAGAAACCAAGAGCAATGGTCTCGTGGTTATACCGAGCAGTGAAAGCTTCCTGAGCATTGTCATAGGCGATGGCAGAGCCTTCGTTTTTGACAGGAGCGGCCGAGAAACCAGACAGCTTGGTCTCTTCCTCGAACGAACGCTCAGAAGTTTCGGTCTCGTAGATCTCCTTGTGCTCTTCGCCGTATTTAGCATACTCAAGGCCAAACAAAGCGTTAAGTCCGGGGAGAAGTTCTTTAAGTAGTTGTGCACGTGAAATAGCCATGATTTAGCTCCTTAAGCAATGCCAAGCGGGTTGTTGTACATATGGCCGCCGGACGAAACACCATCACCGTCCACCGAAGGAGCGTTGATCTTGACGATCACTTCCGGGAATATGATGTTGCCACCAGATTCGTAAGAAGTGTCCTGGACTACGTCAACGATGCGGATCGGCTTGGTTTTGGCCGTGCCGGTCGTTGCGTTGATCGCAACCAAGGAATTGCCGGTAACAGTTGAACCAGCAGTCTGCACCAGATCAGCGTTCTCACCGATGGCGCTGTACTGGATACCAGTCACGGTCGTGCCGCTGGAGACCACAACAGCCTTAAACAGGGTGTCAGGATCATCAGCAATGATGGCGTTGATGAACGTACCAGTGGGGGCAGTGATGCCACCGGGGTAAAACTGCTGGAAACGAACTTGCTTGCTCGTCGGGTCCGTGTAGGTGCAGCCCAAGAAAACGCCAGCAAAGCCCGTGGAAGGACCAGTTGAGGTTTCGTTGGCCAGCACAACCGTGCCGTCCGTTGTAAGTTTCACCAGATCACCATAGAAGATTGCCGTAGCGTAGGTGCTGGCAATACGACGATAGCGAGTTGCTCCGGCAAAAACCTGACCGCCGATCAGATTGACCGGCTGCAAACCATAAGGCTTGCTAACAGTAGGGTAAGCCATGTTTAACTCCTAAAAATTAAGTTCCGGTACCAAAGCTGGTCGAAGACTTCTTCTCATTGAAAAGAGGCATCCTCGGGTCGCTTTGACGCATAAGGTGGTTGTCTACGGCCTCGGTCTGGGCAGTGGTGTGCTTGCTGTAATAGTCAGCACGTTGCTGCACAAACTCTTCCGGGGCCTTGCAGAGCAACAACCCGCCGATCTCAATGTTGTCTTTAAAACGACTATTGGGATCAATTAGCAGTTGAAATTTAGGTTGCTCCTCAACCCTCACCGGCTCCCAGCCTTCTCTAATTTTGGTAGAGACGTTACGTGGGTCAGCCTGGTTCAGCATTGAGACGCGAATCCAACGATAAGCATACCCAGCCTGCTTGTCAGGCTCCGGGAGCAATTCTGGCGGCATCCACTGCTTGGGACGCTCAAAGGTTGCTCGGGTTGCTACTTCTCGTGATGCTCGATTTTGTTCAGCCATTTTAGATCTCCAATTTGCGTAGTTCAAGGGCGTACTGCTCTGGTGTTAAACCCAACTTCTTAGCCAAGGCGACTTGACTCGCTTTTAGCTTGATTCTCTGCGGAGCAGTGCTTCGCATTGCTGGGGCTACCACCGTGCTCGGTTTTGTACGAGACTCAGCTTTTGCCTTAGAACCCGTCTCCTCTTCAAACTGCTCGGGGAAACGTCTGCGAATTGTTTTGTCCAAAATCGCGTAATACTCGTCAGACCCGATTTGAACGTCACCAGACTTTTTGAGTTTTTCGTGTAAACCCAAAGCTGCTGCGGTCATTTCATCGTCCACGCCGTACCAAGGATTGCGTTCTTGCCACGCTTCTAACTTGGGGTTAGCCGGACGCTCTGGTTCTGATGGAGTATTTTGTACTACATATTCCTGTTGTTGTAAAGCTGGCATCTTAAAGTTCTCTGCCTGCTTCAACCGCATCCCCGCATCGGTGAGCTTTTCCTGGGCCTCCATAATCTGGTCAGAATCCCCAGAATCGTAGGCTTCCTTATAAGCTCGTCGTGCAGCTTCTAATTCCAAACGGGCCGCATTTTGCAGGGTGCTTGCATACTCTTGGCTGCCGGTCTGGAGAATAGAACGAATGCGCTTGTTTTCCTCGACCAAGGACTGGGCCAAACGGATGGCTTCTTGCTGCTCACGAAACGCCTGCTCCTTCTCTCGGCGTTCATCGTGATACACCTTGCGCATCTGCTTGAGCTTTTGTTTGACCTCGTCGTCATAAGACTCCAGGTCATCCTTTTCCAGCTCCTCTTTTAAAGAAAGTGGAAGAGGCTGGCGACCCCTGTCTTCCTCTGGGGTGTCATCTTCAATCTCTAATTCGATGTCAATGTTATCGCCAGGCGCTTCAATTTTTACTTCGTCGGGAAACTTAAACTCCGTTTTTTCAAAATCAGGCATTTTGTCCTCCTGTTATTTACGCCGAATACCGCGAGGCTCATCCACCACGGCCTCAACAGAGTCGTCGTTGATCAACCTGAATTCACGGCCATGGATTACAACCCGGGTGCCAGCATGGGGGCGGACCAAAACAAAGTCGCCTTTCTTGCACCAAGGGCCACTGGGGAAGCGGGACGCATCTTTGTAGCAGTCTGGACCCAGTTCTATTACCCACAAGACTGTGGTTAACAGCTCTTCGTGATGAAGCGTAATGTCCGCTTTTAAGACACCACTTTCATACTCTTTATCAATCTCAGGTATCGCACACAAAATGCGATAGCCAGAGGGCTTTGGCAACTGTCTAGCCTTCTCTTCGTTTGTTGCCGTTAGGTTTATCGAACCAACTACTGCCGGGTTATCGGGGTTTGTACCGATTAGCAGCTCACTCATCCGCATTCTCCATGGTTTGTTTGAGGTCTAGGGCATAACCTTTAGCAATGAGCAGACCCCGTATCTCACCGCTAATTCTTGAATACTCCTCGAAGTTCTCGCACCGGCCATCAGACATGAAGTCCTTAATCTGTTGGACCTTTTCATCTATTTGTTTGCATACGATTTCGAGTGCTGTCATTTATTCTTCCCCGTAATCTCTCGCTGGTGGGCCTGGGATGAGAGTTGTTTGGCAATGTCCACTCCCATCTTGACGACATCCCGCTCTTTCTCATTCCTCATCTCGGCGGCCAGCTTCAACATCTCAAGCTGTTTCTCGGTAAAGAGTTTTTCCTTCTCAGTCTCTTGTTGAGACATGATCCGGCCCACCTCGATTTGTTGCTGTTTCGCCCGAAGCTCAGCGTCCATCTGGTCCTTTTGAGCCTTCCTTTGGACTTCGGCCTGCTTAATGGCAAGTTCCTGCTGCTGCATTTGAATGATCGGGTCTTGGGCTTCTTGCATGGCCTTCTGCTGGGAAACCTCTGCCGTATTCTGTTGCAGGAGTCTTTGGGCAGCCTGGGCCAGGACCGGAGAGAGCAGGGACTCGACTTCTGGGTTGATGTGGATGTCTTCCCCAGACTCGTCCTTGTTCGGGGGGAGATTGAATCCAAGCTGGAGTTCGATCTGCTTTCTGTACTCCATACCCAGGTGCTCGTTGATGTGGTTCATCATCACGGCCTGCATCTGCTGGGCCATTGGGTTGCCCTGCAACAACTGGAGGATCTTCGGATCTTGCATGGCTGACATGTGAACGGTGATGTGGGCCTTGTGGTCCTGGTAGTCAAATGCCTTGACGGGCTTGCCAGACAGAATGTTTTGGTTCTCTGTCACCGGATCGGTTGGCTTCTGATCCTCATCCATCGGAACCAGCTTTTGAGCCTCTTTAACTCCCAGGACATCCAACATCTGCCGATACAGAAGGGGCATGTTGAATAGATTGGGTGCCTGTTGGGCCAGTTGGAAGACAGCCTGGTACTGAACGATCCGCTGGGCCATGGTGGAGGCGTTTGGATCTGAGACCGGGATGACATCCACATTGTCATAGTCCGCTCGTTTGGCGTACCGATGGCCATACACAGGTTCGTAGCTGTACTCCTCTGGGGTGTAGGCCGCAATGATCTTCTTGAGAAGACCAAGCTCCTGCTTCATGGAGTAGTGGACCCGGGCCTGGACCGCAGACATGGTCTTGAGGGTTCTCTCCAAGATAGCCAGGGTTGTTCCGACCGGTGCTTGAGACGACATATCGGAGATCTGGAGGTCTGCCGTGTTCGAGAAACGGCGGCCTTCTTCGATTACCTTATTGAACAGTTGGAACAGCGTCTGACTTGGCTCTTTGTAGGGAAGGGGGAGGAGGTTGTCCTTCAAGGCCCCCGAGGCTACGTCCACATCCCTAAACTCTCCCGGGGAGATCGGGGTGTCGTCACCCTTGACTCGCAGACCCTTGGTCTTGAAGCCACCAGGCAGATTGGCAAGTGTTCCGGCATCCACAAGCTGCCGAATGATCGAGGTGCCAGATTTGGCAAAGGCCCCAATCAGGTGAATCAGGCCAAAACAGTAGAACCCAAAGCCTGGAACGTACCCGTAGTGCACAAAATGCTGCCGCTTTTGGTAGGTTTCATCCCCTTCTTCCCAGTTTCTTCTAATGGCCAGGACGGTGGACGACCCCTTTTCAATGGTCACAACATAAGGCAGGGCGATTCCGGTCAATTCGCCGTTGGAATCCCGGTGCTCATGGCCAGAAATGTCCAGATTGACGTGCATTTCCAGCAATTTGTACCGGCTGTCCGTTGTTGCACGGAAACCAAGCTTTTCAGCAATCTTTTTCTCGACTTCATCCAGGGTGTTGTTTGGAGGGCCGAGGTCTACATCCACATAGAACCCAGAAACTTGTAATTTCCTAAGTTCGTTCTCAGTTTTCCTCATAACATGCGTCACCCGCTCGGCAGACTCCAGATCTGAAGCGCCGTAGGGGACCACCATGTCTTCTGCTGGGATGAAAAGAGAGACTTGCCGGTCAATATTGGGATCGAAGTAGACCTTTTTGAAGGCGTTGCCCGACAACCCCAGGCCCCACAGCATTCTTTCGTGCTCTGGGCGGTACTCTTTCATGACATCGGTCAGCTGATAGTTCATATCCAGCTGGACCCGCTTGGCAGAATCCTTCTTTTCTTGGGTTTCTTTTCCAATGATGTGTGTTTTCACCGGTCCCGCAGCTGGGAAGGTGGACATCATGGTTTCAGCCTGGAATTTAACCAGGGCTTCTGCTAGCAAAGGATGGTAGACGCCACAGGCTCCTTGCCATGGCTCTGCTCTTTCCTCAATCTTGAGACCTAGAAGTTCAAGGCCATCCACATAAGTCTGGATCCAGTCCTTCCTCGAACCAATGTCTTCGTCAAAGTCACCGATCAGTTCAGAGGCGATATAGGCAAGCTCTTCTTCGCTTAGAAACTCGGCCAGGTTGGCATTGAAATCCTCTGCGGTTTCTTTCCTGGGCTCAATGTCAATCTCCAAACCGTCCATTCGGATGTTGACTGACTCTGGATCCTCGATCTCGATCTCAATGTCTGGCCCTTCTTCCATCATCTCGGACGATAAACCCAACGGGGCTTGA
>CAYWZI010000009.1:21048-26667 GCA_964462815.1 uncultured Microbacteriaceae bacterium
CCATAGCCTAGTTCCTTAATGTCTGATAGAAGCGTGTCGTAGGTCAGTCCGAAGTCTTTACCGGTAAATTCCAAGCTGAACATGTATCGCTTTTTTGTAAAATTCAGGACCGAGTGAGGTACCGTGGTATTAAATGCGTAAAAGGTATCTGGCTCGTACTTTAATTCAACAAATGGCATGACCACCTGCTCACCCCCTGGGGCGAACAAACACCTGCTCTGTCCGTCGTCATACACTAGCATATTCAACCCGCAGTGGCGATCCGTATCGGTGTGCCAGTTGTAGACCGTGGATGTTGGTATCTCCAATAACCCGGCCATGTACTCTCTTTTGGTCGCCAGATCCCCAAGAAATTTGTCTTGGCGCACGAAGTCTGGGTTTAGCAAGAGTGCTTTGAAGTTGTAGTAGTCCACCCAATGGCTGGGCTCTGAGACGAAAATAACGTCCAGCAAATACGGCCTCAAGGGACACTGATAATCAATCGCTCTGAAACAATTTTCCATTAGTAGTAGCTAACTTTTCTGTGGAAAGAGAGTGGTTCGTCTTCTTCATCTAAGAGTGTACGGATAAAACCGCCCTTCCTGAACCTCATCAAAGCTAGAGAGACGGCGTCCACATAGTCGTCGTGCTCTCCACTTGGAAAACTTGCGACTTCGTCAATGACTTCATCGGCCCACCGGGTTCCCGGCGCCCAAACTCTCCCAGAGGCAAACAAATCCGACACGGCGTTCAATCGGCTGATCTTGTCGTTGCCTCGAACCGGGGTGTATTCCTGGACTGGAATGCCCATGGCTCTGAGTTCATAGATTAAAGGGGCACCGGATGCCTTTTTTTCAATAATCACCGAGTCTGGGCTCCACTCTTTCCACTCTTCAACGGCTCTTTTCTTGAGTTCTGGGAATTCCATCCGGTCTCTAAAGGCGTTTAGAAGGATCAAATTGGACTGTGGCGTCCCTGTGTCGTCTGGATACTCAAAGACGCCCCACAAAGTGCATGCCGAATAGTCGGCCCGGTTGGTTTTTTCAAACGCCGTATCCCAAGACATCAGTGTGTAGTCACAAGGCGGGGGAGTTTCCTCATCCCAGATGTTCCACCACTCTCTTTTAATGATTGCCGAGGTGTCTGAGGTGGGGCTTTGTTGGTACTGGGCCTGCCATTTTTGGTTTGGAAGCTCATTTCTCAGGGCTTCTAGCTCATTTAAGTCCCAAAATTCAGGCCACAACGGGTTCCCAGATGGAAGGATGGCGGGGAATTCAATGACATCCCACTCTTCTCCGCCCCTCTGCATCTCCGCTTTTAAAACCTGGCCAGTCAAATCTCTCTTACCCCAGCGGGTGTTGTGGCTGACCACGCCATTGGCGATGAAATTTTCAGTACGATCAACCTCAACATCAAAAACTTCTTCTTCCCCATCAGGTGTTATCGACGTTATCGGATCTACTGTGAAGTCGGAGATACGATGCAGCTCGTTCAAGAACATTTGCTGTTTTTCCATATCCGACCGCAAGGTTGCAGTCGTTGCAAAGAAGCCCTCTGACCGTTCCTGTGTCATGACAGTGGTCAATGCACAGCTTCCCATTCCAATGGGCACGAGTGTTGTTGCTTGTTGGGGGTTGGCCGCAGACATCACAAAGGTTCCCACGCTCTTTAACCATCGACTCGTACTGCTCCACAGTGATGCCGTAACGATGTTTAATGCGGTGTTTTCTAGCCTCCTCAGAGGATTTTTTGGGGGTATATTTTTTGCCGTAGTGGGTGGAGCAAAGCCCACGACTTGCAACCTTGTTCTCACAGCCGTCCACGCTGCACTTAACCCCTTTCCACATTCCATGACTGCCAAGTGGGCGGTACGGTGCATCTGGGTTTTTCCGGTGGTAAGACTCTCGGGACATACATGCCCCACACTTTCCCGGTTTGGTTGTTGATCTGGCAGGTCTATTGCATCCTTCAACGATACAAGTAAATCCCCGTTCCTGAGATGTTTTAGCCTTGTCCATTCCAGTACCCCTTCGTTCATTATGAGAAACGGATGTCTCTCGTTTGCTCGAAGTATTTTACCAGATTGTGTTTGTATTTTGTATATGGAATCAACACCACTTGACTGATGGTTGAGGACTTTAGATGTAGCCAACCGCCCGTTATCAAATGTAGCCACCACATCCCCGGGGCGGATGTCTTTAAGTTTTTTGTTGGTTCCGCCAGACATTAAAACGTCGGTGTCTCCGGTCATGCACATCACGATCACAATCGACCCACCAGGCTGGAGTCGCTGTCTTGGGCCGGAGGTAAACCACTCATAGACCTTGTCGTAAATCGAGGGGTCGTTTGAGGCCAGGGCTGCCTCTTGTTCCGAATGTGGGTCGTCAATAATCAGTAGATCCGCACCCTTACCAGTCACCGTACCGCCCACACCGATAGCAAAGTACTCGCCGTTTTGGTTCGTAGACCAACGACCTGCCGCTTTGGAGTCGTGTCGTAGAGCAACATTTGGAAAGATCTTTGCGTAAGCCTCCCCGTCTACCAGGTTCCTTACCTTTCGACCAAAACCAACAGCAAGCTCCGCTGTATTCGATGACTGGATGATCTTCTTTCCTGGATACAAACCCAAGAACCAGGCCGGCAATAAGTACGAAGCAAACTCAGACTTTGTATGTCTAGGGGGCATGTTGATGATCAGTCTCTTTAACTTCCCCTGGGCCATGGCCTCAAACTTCTTTGCCATCACTGCGTGGTGTCTGCCGTGTATAAAGCCGGGCCACATGGCTTTCACAAACTCCAAAAAGCTCTTTTGACACTTCTCCCGGGTCAACGCCTCCTGATACTGCTGGGCCATTTCAAGAAGCCCGGCCCTCTCCCCTTCAGGCAAATTAGCAATCAAGTCAGCTAAATTCATATGATCTTATGCACCCTCAACCCCGAAGGTCTCACCGACCTGGCCCGGTGCTTTTGCCCTTTACAGATCCCCAGCCTAATCAAAGCCTTCACCTTCTTCTGTATAGCCGCAATGCTCTGAGGACGCTCCACCTTGTCCCTGATGTTCTGCAACGACGGCCCATAACCATACATCTTCCACCACTCATCAATGATCAAGAACACCTCTCTCTGAGCTGGAGTCATTTACATTTGTCCAAATGAACTGTTGATATGCAACATTATATGAAAACCTTAAATGTTGATATGCAACAGATAATTGCTACAAATATATCTGGGGACCCAAAAAGACAAGGGGGGGTGTTTTTGCAGGCAGTGAGTAAGGTGGGGGCGAAAAAATTGCTCATCGGGTGTCTGAAATACTATGTAGGGGGGGGGACCCGGCGAAAGTCACGCGGCCGGGGGGTGGGGGTCCACCGGGGGGGTGCTATTAAGAATTGTCTCGGGGTCCTGGGCCTCATCGGCCTGGGCCTCGGTGTCCTGGGCCTCGGTGATCGGCTCAGCTAGCTCAGCCAGAAGCGAAGCGGCCGCCGTGTCCTCTACATCTACTGCCTCAGCCTGGGTGATCGTGCGGAGGGTATCCATCAGCCGGGCCCGGATCGAGTCCGAGTCGGTGACCTGGACGATCTCCCGCCGTTCAGTGAACAGGGCGACTTCGGTCATCTTGCCAATGAGCTCCAAAGCTTTGATCCTCTGAGCTGGTGGGCAGTCCTCGTTGAGTGCGTGTTTGGTCAGCTCGTGGATCGCCAGGGCCCGCAAGTGGGCGGGGGTCTGGTACTTCTGCGCCTCGAATGCCGCCTTGAACGCCTCGACCTGGGCCGTGATGGCCCCATTGGCCGCTAGCTCCTGGCCTCGTTTACTCGCCGTCTCCGGCTTGGCCCTGGTGGTCCTGCTCTTTCTGTACGCTCCCGCCTTCGTCTCCCCCAGTGCAATCTGCCTAGCGAATTCCCTCTGCTTCGGTGTCAGTGTGATTTCTTTCGCTCCTACACTCCCCAGCAACACCTGTTCGATGGGTGTCTGTTCGAGTGCTTCCTTGACCTGCTTTCGAGTGAGCCGCATAAGATTCCCCGGGGTTTAAAAATTGTTGAGATTGTAGCCCCAGGCCGGGAACTACCACAACGCTTGACAGTCAAGGCAACAGGGGCGACAATTTCCCCTGTGGCCGTCTACCACTTAACCAGCTAGGAGAACCAACCATGACACAAGCATCTCTCGCCGTGATGATCGACTGGGAAGGCACAGACCACTCTGGGGTTTATGTGATCTACCCGGCCAACGAAGAAAGCGAACCCGCTTCGGAATTCCGCTCAAGCTTCAGCTACGGCCCCCAGGGCGACTACGAGACCAGGGACGAAGCCCGGCAAGCAGTAGAGAACGAAGCCTTCCGCGTGGCCTGCCGCATCGGCGGCCAGTGGTTCACCAACGAATGACACCCGGGGCCCTGGCCCCATTCAAGGAGATCAGCACCAAATGAAAACCGCTCAGCTTGTTTTCTCACTCGTGGCCCTCAGTCTCATGGGGACCACCTTCGCCCTCGGATACACCGGGACCATCCACCCATTCAGTGCCCGAGCTTTAGTCGCCGTCATCGTGACCGTCTGGGCCTTCCTCGCCCTTCTGCCCTATCACAAGGAGACCACCAAATGAGAGACTTTCTCGATCTTTCACCCACCCCCACTGACGAACCATGCGCCCAAGTGGGCCCGGGCGACTATATGCCCCGGATGCGCTCCGAGTGCAAAGCTTTCGTTGCTCAGCTTGAGCGGACATTCCCCGAGGCCGTGGCCGCCGGGGTTCGCTTCCGCATTCGATCCAATCCCCACAACCTGGGAATTTATCTCTCGGTGCAGGCCGTGTTCGATGACGAGGACGAGGCCCAGACCGAGTGGGCCTACACCATCGAAAACGAACTGCCAGAAGCCTGGGACGAGGAGGCCCGGGAGGAGTTGGAGGCCGCCGGGTATGAGTGCGTCCCCCGTGACGACTTCTGGACCGCTCCAAGCTGGACCGAATTTGCCCGGTAAACCCCAGGCCCGGGAGACCGGGCCCCTTTTCAGGAGATCTTGCAATGCCGACTTTAGTTTATGAGAACACACAGACCCCAGTGTCCGTGGGCGACATAGTCCACCTACGGGGCCGGCCTCATGTCGTGACGGGCTGGGCCGAGCCGCACAAGCCAGCTTCTACGGGCCGGGTCCATGTGAAAACCATGTGTGACCGGGGCTATTTTGCCGAGTATTTCCCAAATGTAATCGGAGCCGACTGGATCGGCCGCACTGACCGAGGAGAATAGAAAATGACCTTTCAGCAGATCCGCGCCCTATTCTGGGAGACGCACCCAACACTTCCCCGCCGCCGTCATCGGTATGGATGGAGCAATTCCGACAAGACCGCCGAGCTTGTCCACCATGTTGACACCCGATGCGCCTTCGTTGACTTTATCGACCAGCTACACCGGGCCGGGCAGATCAACGACCGCACCGCCCAACGCATAACCCTTTAGGAGACCACCATGGACGAGCAACAATTCAAAACCGACCCCCGGGCCTTCGCCCTTGATTTAGTCGATTCGGGCATGGTCGAGGCAGATCACCTGCTTCTGTGCGCCCTCAAATACATGAGCCACGACGATGTTCGGGAGATGTTGGACTGCAACGAATTGAGCCCCCGATTTAACGAGGAGGACGA
>CAYWZI010000009.1:26767-31550 GCA_964462815.1 uncultured Microbacteriaceae bacterium
CGAAGAAGACGAGGAGACCGAAGAATGAGCCAAGACTACGAGATGACCGACTGGGACCAACGGTATAAGGACATGAGGAAGAACCGAGGCGAACCCGCTAGAGAGATCGACCAGGGCCGTTTCTACGAGATGCTGGAGGTCCTGCCCCCGGCCAACTGGACCCGACTAAAGGGGTTCGATTGCTTCATGGTGGACGAATGCCAGACCGATGATCTCTACACATGGTGCGCCCGGATGACCGAGGGCGGCCGGGACCGCTATTGGGAGATGATCTCGCCCCGGGATAGCACCGTGAACGAGATACACCTAAAAATCTCAATTGCTCGGTGGTGTCCCCCCCGTTGAGCCTTCGACCTGGAGCCCTTCGAGGAGGGTTCCGGGGCGGGGGTTTCCCGTCATGCTAGGAGAAAAAATCATGGACTTGGAAAAAGTTAAGGAAGAAGTGACAAGGGCCCAGGCCGAGGCGTTAAGTCGCGGAGACTTTTCGGACCTCTATCACTTTGTTTCTTGGGCCCTTCGAGACCTCACCCCGGAGCAATGGGGGGTTGAACATTCCGAACTGGTGGCCCTGGGCTACATCGAAAAAGTGGAGGCTTAATCATGGGTTTGTCTGTCAGTGTTTACAGGTGGGGCCTGGGTGACTGCACCAACGGCGGCGCATCATCCCAGGCCGGGTCGGTCTGTGTGATCAATGTCCCGGGGCCGTTCGAGCCGGGCCCAGCACATCCAGCGTTCCGATTGATCCAGGGGCCAGGGGGCCGAGGCCATGCCGTTCTCTGCCCGGTTGAGGCGAAATCGGGGCAGGTTGGCCCGATGGCTGGGGGAAACTTCGGGTATTCGTGCGACTCCCGATGGTCCGAGGCGGTGCGAGAGCTTACCGGGTCCCCTCACTATGGGGCAGTGGCGATACATGACCGCTACGACACCCCCGAGGACCACGCCGCCCTCTGTCGGTAGGCCACGACCTGTTGGGCCTACTGGGTCCAACGGGGCGGGGGCTTCCCGTCTTTACTGCTAGGAGAATCAAGTGAAGCAATTTATTTTCTATTCAGACCCCGGGCATGGTTGGCTACAAGTCCCCCGGGCCTTACTTCGTGAGCTTGGGATCGAGGGCCAGGTCAGTCCGTATTCATACCAGCGACTGGACGATGCTTTCCTCGAAGAAGATTGCGACTATTCCCTATTTGCCAAGGCCATGAAGGAGGCCGGGATCCAGTTCGAGGTGACAGAAGTAAACGAACCCCGGAGAGATTCCTGGGTGCGGTCCCTGCCAAATTATCAAGTCGAGGAGACGGTGAAATGAGAGTGATAAATGCCGATTACGAGGTGCAAGTCCCAGCCGGGAAGTATTGGCTTTGCGACCCCTGCTATGCGGTCCCCAGCGACCTATGGATGGATCTGCTCAACAGTTGCGAGTTCTTCGAGCGGCCGATTGGCAAGGTGGAGTCCGATGGGGAGGTCTACCAGGTCCTGGGTTTCGGGACTGCCTACGGCGATGGCCTCTATCACGACCAGTTCAACAACGCATTCCCGGTGGATGCGGGTCTGATCGGTCTCACCCCGGTGGGATTGTGCAAAGACGAGCCCTTCGGGGCCCTGCTGGTGGAGTTTACGGACGAGACAACCTGCTCCTGTTATGAGGGTGTCTTGAAGTTTGGCAAACACGAAATCAACACGGGGGACTGACCATGAAAGTGATCGACTTAGAAGGGGCCGCGCTGGACTGGGCGGTGGCGAAGTGTGAGGGGCATGACATGGAGTATTTTCAGGTTGTCGATGCGTACTTACCATCAACCGACTGGGCACAAGGTGGGCCGATTATTGAGCGGGAGAAGATTTCTGTTATCCCAATAGATGAAGGTTCTGAATGGTACGCCGAACAATGGTGGGCAGAAGAAAATTATTCTACTGGTCCAACCCCACTCGTTGCCGCGATGCGTTGTTATGTCGCAAGCCAAATGGGCGATGAGATTGAACTACCGGAGGAACTGAAATGATAGACATGGCACAAGCGGAGCGGGGTTTGAGGTCGGCAAGCAGACCCCTGCCTTATACATGGCGCGACATAAAGCCCAAGGCGCACATCCAGCGCGGAGACATCTGCGTAATAAGGTCCATGAGCGGTTCGCCCGAGATACTTAGGTTGGTCGAGCAACACCAGTACAAAGAGTGGGTTGGGTGCTTTTCTTACATTGGGAGTGTGAAATGAAATGGATTAAAGACTTGTTTTGGGACCCCAGCTTGACAGTGCGCGACAACCTGGCCACCTGGGCCCTGGGGATCATTTGCTTCACGGCGTTCTATGTCTTGCTGGTCTTGGTTTTGATACTGGGGGAGGCACCATGATTTATATCGTCATCCACCCAGACCACCATGAGGGCCTGGTTCTCTCGGGGGTCTACTCGAACCGCATGGCCGCCCAGAAGTGCGCCGATGAAGCTGGGGTGTATCAGGGCGAAGTATTTGCCGTTGACATGAACGAAGTGCAGGACACTTACAAGGGGAACGACAATGCCTAACTGGTGCAACAACGATGCAGTGATCCAACACATGGACCGGGCGATGCTGGAGAAAGCCCGGGACGGGTTCAATGGGCTGGGCGAGATCAAGGGGATGTTTACCGCTCTCATTCCATGCCCCGAACCGCTTCGAGACACCATGGCCGGGTCTTATGGCCGACACGACGAGCTTTCCAATTACCGCTCAGACCTGTTGGAGTTTCAAGAAAAGCTCAACCTCAAATACTTCGGTCATAAAAATTGGTATGACTGGTGCATAGCAGAGTGGGGGACCAAGTGGGACATTGGCCGCATGGATGAACACGATCCCACGGTCGAGATCGAAGACGGGGATTGGCCCAGCCTGACCATCAGCTTTGATTCTGCCTGGTCGCCGCCGATCCAAGCATACGAGAAGCTGGAGGCCATGGGGTTCATCATCACCGCTTCATACTATGAGCCCGGGTGCGGTTTCTGTGGCGAGTACAAGAACGGGGTGGATTGCACCTACGACACCCGACAGGCCCCCGAGCATTTGGATGCCATGTATGGGATCTCCGAGACCATGGCGGAGTATGACGAATGAACATGGCCGACTTCACCAGCTATTGCATCAGCTTCTACGGGCCCAGGGGGTTGTATCCCATGAAGATGACCGAGGAGGAGGTCACCAGGGCCGTGAGGCTTCTGGAGATGATTGGGAACCTCGAAGTCCATGGGGATTCCATCGACCGGGAACGGGTTCGAGATGTTGTCCGAGTGATGCGCGGCGACAAAACCAGCACCAACTGGGAGATCTGATCTTGAACCTCAAAGAAGGAGAAGGCCGTGTTCCGATCAAGGTCGGGGGGGAAACCCCCTGGCTATTGATTGATTGGCCAACAAAGGAGCAGTTCTGGGGCCTCTGGGGCAAGACCCCCGAGTCGTGTCTTGATCAGTATTGGGCTATTCTTCAAGCCAGGTCGGGGGGGTTTTCTCTCAAGGAGGCTGGATTGCCGTTTAACATTACCCGGGAGCGAGTGCGGCAGATCGAGGCAAGGTTCCAGGGCCTAATGCTGAAACAATGGCGGGGCGGATCAATTGACTAGCCTTGAAGTCCCCCACATCGAGCCAGTAATCATTCAGGTCGAGCCCGGTTGTGGGGGGCATCCAATATGGCTTTCCTGTTTCCCGAGCCGCTTTCTCCCCGGTGCCACTACTATCGTTGTCCGCCACTACAATCCCGCCGGGGATGTCCCTAGCCACTTCCTTCACATTCCCTGCGCTGAAGCAACAATAAATCGTGTAGCGGATCTTTATGATCTTCATGAGTCGGCGGATGGTGAGAGCCGTTGCGAACCCTTCGCAAAAAATCGGGAGTCCTTTTGCATCAATGGTAAGCGTTGCCCCCTTCGTCTTCTGACCGCTGAGAAACTGTTTATTCCCCTCATCGCCTATCAGTTGAACCCCCGCAAGGTTGCGATTTATTCGCATGGGGAGTACCAGTAAGCTTTTGCCATCCTTCTCCCAAACGGGGACCATTTCGTCTGGGAATCCTTTCTTCTCCAAATACTTGTGGGTCTTCATCTTGGTCTGGCTCATGATCCAGGCCCCCCGGTCCGCCGCCTTTCGTTGCATGGCGATGCGTTCATCATTGGCCTGATTGACCCGCTTCTTGAAATCAATCAAGGGGGTTCTGGTTTCACTCCTCCACATCTCAGGCCGCTCCATCGTGGCCCAGTTCTGCACCCAGCCCACATCTCCTAGAAACTTGTACCGGCCATTCCTCTTGGTTGGGTGATCGTCCGTGGCCGTTGCCACCCACTTGTCTGTCACGACATCTCGAATGATGAGGCCGTGGCCCCGGGCAAAGTCTACGAAGCTCAAAGTGTCTTCCTCCTGCTCTTGGCGTATGCGATGTTCTTGGATTTGATCCAGCTCAGTGTATTGGGACTGGGGTATGCCGTCGTTTCATACAATCCCTTGGGCCAGACCCCAAACTTCTCCCGATACTTATGACTTGCCCAATGCGGGTTGTAGGCCCTCTGGTTGGCGTAATACAAAAGCTCGGAGTAAAACCTCTGGCGGTCCTCTGTTGCCACCCTCTTGGCCTTGACCAGCTCAGACAACTCCCCGGGCACGGTGTCGATCACCCTTCGATCTTTTACATGACCACAGGCCGGACAACTGTCGGCGGCCTTGGGCCACAGGTATCCACAGGCCGGGCACTTGGACTGCTTCTTCTCCCGCTCAGTCGGCTCCTTCTTGGCCTTCTCTGTCTTACTGTCGAGTTCTTTCACCCCTTC
>CAYWZI010000010.1:0-15697 GCA_964462815.1 uncultured Microbacteriaceae bacterium
GACTTCACCGAGGACGAGCGCCACGACTTTCTCTACAAAGACCCCGTCAAGGTCAAGATCGACAACATCAACATGACCTACGAGGGGCTCGTGCCCAAGATTCAGAAGTCAATGCTGTCGAAAGATGTGGATGCGTTGCAGCCCCACATTCGCGCCTTCGTCGAGCGCGCCGTGACCTTCACGCTGTGCCCCGAGTGCGACGGCACGCGGCTCAACGCAGGTGCGCGCTCATCGAAGATCGCCGGAATCAGCATTGCCGATGCGTGCGCGATGCAGATCAGCGATCTCGCCGAGTGGGCGGCGACGATCAACGAGCCCTCGGTTGCACCCCTGCTCGCCAACCTCCGGCGCTTGCTCGACTCGTTCGTGACGATCGGTCTTGGGTACCTCTCGCTCGACCGGCCCTCGGGCACGCTCTCGGGCGGTGAGGCGCAGCGCACCAAGATGATCCGCCACCTCGGCTCATCGCTCACTGACGTCACCTACGTCTTTGACGAGCCGACCGTGGGGCTGCACCCGCACGACATTCAGCGCATGAATGAGCTGTTGCTGCAGTTGCGCGACAAGGGCAACACCGTTCTTGTCGTTGAGCACAAGCCCGAAGCCATCGCGATCGCCGACCACGTCGTCGACCTCGGCCCCGGCGCGGGAACCGCCGGCGGCGAGATCGTGTTCGAAGGCACCATCGAAGGGCTGCGCGCCAGTGGAACCCTCACGGGTCGCCACCTCGACGACCGCGCACGGCTCAAGAGCGAGGTGCGGGCATCCACGGGCGTTCTCGACGTCCGTGGCGCTTCCTCCCACAACCTGCGAGACGTCGACGTGGATGTTCCGCTCGGGGTACTCGTGGTCGTCACGGGTGTGGCGGGCTCGGGCAAGAGTTCGCTCATCCACGGGTCGGTCGCCAACCGCGACGGAGTCGTGGCCATCGACCAGGGCGCCATCCGCGGGTCTCGCCGCAGCAACCCCGCCACCTACACCGGACTGCTCGACCCGATTCGAACGGCTTTTGCCAAGGCCAACGGTGTCAAGCCCGCCCTTTTCAGCGCGAACTCAGAGGGCGCGTGCCCCGCGTGCAACGGCAATGGCCTGATCTTCACCGACCTCGGGCCTATGGCCACGGTCTCGACCGTCTGCGAAGAGTGTGAGGGGCGCCGTTTTCAGGCCGCCGTGCTCGAGTACACGCTCGGTGGCAAGAACATCAGCGAGGTGCTCACGATGTCCGTCTCTGAGGCCGAGCAGTTCTTCGCCGCGGGCGATGCGAAGTTGCCCGCCGCGCACGCGATTCTCGATCGCCTTGTCGATGTGGGGCTCGGCTATCTGACACTCGGCCAGCCGCTCACGACGCTCTCGGGTGGCGAGCGCCAGCGCCTCAAGCTCGCGACCCAGATGGCCGACAAGGGCGCGATCTATGTGCTCGACGAACCGACGACGGGCTTGCACCTCGCTGACGTCGAGAACCTCCTTGGCTTGCTCGATCGCCTCGTCGACAGCGGCAAGTCGGTCATCGTCATCGAGCACCACCAGGCCGTCATGGCGCACGCCGACCACATCATCGATCTCGGCCCTGGCGCAGGTCACGATGGCGGCCGGGTCGTGTTCGAGGGCACACCGGCAGAGCTTGTCGCGGCGCGATCGACCCTCACGGGGCAGCATCTTTCGGAGTACGTGGTCACGGAATGAAGGCGGTTGGTGTGACGGCCGGTTGGGAGGGGGACGGCGGCCAGTACGTCGTGGCCGCTGATAGCGTCGTCGCGTGAGCGCTTGCTCGGAGACAACCGCGGAGTGTTCGCGAGCATGATGCTCGTCGAGCGCCTCCGCAGTCGAAAGCGGCTCCTGGGGGCCACGGCGATGATCGTCGGTCTCGTCGCCGGTCTCGCCTCCGGGCTCACGACGATCGCCCAAGAAACCGCTCTCGAAGGCGCACGCACGGTTATCGGTCAGGCGCGAGGCGATGACACGGTTGTGCGCGTCTCGATCCGCTGGGCTGGTCAGGGCGGTTCGAGTGAGTCGGATGCCGCGCGCGCGGCGGCAGAGCAAGATGCAGCGGTTCGCGAGGCGATCACGTCGAGCATGCCGAACGCAGCGTTGACGCCCGCGGCGAGCATCCGTAGCGAGCCGCTGAATCTCGACGGCCTCGCGGCGTCGCTCGTTGTCGTGAGCGACGAACGCCTGCTCGACCGGGTCGAGATTGTCGGGGGCGCCTGGCCCGCAACCCTGCGAGAAGGTGCCCTGCACGGTGACGCCGCTGAGGTGCTGGAGCTCGACATCGGTGATCGCGTTGTGCTTCCCAGTGAGAGCGGGGCACCCGTCGAGGTAACGATCACGGCGCTCTGGCAAGCACGCGACGGCGGTGACCCTCAGTGGGCCGGTGATCTGCTGGCAGAGCGCGGAGTCGACGGACTCACGGCGGGTCCTCTCGTCGTCGACGCAGGGCTGTGGCGTGCGCTCGACACTCGCCCGATCGCGCAGTGGGTCTCTGTGCTCGATCCGACCAGGGTCACGCCCGCTGCGCTCGACGAAATCTCGACCGGTCTACCCACTCTGGCCGACACCATCGACGAAGACGAGCGCAGTCAAGGCACGGGCGTTGTCGTCGACGGTGGGCTCCAGGGCACGATCGCCGAGGTACAGCGGGCGTCGGCGGGAGTCGCAGCCATCCTCCCGGTGGCCCTGGGGCTCGTCGGCGTGGCCGCGCTCGCGACGTTGCTCGAACTACAGCGATTGCTCGCGACCGTGCGCAGGGATGAGACCACGTTGTTGCGCTCGCGCGGTGCTTCTCCGCGGCGGTTGACGGCGAACGCGGCAGTCGAAGCGCTCATCGTCTCTCTACCGGCGGCCGTGACCGGAGCCGCCGCAGGAACCGCTCTCGCCGACGGGGCGCGTTCCGGCTCGATCGTGCGCGCCTCGGTCGACCTTGGTCCGTTCCTCGTCAGTGCGAGCGTGAGCGCCCTCGTCGTGACTCTTTCAAGCGTTGTGCTTGCGGTTGTGGTGGCGTCACGTAGTGCTCGACAGGCACTCCGTCGCGACACGCTCGCTGATTCCGGGCGGCAAACGCAGGTCGTGAGCGTCGCTGCGCTCGTGCTCGGTCTGGTCTGCGCGGGAGTATCGGTGAGTCAGTTCGTGCTCTATCGAGGGCCCGTCGTTCCCACGGCAGACGGGGGAACGGCCGTCGACCCGGTCGCCGCACTCGCGCCCGTGCTCTTGCTGTTTGCCGGGGCGCTGCTCGTGGTAGTGCTGCTCGAACCACTCGCACGCCTCGTTTCTCGCGCAGCGGCGCGTAGTGATCGGGTGAGCCCGGTGCTCATTGCCCACCCTCTCGCGCGGTCAGTCGCGATCGTCACGGCTCCCGCGCTGATCATCAGTCTCGCGGCGGGTGGACTCGTCATGGCGGCCTTCGTCGACTCCGCCACTCGCACGTCGGAAAGCTCGGCTCGCGAACTGACGCTCGGTTCGGCGATCACCGTGAGCGGCGGGGTGCTTGACGCCGCCGCGCGAGCGAGCCTTGGTGCGGGCGGTGCCCCGATCGAGCTCGCCGGTCAGGACTGGACCGGTGCGCCTGTCGCGCAGGTCGAACTGTCGCTCGCGGAGTCGCCCGGCACCCTCGTCGCGATCGATGCGTCGGCTGTTTCGGAGATCGCCGCCTCTGCTGGTGGCGCCGTCGATGGCGAGCGGATCGCGGCAGCGATCGCCCCCGGTCCGCTGCCGAGCCTCGAGATTCCCGCGACGGCCACGAGCCTCCGGCTCGACAGCGGCAACGACAACGACAATGACGGCGAGAGCGTTCGGGCGGCCTTCTGGGTCGCGGATGCTCGGGGTGGGGTCACCCGCGTAGCCCCTGACGATGCCGGGGTCGCATCTTTGCCTGACCTCGAGGGGCCGTGGCGCGTGCTCGCTCTGGATATCTCGGCCTTGGCGACTGGACGCGAGCTTGACCTCGTCCTCGCGGGAGTGATCGCGACTGACGCCGACGGAGCAGAGACCATGATCGGCTTCGGGGAGCCGTGGGTCGCTCGCCCCGGAGTCATCTCTGGCTTCGCGGGAGAGGTCGTTGCGCGCACAGACGGCCGGAGCGGCTTCACAGCCACTGTCGATCGCGTCGACCCCGGAGCCGTGCGCATCGCGCCGGATCCGATCACGCTGCGTCTCGCCGTTACGGCCGCGGCGGCCGACCGTTTCGGCGCCGTCCCAGGAGATGCCATCACGGTTCGCGTCGCGGGATCGGGGCGGGAGATCGTTGGGGTCGTGACAGACATCGTTTCCGCCGTACCCGGTGCGTCGACGACGTCTGCCGTCGCCGTCGATCTGGTGGCCGCCGCGCAGTCACAACTGGTCGAGGCGGCGAGCCCCGTGGGCATCTCGGCGGTATGGCTGACTCCACTCAACGGCGCCGAGGTCGATCCAGCATCGCAGTTGGAGGCCGCAGCCGAACTCCGAAAGGTCACTCCCAGTGGATCATCGGTCGACGCCGTCGCCGACGTGCCCGCTGGGGCGCTCGCCGAGGGGGCACGCGTCGCACTGTGGACCGCCGCTCTCGGCGCCTTTGTCCTCGCCATTGCTGCCGCTGCCATCGTCTCGCGAGCCATCGGCGGGGTTCGCGAAATCGATGTGGTGGTGTTGAGAGCGATTGGTGTGCGATCGCGCGTTCAGGCACGAGCGCGCGCCGTCGAGTTTGCCGGCGTTCTGGGAGCCGCCACGGCGGGAGGGCTCGTGGTCGGAGCGGCGGCAGCCCTGCTCCTCGCCGGCGACCTCGCTCGGGCCCTGATCGTGGATGCTCCACCCGCCCTCACGCTGACTGGAACGGTTGAGCCCGCAGTCGCCATCGCGCTCGCCATGGTCCTGATCGTCGCGATCGCTGCCCTCGGCGTGCAGGCCGGACGCTTAGCGGCTCGACAATCGCGCAGCCTGTCTGCACGCGAGGTGCTGCGATGACGCGATCTTTGCGCATTTCGCTCGCCCAGCTCCGCTCGGCCGGAGCGACGTTCGTGCTACTCGGTGTTCTCGTCGCACTCGCCGCAGCGATTTCCGTCGCGGCGCCACTCGGGGTTACGGCCGCAACCTCGCACGAGCTGCGCACATCGATCGCCGAGCTCGCAGAGGAGCGGCGCAACCCGACAGGTGAGATTCGCGACCTCGCCGTGATCGATCTACCGGTGTTCGCCACCGAGCCGGTGACTCAGGAGGCCGCGTACGGCAGCCTGTACGCCGCGCTCGGCGAGGCTCGCGAGTCGCAACCCGAGCCGCTGCGGTCTGCGCTCGGCGAGGCAGAGCTCGTCATCATCAACGAACCGGTTCCCGTCATTGCTGAGAACCCTGCGCCTGCTGACCCGGTCTTCCTCGTCCGCACCATCATCGATCCGCTTCTCGACGAGCGCGTGACCGTTCGTGAGGGTCGGCTTCCTTCCCCGTGGCGTCCGAACTCCTCGGCACCGCCGCCCGGCTCCCCGGTAGAGCCTGAACCAGGCGTCGAGCCCGTGGTGCCGGTCGAGCTGGCGCTCACGATCGATGGGGCGGATGCCCTGCGCTGGTCGATCGGCGAGCGCCGGGCAGATCCACTCTCAGACATCGACCTCGTGCTCGTCGGAATCGTCGAACCGGTCGACGCGGGAGCGGCCTACTGGCGGAGCATTCCCGGCGCTCCAGAGGCCGAACGCTTCGACGACGGCAATCAGCAGCCTCGCGAGACTGCGGCGGCATTCGTGAACCCGCTGAGCGTGGGTGCTCCGACGGCGTTCGGGCCGATCTCGGTCTGGTACCCGCTCGACATCTCACGCCTCGACGCGAGCACGATCGATGTCGTGTTGCCACAGTTGCGGGCGTTTTTGTCGACCGGGGTGACGGTTCGCCCCGCCACCGGGGACGGCTCGCCGTCGACGACGGCGCCGTTGACGTCCGAGGTCCCCGCTGCGGCCGACGCGGTGCTCGATCGCGCGTCGGCAACCACCGCGTCACTCGCCGTCATGGTCGCTGGCCCAATGGGCACCCTGTCGGTCGTGCTGCTCTTGGCCTCGAGGTCGATCATCGATCGCCGTCGGTCAGTGCTGGCACTCCAACTCGCCCGGGGAGCCTCGCGATCACGACTACGGCTGGCAGTCGTGCTCGGTGCGCTGCTCGTCACGGTGCCCGCAATGCTCGTGGGTGCTGTCGCGGGTGTCGTGGCCGCCGGTTCGCTTATCGGCCTGAGCTCGTTCGACGCCGCAGCGGGAATCCTCGCGACCGCTCCGCTTGTCGTGCTGGCTCTCATCGCGATCCTGCCCGCTGTACTCCTCGCCGCCCTCGTGCCGCAGGCGTCTGATCTGCGCGATCGCCGTGCCGACGTCGCCGACCCGGGTCGATTGCGCCCGCTCGCAGAACTTGTCATCGTCGCTCTCGCCGCAGTCTCGGTGTGGCTCGTCCTGCAGCGCGGCATCGTCACGTCGGCTGCCGTCGTCGGCGTCGATGCGCTCCTGGTGGCCATGCCGCTACTCGTGGCACTCGCCGCGAGCGCGCTGACGATGCGGCTGTATCCCCTGCTTGTCGCCGCGGCGCAGCGCGTCGTCCGTCGTTCGGGAAGCGCTGTTTCGCTGATTGGCGCGCGGCGGGCATCCCGTGATCCAGCCGTTGCCCTGCCGGTCGTGGTCGCGACGGTGCTCGCGGCATCGGTCGCCGTCTCGTCGCTGTCGCTGTTGGCCGTGCTTGACGCGGGTCTTGACGGTGTGGCTCGAGACCAGCTCGGGGCGGCCGTGCGCGTCACCGGCCCGGTGGTCAGCGCCGAGTTCGTGAGCGCGGCGCGCGAGCTGCCGGAGACAGCGGCCGTGGGCGGCATCGATGTGATCGGCCCGGCGGTGCTCAATGTCGAGGGGGTGCGCGAGAACGCCACCGTCATGACGGTTGACGAGGCTGTTGCTCGGTTGCGAGACGACACGGTCGCCGACTGGCCACCTACTACTGCGACGATCGAGGGCGACCGTGTGCCGGTGATGCTGAGCGAAGACCTTCTCCCGAACCTCGACGCGCTTCCGCTGCCCGATGCGGACATATCAGTGGGTGGGGTACCCGTCACGGTTGTCGCCACCGGGCGCGTCGCCGCGGGATACGGCGCACCGAGCTCGTGGGTGCTCGTCAGTGAGGCCGATGCTGAGTTCTTCACGAGCCGTCCCGCGGTCGACACCGTGATTGCCGAGCCGACCGCAGGGGTGAACCCGGCAGAGCTCGGCGATGCGCTTCGAGAACTTGCCGCCACCGCGGCGGGCGAAGCGCGCGTGTCGATCGCGCAGGTCGCGGCAGCTGAAGCTCGAGCTGTACCGCTGACGGCAGCGCTGCGCTTTACCCTCGTTGCTGCCGCTGGGCTCGGGGTGGGGCTTGCGATCGTGACGCTCGCCATCGCAGCCGTGGTCGGCCGCCCCCGACGGCGACGGATCCAGGCTCTCGCCCACGTGCTCGGCGCACCGCGCTCGTCGTCGCTCGTCGCGTGGGAGCTCGCTCCACCCGCGATCGTCGGCACGATCGTCGGCACCATCGTCGGAATCGCACTCGTGCCACTCGCGACCGCGGCGATCGACCTTGGGTTCGTGACCGGCGCGGCCGAACCCGTCGTCGCCTCGCTTGATGTCGGAGTGATCGGCGGCACTCTGGCCGCTCTCGTTGTCGGCGTGACCGCGGTCGTCGTGCTCGTGACGTCGCTCGACCGCCAGCCATCTCTCCTCACCACCCTGCGAACGGAGTCATCATGACCGAACCGCACATCCTCTGCACCGACCTCGTGCGCGTCTTTACTGCGCAGGGAGTCGAAGTGCAGGCGCTGCAAGGATTGAGCCTGCGGGTCGAGCCGGGCGAGCTCACTGCGGTCGTTGGCGCGAGCGGATCGGGCAAGTCGACTCTCCTCACGATTCTGTCGGGGCTAGATGCGCCGACTGCAGGGGGCGCGACTGTCGCGGGCCACGACCTCCTGACGATGAACGAGCGCGAGCGCGTCTTGTATCGACGCCACACGGTCGGCTTTATCTGGCAGCAGACAAGCCGTAACCTCGTGCCGTATCTCAGTGCGGCCGACAATCTTGAGCTTGTTCTGTCGATTGGTGGGCTCCAGCGTCGCCGACGCGGCGCGCGCATCGCCGAGTTGCTCGATCTGGTGGGCGTTGCCCAACACGCCGAACGGCTACCGGTCGAGCTGTCGGGTGGGCAGCAGCAGCGCGTGGCGATGGCGGTCGCGCTCGCGAACGCGCCGGCGGTGCTACTCGCTGACGAACCCACGGGCGAACTGGACGATGCCAGCACAGCAGATGTTCTCGAGGCGATGCGAGCGGTGAACCGCGAACTCGGGGTGACGACGCTCATCGTCACCCACGATGCGAGCGTCTCGCAGCACGTGCGGCGCACCGTGCAGATTCGCGACGGTCGCACAGCGACCGAGACTCTGCGCCGTACGACGATCGACGGGGGTGAGGTACATGCGGAAGAGTTCGCGGTTCTCGACAAGGTCGGGCGCCTACAGCTTCCCCAGGACTATGTCGATGCGCTCGGCCTGCGCGAGCGCGTGCGGCTGACTCTCCAGCCCGAGCACGTCGAGGTGAGGCCGGGCGCCGGCGCGCCCGTCCCGACCGCGACCACAGAGGAGGAGTCGCCATGACCGCTGTTCTGCGCACAGAAGGCCTCACCCGCGTCTTCGGCGCGGGCCAGCGTGCCGTGACGGCGCTCGATAGCGTCGATCTGTGTATCGAGGCGGGTGAGCTGGTGGTGTTGCGAGGCCCTTCCGGCTCGGGCAAGACCACCTTGTTGACCTTGCTCGGCGGCCTCGATGTGCCGACGAGTGGCCGCGTGGTCGTCGACGGTAGTGCCCTCGACACGCTGAGCGAATCCGACGCCGCCGATCTGCGTGCGCGCAGCATCGGCTACGTCTTCCAGAGCTTTGGTCTCATTCCCGTGCTGTCAGCGGCCGAGAATGTCGAGATTCCCCTCCGCGTTCTTCGCACCCCGGCGGCCGAGAGAGACGCTCGGGTGGCCGACCTGCTAGACCGGGTTGGTCTCAGCGCCCACAGTGAACAGCGACCGTACGAGCTCTCGGGAGGGCAGCAGCAACGTGTCGGAATCGCCCGTGCTCTTGCCAATCGACCTCGTTTGCTTCTTGCCGACGAGCCGACCGGACAGCTCGACAGTCGCACGGCCGCGGCGATGATGGAGCTCATCGTTTCGGTTGTTCGCTCCGAAGGGGTCGCCGCGCTGGTCTCTACTCACGACCCTGTCGTGGCCGCACGCGCAGACCGCGTGATCGAGCTCCACGATGGACGAGTAACTGCCGGGCCTACCCCGCCCGACCGCTGAGCGGCTCGCCCTCGACCGTCAACAGAGTGAGTTCGGGGTTCGTCGTGGCGATTGAGCGCGCCCGCCACGGCGTCGATACGAGCGCGAGAATGACCCCGTCACCGCGCCGCGCGACTTCGCACTCGCGCTGCCGGTCGAGCGCGGCGGCCGAGGCTTCGTCGGTGAGGTAGACCATCTCGTAGCTCATGGGTTCGAGAATGACGCGGCACGAGTATTCGAGCTCCATGCGCTGCGCGAACACCTCAAACTGCAGGGGGCCGACAGCGCCGAGCACGGGATGCTGTTCCCCGCGTCGCTCAGAACGCAACACTTGCAGCACACCCTCTTGCTCGAGCGACTCAACACCCTTGCGAAACTGCTTGTACTTCGAGAGGTCGGCGGCCCGCACGACGCTGAAGTGTTCGGGCACGAAGCGCGGCAACTCAGGAAACTGCACGGCGTTGCCGAGATAGACCGTGTCGCCCGGCCGCAGCATGGTCGCGTTGACGAGCCCCACGACGTCGCCCGGCCACGCCTCTTCGACCGTCTCACGTTCGGCACCGAAGAGCTGCTGCGCATACTTTGTCGTGACGGTGCGACCCGACCGAGCGTTCGTGACGGTCATCCCTCGTTCAAATCGACCCGAGCAGACGCGCAAGAACGCGATGCGGTCGCGGTGCGCCGAATCGAGCCCCGCTTGCACTTTGAAGACGTAGCCCGAGAAGTCGTCGTCGACGGCGCGCGCCGTGTCATCGACTGAGCGGCGCGCGACGGCGCCGGGGGCTTCGGTGGCGACGAGGTCGAGGAGCATGTGAATGCCGATGTTGTGCACCGCAGCGCCGAACACGATGGGGGTGGTCTCGCGGGCGAGAAACCGGTCGGTGGCGTGCACGTGGTCGTCGAGGGCAAGCAGTTCGACCTCTTCGCGCGCGGTCTGCCAGGCAGCCCCGTGCTCGGCAGAGGCTTGCTCAGGCTCGAGCTCACTCCAGTGCGACACCGTGGCGCCACCGCTCGACCGTTCGAACCGCTGCATCGTGCCGCTCGCGACATCGAGCAGGCCCTCGAAATAGCCGGCCTCACCGACGGGCCAGGTCACCGGCGTCGGCAGCAAGCCGGTGCGCTCACGAATCTCATCGACGAGTTCGAGGGCGTCTTTGCCCGGGCGATCCCACTTGTTGACCATCGTGATGATCGGCACGTTCCAGCGCTTGCAGACCTCGAAGAGCTTCATGGTCTGGGCCTCGAGGCCCTTGGCGGCGTCGATAAGCATGATGGCCGCATCCACCGCCGACAGCACGCGGTAGGTGTCTTCGGAGAAGTCGGAGTGACCGGGAGTGTCAACGAGGTTGATCACGACATCGCGATAGTCAAATTGAATGGATGCACTGCTGATCGAGATGCCGCGCTGCTGCTCGATCTGCATGAAGTCGGAGACCGTCGTCGACCGCCCGCGTTTGCCGTGCACGGCACCCGCGGTCATGATCGCCTGCGCGTGCAGCAGTAGCGCTTCGGTGAGCGTTGACTTGCCGGCGTCGGGGTGTGAGATGACGGCGATCGTGCGTCGGCGGGCGGCTTCGGTCGAGACGTCGAGCGCGGTGCTCATGAATCCCTTCCGATCGGTAGTGGCGTGCGCAAACCTCCATTCTAGGCGCGCGGCATCACGCGCCGAGTGCGACCGACGAACCCAGCGATCGGGCGGCGCAGGCGTACGCTGTGCGATGAGAATGCGCGCTTGCGCAACAGCATCGAGCTCGGGAGGCTCTCATGGCAGGCAACAAGGCAGTGCAGCAGGCAGCCCCGCTGGGGTTCTTTGGTCTGCTCGCCTACATCGGGGCGGCCGTCTACTTCATCGGTCAGAGCGATGGCAGTTTCTGGGGTGTCATTCTCGGGCTGCTGCAGGCGATCGTCTGGCCGGCTTACGCCGTCTACGGCGGACTCACGGCGCTCGGCGTCTGACACGCGTCGACTGAATTCCGCCCGTCGTGACTCGATTCGGCTCGCTCGAGCTCGCTCCGGCGAGCGCTCACCCCAACCTTCTCGCGCTACCCGTGCGCGCCTTTCTTGCTCAGCACCCTGACGATCGCGTTCTCGTGGGTGCGATCGACCCGGCGCTGGCCGACACAGCGGCTTTCTGCGAGCACTACGCAATCGCGCCCGAGCAGGGGGCGAACTGCGTGATCGTCGAAGCGAAGCGCGGAGAAACGCGCACGCTCGTCGCGTGCATGATTGCGGGCAACGACCGCATCGATGTGAACGGGGCGGTGCGGCGGTTGCTTGACGCGCGGAGGGCATCCTTCGCCCCGCTCGATGCGGTCATCGAGGCGACCGGCATGGAATACGGGGGCGTGACTCCGATCGGGCTTCCCGCCGAGTGGCCGATTCTCGTCGATGAGGCCGTGGCCGCGAGTGGCCCCATGATCGTGGGCGCCGGCATTCGCGGGGCAAAGCTGCTCGTGACGGGCTACTACCTCGCGAGCCTTCCGGGCGCGCGCGTGGTTGCGATCGCGCAACGCAGCTGAGCAGCCCGGGCCGCACCGTTTCAGTGCGCGAAGAGCACCTTGAGCACGACGATGACTCCGCACGCGATGGCGAGCACGACCCCTCCAGACAGGGTGCGCCACGTCGCTCGGCGACCACTCAATCGTTCAATGATGAAGCCGATGAGGGCGATGCGGCCAACGACCCACACCGCGGCAGCGGCTTGCGCCAATTGCGTCGGCACGATGTCGAAACCCGCGGCAAAAAGCACGAGCGCCGGCACGAGCCCGGAGAACAGAATGGGCATCGCGTCGAAGATCTCGTGAACGATCTGGGGTCTGATTGAGTGCAGCCCCCGGCCGAGCTGCTGACCAACGCCGTGGGCAAGAATGTGCGCGAAGTAGGTGGTCAGGGTCGTGACCGTCACGAGCAGCGCGGCTTCGCCCCCCGCGATCGAGTTGCCGGTTGCGATGACGACGGCCGCGAGTACGAGGATGTTGCCGTAGACATAGGCAGCCAGCCGCAGTCGCAGCCGCTCGATCGTGAGGTGCTCGCCCGACCGCGCAATCATCCACGCGGGCATACGGGGCGTGGTGATGACGGTCTCGGGGCCCAGATGGCCATGACCCCCGTCACTCGTCGTCTCGGTGGGGTGCGCCTCGGGCTCGGTCACCGGGCTAGACCGAGTAGTCGACGACAGCGCGATCGCTGATTACCGACGCGATAAACGCCGCCGCCTCTTTGTGGGCGGGGTGCGCCTGGTAGGCCTCGAGGGCCGCGTTATCGTCGTGCTCCGAGACGAGAGCGACATCCCAGTGCCCGGCGACCAGCCCGAGGTCACGATCGACGCGAATGCTCTGGATGCCCGCAATCTGCGTCTCGAGGGCTTCGAGCCGTTCGGCAATGCCGTGGGCGTCGTCGCGGCGCTGCGTCTCGTCGTCAGCGGCGAGTTTGAAGAGCACGATGTGGCGAATCATGATGTCACTCTAGAGGGCGCGCGCCGCACTACGGAGGGCTAGATTCAGCGCATGGAATCACGTTTCTCGACGCCGACGCAGATGCGCGAGTCGGTCTTCTTCGACGGGCCCGAGTCGTCAGCGCGCTACAGCCGGTTCTGGATGCTGCTCGTGCTCTCGTCGATCATCGCGTCGGCCGGGGTGGTGGCCGACTCGACGGCAGCCGTGATCGGAGCCATGATCGTGGCGCCGCTGCTGGGCCCGATTCAGGGCACCATGCTCGCGACCGTTCTGGGTGACCGGGCGAACCTCGTGCGTTCGCTCACACTCGTGGTCGCGGGTGCGGCTGTTGCGATCGCCATCGGATTCGTGATCGGCCTCACTGTCGCCGGTGACGTCACGGCAGCAACGAACTCGCAGGTTGCGGGCCGCGTAAGCCCGCGCCTGATCGACCTACTCGCCGCGCTCGGCACGGGCGTGGTCGGGTCGGTGGCGCTCGTGCGGCGCGACATCTCGGACACCCTTCCCGGTGTCGCTATCGCTATTTCTCTCGTACCTCCGCTGACGGTTGTCGGGCTCGCGCTCGAGTCGGGAGCCGTTGGTGAGGCCCTCGGCGCCCTGCTGCTTTTCGTCACCAACGTCGTCGCGATCATTGCGACCGGAATCGTGGTGATGTCGTTCTACGGGGTGAACAAGCTCGCAGCCATCGGTGCGGCCGACGGCACCCATCGGGCGAGCTTGCGCAAACCGGCGGCCCTGCTCGCCGTCATGCTCGTGCTCATCGGTGCACCCCTGACGGTCACGAGTATTCAGATCGGGGCGAAGTCGATCATCGAGTCGGCCGTTCAAAGCGAGATCGATGCCTGGCTCGTCGACACCAATTGGACCCTCGAAGGCTTTGACTACTCGGGCGACGATCTCACCGTGACACTGGAGGGCCCCCTACCGCTGCCGGACGTTGACGCGCTCGAGGCAGCACTTCTCGAGCGCGGAGTCGACACTGACCTCATCACTCTCGTGCTCATTCCCGTGTACGAAGTCGAACTGGGTGGCTGAGCCGCGCATGCGCCGCGTCGGCCTGCTCGGCGGCATGAGTTGGCAGAGCTCGGCGCTCTACTACTCCGTGGTCAACGAGCTCGTCGCCGAGCGCCTCGGTGGCGTGCACTCGGCCGATCTCGTCATGGTCTCGGTCGACTTCGCCGAGATCGAACGACTGCAGGTGGCGGGAGACTGGCACCTCGCGGGCGAGGTGCTCGCCCGCGAAGCGCAGGCCCTCGAGGCCGCCGGCGCTGAGGCGATCGTGCTCTGCACCAACACCATGCATCTGGTTGCGCCGGCGATCGAGGCCGCGGTGAGCATCCCGCTGCTGCATCTGGGCGATGTGACCGCGCGGGCGGTCATCGCGGCCGGTCTCGATCGGGTCGGGATGCTCGGGACAAGCTTCACGATGCAGCAGCCCTTCATGCGCGAGCACATCGCCTCGCACGGCCTTGAGGTGCTCGTGCCCGACGACGACGACCAGGCCGTGGTGCACCGCGTGATCTATGACGAGCTCGTGCTCGGGGTGGTGTCGGAGGCCTCGCGTGTGGCGTACCTCGCGGTGATCGAGCGACTCGTCGCGCGAGGCGCGCAGGGCGTCGTGCTGGGCTGCACCGAGATCGAGCTTCTCGTCGAGCAGCACCACGTCGACCTGCCCCTGTTTCCGACGACGCGACTGCACGCCGAGGCCGCGGTCGAGTGGATGCTCGCGCCCTAGTGGAGTGCTGTGCCGGCGAGAGCGCCCGATGCCTCTGCGGCGGTCCGCGCCGCCTCGACAGCCTCTCGCTGGTGCGCGTGGAGGGGTTGTTCAGGCGCTGAACTGTCGAGGTCGTAATGGTCGGTGAGGCCAAACTCCCACCCCAAGAGCTCGTGCACGACTGCGGTTCCGCAGAAGGGGGAGTGCAGGGGAGAGTACCCGCCTTCTTGCACGATGAGCAAGCGCCCTCGGGCACTGTCCGCAGCGGCATCCGTCATCATGCGAGTGAACTCACCGAACCCGCGGGCCGGCACCGCCATCTGGCTGCTCGGGTCGAGCAGTCCTGCGTCGTACCCGCACGCGACGATGATCATGTCGGGAGCGAACTGCGTCAGGGCCGGCAGCACGATCTCGGTCATGGCGTGGCGGTACGCACCAAGTCCGCTTCCGGCGGGCAGTGGGATGTTGATGTTCGCCCCCACGCCGGCACCCTCGCCGACCTCTGTGATGAAGCCAGAATCTATGGGGTATAGCTGTTCTTGATGGAGCGAAATCGTCAGCACATCCGGGTCGTCGTAGTAGATCACCTGGGCGCCATTGCCATGGTGAACATCCCAGTCGACCACAGCCACTCGTGACACCAGGCCAGACGCTCGGAGGCGCTCGATGGCGAGAGGAATGTTGGCAATCAGGCAGTAGCCGCGCGCACGGTCGGGTTCGGCGTGGTGGCCCGGGGGGCGTACAAGGGCGAACGCCCGGTCAACCGCGCCAGTGGCCACGGCCTCGGCGGCGGCCGCCACACCACCCGCGCTTAAGGCTGCGATCTCGTATGACCCTGGCCCGAATCCGGCGTAGTCACCGAGTTCGCCTCCATTCGCGTTCGACAGGGACTCGAAGGCGTCGAGGTACTCGACCGTGTGCACGCGCTCGAGATCGGCACGGGTCACAGGTGACGGCGCGATCGGCACGCAGGCGTCAATGGCCCCGGTCTTCCGCAGCAGATTGAGCAATCGACGTCGCGGAACGGGGCTCTCGAGCTCGGCGCCGGGCTCGGCGTCGGGGCCGAAGTCGATCACCGATTGGTGGTAGAAGTACTGCTCGGCCGTGACCAGCCCGACGGTGGGGGTGCTCATCTACGGTTCCTCTCGAGTGATGCCGCCAGGAACGGCCGCCAGCAGGTCGCGGGTGTAGGGGTGCTCGGGCTGTGACAGAACCTGGGCCGTCGGGCCGTGCTCGACGACTCGACCGC
>CAYWZI010000010.1:15707-30712 GCA_964462815.1 uncultured Microbacteriaceae bacterium
GGTGCAACACCACGGCCTCGTCGGTGACATAGCGCACCACCGCGAGATTGTGGGTTATGAAGAGGTACCCCACCCCCTCGGCCCGCCTCAGTTCGTTGAGCAGGTTGAGAATCTGGGCCTGGACAGAAACGTCGAGGGCGGCGACCGCTTCGTCGAGGATCAGAAATCGCGGGCTCACCGCCAGCGCGCGGGCGATCGCCGCACGCTGCCGTTGGCCGCCAGAGAGGGAGCGAGGCACCGACTCGCTCTCGCGCATCCCGAGGCCCACCTCGTCGAGAATCTGCCGCGCCCGCATGCGGGCGTCGGAGGCAGAGAGTCCGTGCAGCTCGGCGGCCGCGCGCACGGCGTCGATGATGCGCACGCGGGGGTTCAGCGACAAATAAGGATCTTGAAAGACGATCTGGATCGAGCGCGCCCGCTCGAGGCGTCCCCGCCCGCTAGAACGCCAGGGCTCGTAGGGTTCGCCGTCGCGCAGCACGGTTCCGGATGCCGGGCGCTCGATTCCGAGCAGGATACGGGCCGTCGTGCTCTTGCCCGAGCCCGATTCGCCGATCAGGCCCAGCGCGCCACCTTGTTCGACGGCAAACGAGACGCCGTCGAGGGCGACAATTTCGCCGTGATGGCCGAAGGTTTTGCGCAGGTCGCGCACCTCGATGCCGCTCACGACTGCACCTCACTCACCGTGTCGAGTACGCATCGGCTGCTGCGGCCTGCATCGACGTGGCGCAAGGCGATCGGTCCGGACGAGCAAGCTGCGGTCGCGAACCGGCAGCGATCGGCGAACACGCAGCCCGGGGCCGACGAGGTCAACGGCATCACGACGCCGGGGATCGAGGGTAGGGCTGCTGTGGCATCACCCGTCAGCCGGGGAGTCGATTCGAGAAGTGCTGCGGTGTAGGGATGCCGCGGGGCCTCGAGAACCGCGGCCGTGGGGCCGAGCTCCATCACCTCACCGGCATACAGCACGCACAGCGTGTCGCTGAGCTCGCCCGCCAGCTCAAGATCGTGTGTGACGAAAATGAGGGTGACGTCGAGCTCGGTGCGCAGCTCGCGCAGCAGGGCGATGATCTCTGCCTGGGTGGTCACGTCGAGTGCGGTCGTCGCCTCGTCGCACAGCAGAATCGACGGGTTCGCCATCAGGGCGCCGGCGATCATGACGCGCTGCAGCATTCCGCCCGAGAGCTCGTCGGGGTACCGCCGCATGATCTCTGAGGGGTTCTGCAGTCGCATACGCTCGAGCAACTGCTCCGCGCGGGTGTGAGCCGCATCAGCGCTGAGCTGGCCCGACGTGACGACACCCTCGGTGAGGAAGTCGCCGATGCGGTGCACGGCGTTGATCGATGCCCGAGGGTCTTGGTAGATCATTGCGATATCGTTCTGCCGAAGTGCGCGGATCATCGCGGCGGGTGCGCTGGTCACTTCGACGCCGGAGACCGTGAGCGACCCCTCGATCTCCGCGTTATCAGGAAAGGCGCCCAGCAACGCTCGCGACAGCAGCGACTTGCCACTACCCGATTCTCCGACGATACCGAGGCAGCTTCCGACCTCGACGTCGAGGCTCACCCGGTGGAGCACCGGGCGCGCGTGACCGGCGGCCGGCAATTCGATGCTGAGATTGCGTGCCGAGATGATCGTGCTCATCGCAGACCCTCCTGACGCCGCGCGAGCAGCGACTCGCCGACGATGTTCACCGACACGACAACCGCGATGATGACGAGTGCCGGGGTCGCCATGACCCACCAAGCACCCTGCAGAATCGAGCTCGTGCTCTCGTTGAGCATCACTCCCCAGTCGGGTTGCGGGGCCTGCACGCCGAGGCCCAGGAACGATAGCGCCGCGAGGTCGATGAGCGCGTATCCAAAGCTCAGAATGCACAGTGACAGCACGATCGGCAGGGCATTCGGCATCACGCTGCGAGTCAACACCCGAAAGCCCGAGAAGCCGATGGCTCGCTCAGCCTTGACGTATAGCTTGTCGCGCTCTTGCAGTACCACCGTTCGGGTGAGGCGAGCGATCGCCGGTGCGTAGGCGATCGCGATGCCGATGGCGGGAGCAAGGAAACCGGGGCCAAACAGAGCGACGGTGAAGACAGCCGCAAGAAGCCCGGGGAAGGCGAAAAGGAAGTCGATCAGTCGCGAGATCATCGCATCGGCCCAACCACCGACCCAAGCGGCCAGCGCGCCGAGCCCGATGCCCAAGACGGAGGCCACGATGACCGCGATGAGCGGGCCGAGCAAAGATGTCTGCGCTCCGAACATCAGGCGGCTGAGAATGTCGCGACCGCTGGCATCGGTGCCGAGCAGATGGCCATCAGTGCCGGGGGCGGCGTTGATCAGACGAAGGTTGACGGCGAGCGGGTCGAACGGCGCGAGCAGGGGTGCTCCGATCGCGAAGATGACGGCGAGCGCAAGAACGCCGCAGCTCAGCACGAAGGTGATGCTGCGCGTGGACCTTTCCGGTGCGCGTCGGCCGACGCGGATGAGGCGAGTGTCGGCGGGAATCATCGGGTTGACCTTTGTCGGAGTCGGGGGTTGATCAGGGGGGCGAGTAGGTCGACGATCGTGTTGGTGATCACGAAGGCGAGCACGATGACGATCGTTACGATCTGCACGACCGCAAAGTCGATGCTCTGCACCGACTCGACGAGGAGACTGCCCATGCCAGGAACGCCGAAGGCGAATTCGACCAGTTGGCTGGTGACGAGTAGGCCCGCAACGAGAATGCCCGCATAGGACAGGATCGGGTTCAGAGCATTGCGTAGCACGTGGTGCCGAAAGATGTAGCTCTCACCGAGTCCGCGAGAGCGGGCCACGACCACGTGGTCGGCTGTGAGTTCCTGCTTGAGCGAGGAACGTGTCACGCGCGCAATGACGCCGATGTACGACAGCGCGAGTGCGACGGCCGGAAGGGTGAGGTGCTCAAGGCGACTCAAGAAGTTATCGTCGCCCGCGCCGAACGCCGGGAACCAGCCGAGAACACCCGAGAAGACCAGCAAAAGCACCAGCGCAGCGACGAAGGCAGGGATCGCCGAGAGCGCGGAGGTGGCGATGAGGATGCTCCGATCAGTTGCCTGCGACCGGGTGACCGCCGACCACGCGCCCACGGAGAGGCCGACCACGAGGATGATGAGCGCGGCATAGCTGATGAGCCAGAGGGTGATCGGCAGTCGAGCCTCCAGAAGATTGCTGACCTCCGTCTGGAACTGGATCGAGTACCCGAGGTCTCCGGTCAGCAAGCCTCCCAGCCAGTCGGCATATCGCACAAAGAACGGGTCATCGAGTCCGTATTGGGCGCGCAACTGCTCGACGAGTTCTGGTGTCGGCCGCCGCCCGCGCAGCAGCACAGCGAGAGGGTCGCCTGGCACCAAGAACAACGACGAGAAGACGATGAACGTCGTCGCCCAGACAGTGAGCAGTGCGATGGCCAGACGACCCGCGATGAACATCGCCACCCTCGTCAGCCTGCTCATGAGGGAGGGTCGACCTGGAGGGTGAGTGCCGATGTCTCAAGCAATAGCGCTTGTGAGGTGCTGTGTCGCTCGCGCGCAGTCCACGCGTCGTGGTCAGTTCCCGGATGCGGGGGGTATTGGCCAAAAGCGGTCGTCGACACCGCGAGGCGCAACCGGTGGCCCACCGGCAGTCGGTAAGCGGTGTCCCCCAGGCGCAAAGTGAAGGCAGTCGTTCCGTCGGCTGGTGTCGAGATGGCGTTGGCGACAATCATCGTGGCGACCCCGTCGGGCCGCACATCGAGCAATCTCACGACGACATCGGTGCGAGCGGTCACCGCCCACATGGTCGCTCGCAGCTGGATACGACCGACTAGGTCGAGGGGCTGCGTCAGTGCGTCAGTGGTGAACGTGACGACGTCTGCGCGGTCGTGCAGAGGGGCTTCATTGGGCAGGCCGCCGCGGTTCTGATCCCACTCCGAGGTGATGGGGTAGGGCACGGGGTTCGCGGGATCGTGCTCCCAGATGACTTCGTCTTCCGGGCTCGCCACGGTCTCGTTGGCGTGGCCAAGCCGATCGGGGCTGAGTTTCAGTTCGACCGACGTGGCGGTCGCCGGCGGCCAGCTCTCTGCCGTGCGCATGCCCACCCGGGCATGCTCGAAGAGCACTGTCGGGGCATCCCACCGCCCGGCCTCGTCGTCGAGGTAGTGGCGCAAGAAAGCGATGGGCTCACGCAACAGCTCGGGAACGTGGTGTGCCAGGGCGTCGTCGCTTTCGCCGAAGTCGGGGCCGAGGGCGACCCCGGCGTCGCGCCACCGGTAGTCCTCATGGTCGATCGTGGTCATGCGCAGAAATTGGTGCTCGCGGGCAGGCGACTCGAGCGAGGAATACCAGTCGTCGAGCTGCCAGAACTGCAGGTTGTCGAACCAGCCGCCCGTGTGCAAGGCGGGGATGCTCAGCAGCTGCGCGGGGTTGCCCTGCGGAAAGACCGAGGCCACGAAGTCGTCGGGGTCGAGGGCGATCTGCCGAAACCGCTCGTGCAGATGCCGACCCTCGACCAGGGAGGGGTGCACGGCGTCGGCGGCCGGAACAACCGTGTGGTCCATGGCCCCCTCGATGATGAGTTCTTGAATGGCCCATGCGTCGACGACCCAGTCGAGCAACGTGTTGGTCGGCATGCCCCCCCCGGGCCTCATGTCCATGAAGCGATGACCGGTCACCCGCGGCACCATAGCGCGGTGTGCGGGGTGCCCCGTGCTGGCCAGCGCCCACTGGGTGAAACCGTAGTACGAGTCGCCCCACGTGCCCACCCGCCCGTTCGACCACGGCTGCTGGATGATCCACTCCACCGTATCGAAACCGTCAGCGGCCTCGTTCTGGAACGGAGCACGCTCGCCCTCCGAGAGGTACTTGCCGCGAACATCCTGTGTGACGCACACGAATCCGTTCGCCGCAAAATGCTCCGCGATCGGCGGGATGAACGTGTACCGGCCGGTCTTGTCGTATGGCAGCCGGATGAGGACCGCCGGGGCGGGCGAGACGCCCGCCCCGGGGAGATACACGTCGGTGGCCAGGCGCACACCGTCGCGCATCGATACCTGCACGTGCTCCGCCCCCGTACCGGCAGTGGACTGAGCAGAGACGACAGGACTATTCCGCATCGATCAAACCGACCTTTGCCGCCCACGGCGCGTAGAGGAAGGCCTGCGAGGAGACCGCTCCGGTGATGCCCTCGCTCATGTAGAGGCGTGTGTACTGCGAGATGATCGGAATGTTGACCGTGTTTGTCCCGAAGATCTCTTGCGCCGTCGTCACGAGTCCCGCCCGCTCGTCGTCGTTGAGCACGCGACGCGACTGCGCCACGACGTCGTCGAATTCGGCGTTCGAGAAGCCCGCAACGTTGAAGATGCCGTCCGTCGTGTAGTACTGGTAGTACGCCGCCGGCTCCTGGGTGTCGAGCCAGCCGCCCCAGATCATCATGTCGGTGCCGATGCGGGCGTCAGCCTCGAAGTACATGGCGAAGTTCTCCGCTGCTGTCTGCGCGTTGACCTCGATCTCGAGACCAATCTCCGCCGCCGCCGACTGCACGGCCGAGGCGACCTGCGCGTCTTCCGGCAGGTCGGCGTAGTAGCTCAACACGGCCGGACGCTCGAGCGGGCCTGCCTCTTCGACAAGCGCGCGCGCACGGTCGAGGTCGGTGACGCCTGCCACAGTGTCATCCCAAGCCTGCTCGAAGATGTCGACCGAGTAACCCCAGGCTGAGCGCGGCGTGAAGGTCTTGTTGATTTGCGCAGCGTCGGCGAAGACGCCCTCGCGGATTCCGTCGTAGTCGATCGCGAGTTGCAGTGCTTCACGCAGGCGCGGGTCGGCCATCGGGCCTTCGTTGATGTTGACGAACATGATGCCGTAGAGGCCGAGCGACGTGCCGTAGGTCACGCTTCCACCGCCAGCGGCGAGCGTGTCGATCGCCGAGACGGGGAAGTTGAACGAGCCACTGATGTCACCGTTCTGCATGGCGGTAGTTGCCGAAGCAGCATCGGTGTTGAAGGTGATCTTCAGCGCATCGCTGAGGGCGGCGCGCTCTTGATCCCAATAGTCGGCGTGGCGCTCCATGAGGATGTACTCGCCGAGCGCCCACTCGCTGAACGCGAAGGGGCCGGTGCACATGACGCCGGTGTCAGCGCTGCCGTGCGTCTCGGCGTTGGCCTCGACGAAGGCCTGCTGAACGATTGCGCCAGCGGGCGTCGCGAGGTGCGGGTAGAAGAACGTGTCGGGCTCGCTCAGCGTAATGGTGACCTCACGATCACCGGTCTGCTCGATCGAAGCGATCGACGACAAAACACCAGCCCAGGTCGAGCCGGTCTCGGGCGCGCGAGTGCGGTTGATGCTGAAGATCACGTCTTCGGGTGTCACGGGCGAGCCAACCCAGAACGTCGCCCGCTCGTCGATGGTGACGACGTAGGTAGTGTCGTCAACCTCCTCGACCGCCGCCAAGTTTGCGGTGAGGCTGAAGTCGGGGTTCTGCAGCAGCAGGCTCTCGCACATGTTGGCAATCACCGTTGAGGGCGACTCTCCCGACGAGAACACCGGATCGACGGTGGCTGGCTCGCCGTAGGGCAAGTTCCAGACCAGTTCGTCGAGACCGGTGGTGCCCGGTGCCGTGATGTCTGCGAAAGCGATGCCCGATTCTTCCTCGGGAGTGGGCGTGGTGCCGGGGGTGGTGCACGCGGCGAGGACGAGAACGAGTCCTCCCGCGAGTAGCGGGGCGGTGCCCCGGAGTCGGAGTGCCATGGTTGCTCGATTCCCGGATCATCTTCGATCCGATCAAGAGGGTTCCCGACCGGCGTGGTCGGGCTCGTGATCCCCATTAGAGTCACTTCGCCGTAGTTAGTCAAGTCGACTAACAACTATGTTTACCAAATCGAAACGTGGGGGCGGCGCGGCGATCATTGCCAGAAGCATCACTAATCTGGCAGTTGGAGAGAGGAGAGCCATGCGCCCGACACTCGCGCCGCAACGAGAGGCGGAGATACTGAGGGCCCTCGAAGACTGCATTCGAGAGGTTGGTATCGCCGGACTCACCGTGCAAAAGGTTGCGGAGCGATCAGGCTTCAGCCGCGGCCATGTTCGCCACTACCTCGGCAACAAGGCTGATCAGTTGCGGGCGCTCATCGATGTTTACAGCGAGCGATATGCGAGCACCCTTGAGCGACAAGCGCAGGCGGTGCGGCCTGAAGATCGGCGCCAATTGATTCTGGACGAGCTCTTCGGCGAGACCTGGCTGGAGTCACGTCCGGAAGACGACGTGGTGCTCGATCACCTAAATGCCTACGCGTCATCGAACCCTGACTCTGGCTTCTCTTTGGCACCCATGTACGAGCGCATTCTCGTGGTGATTCAAGATGCGCTCTCACCGGTGCTGGACCCTCCAGCTGCTCGCCAGCGTGCTCGATTGGTGCTCGCGCTCGCTTACGGCGTCTCGAGCATGGTGCGCCTGAGTCTCGTGAGCCCCGATGATGTGCAGTCATACGCGCGAACGCTTCTCGAGGTCGACACAGCCCCGCGCTGATCGCCTATCAGCACGGCGTACCCTGGGAAGGTGACGGCTACCCCTCTGAACGCTGGTGAGATCGAGGCGCTGCGCGCGCGGTTCCCGATTCTCGCGCGCGAGGTCAACGGGCATCCGCTCGTCTACCTCGACTCGGCGGCGACGGCGCAGAAGCCCGACGTCGTCATCGAGGCCGAGAGCGCGTTCTACCGCGAATCGAACGCGGCCGTGCATCGCGGCGCCCACACGCTCGCCGGCGAAGCAACCGAGCTGTATGAGGATGCCCGCCACACCGTCGCCGCCTTCATCGGTGTCGACGACACCGAGATCGTCTTTACGAGCCACGCCACCGAAGCGCTCAACCTCGTCGCCTACGCGTTGGGTAACGCCAGCACCGGCCGCGGCGCGGGAGCCAGTGCTGCCGCCGCCCCCTATGCACTCGGCCCCGGCGATGAAATCGTCGTCACGGAGCTCGAGCACCACGCCAACCTGATTCCGTGGCAAGAGCTCGCGGCCCGCACGGGCGCGACCCTGCGGTTCATTCCGGTGCTCGATGATGGCGCGCTCGACCTCGATGCAGCCGCGCACATCATCGGCGAGCGCACGCGCGTGCTCGCGATCACGCACGTCTCGAACGTGACGGGAGCGATCACGCCGCTCGACGTGCTTGTGCCCCTCGCTCACGCGGCCGGCGCGCTCATCGTGCTCGACGCCTGCCAGTCGGCCCCGCACCTTCCGCTGCGGCCACGTGAGCTCGACGTCGACCTCGCCGTCTTCAGCGGCCACAAGCTCTATGGCCCCACCGGCATCGGCGTGCTCTACGGGCGCGCGGCCGTGCTCGACGCGCTGCCGCCGTTTCTGTACGGCGGCTCAATGATCACGACCGTCACGATGGAGAAGGCCGAGTACCTGCCGTCTCCGCAGCGCTTCGAACCCGGCACCCCGCGCATCGCGCAAGCGATCGGGCTCGCGGCGGCGATCCGATTCGTGCAGGAGGTTGGCATGGATCGCATCGCTGCGACCGAGCACGTGTTCGCCGAACACCTGCTCGCCGGGCTCGCCACAGTGCCCGACGTTCGCGTGCTGGGCTCGAGCGCCGAGCGAGTCGCACTCGCGAGCATCGTCGTCGACGGCGTGCACGCGCACGACGCCGGCCAGGTGCTCGACAACGTGGGCATTGCGGCCCGCGTCGGTCATCACTGCGCCCAGCCACTGCACCGGCGCTTCGGCGTGACGGCAAGCTTGCGCCTCAGCGCCGCGCTGCACACGACGGCCGCAGAACTTGATCGGGCCGTGGAGGCCGTCGCGAGCATCCGACCCTTCTTCGGGCTCAGTGAAGGAGAGTCATTGTGAGCGCGCTCGAACAGTTGTATCAGCAGATCATCATCGACCACTCGAAGCATCCGCACGGTGTCGGGCTCGAGGCCGGAGAAGAGACCAGCCACCAACGCAACCCGGTGTGCGGTGACGAGGTCACGCTCGCGCTGCGCTGGGATTCCAGCGGCGAGCACATTGAGGCGGTCGCCTGGGAGGGGTCGGGATGCTCGATCTCACAAGCCAGCGCCTCACTGCTCGCGACTCTGGCGGAAGAGTCGCTCGACGAGGGCGCCGCGTGGACGCCCGAGCAGCTCACCGCGCTCATCGACGAATTTCGCGACGCGCTGCGGTCGCGTGGCGCGACTCCGCTCGACGAGGAGCGATTCGGTGATGCGGCAGCCCTGAGCGGGGTGTCGAAGTTCGTCGCGCGCGTGAAGTGCGCGATGCTCGCGTGGGTCGCGGCCGAGGACCTGCTGCAGCGACGCAGCGAAGCGAGCAGCTAGACCGCTTCGAGCACCCAGACGGGAATCTGTCGCGCCGTCTTCTGTTGGTAGGCCTCGTAGTCGGGCCACACCGCGCACGTACGCTCCCACCAGGTTGACCGCTCATCGCCCTCGAGAAGGCGCGCTCGGTAGTCGCGCTTCGACGACATGTCGTGCAGCTCGCAGAGCGGGTGAGCGCTGAGGTTGTAGTGCCACACGGGGTTGTCGGGCGCACCGCCCTTCGAGGCCACGACGGCGTAGGCGCCATCGTGTTCGACGCGCATGAGGGCGGTCTTGCGCAACATGCCCGTCTTGGCACCGAGCGTCGTCAGCACGATGATCGGTCGACCGCGCAAGTCGTTGCCCTCGATGCCATTCGTGCGCTCATAGAGCTCGGCCTGTTCGCGGGCCCAGGACGACGTGCTCGGTGCGTACTCTCCGGTCAGCGGCATGCCGTCAGGCTAGCAACTGAGTCACGACGCGATCGAGCTGGCGATCGAGGTCGCCCCACGGAAACCCCGGCAGGCTCGCTCGCAGCGTGACGATTCCGTGCATGGTCGCCCAGAGATCCGTGGCGAGGGCGAGCGTGCGGGGGTCGTCGGCGCGCGCCTCGATCGCTCGCGCAACGGGTTCGAGTAGCGCGGCGAAGACCTCTTGCCCCGGCGAACCCTCGAAGGCGAGCCCCAAGTGGTCGGCCTGGGGCCCGAACAAGACCGCGTAGAGCCCCGGATGCTCGAGCCCGAAGTCGACGTAGGCCTGAGCTCTCGCGCGCACGACCGCGCGAGCGTCACCCATGTCAGGAGTTGCCGTGAGGGCCCGCGCGAGGTGCCCGAATCGTCGCGCCAACACGGCGGCAAGCAGGTCGTTCTTCGTGGCGAAGTGGGCGTAGATCGCCGGTGCCGTGATGCCGACTTCGCGGGCGACGCCGCGCAGGCTGAGCTGGGCGGCCGAGCCGGATTCGGCGAGCAGCGCGTCGGCCGCGCGCACGATGTCGTCGCTCAGGCGGACCCCTTCGCCGGGGCGGTTGCGGGTGCGCGGCGGCTGCGTTGAGGTCATGCTTGACAGTCTAGTAAACAAGTGTTTATATGGCTCGTGTTTACAGTTGTTTAGTTTCGGGGAGGCCCGCCATGTCCACCACCGCGATCGCTCGCGAACACCGCATCAGCACTGAGGTCGGTGAGCTCGCCGTGCTGGAGTTCGGGCCAGCCGACGCCCCCGCCGTGATGCTCCGGCACGGCATCTTTCTCGACCGCGAGCTCTGGCGGCCGATGGCCGAGCGCTGGGCGCCCGGCCATCGTGTGGTGCTCGTCGATGCCCCCGGGCACGGTGCGAGCGGCGACCTGGGTCGGCAGTACTCGGTGCAGGAGGATGCTGCGGCGAGCATCCGTGTGATGGATGCTCTTGGAATCGAGCAGGCGGTGCTCATCGGTCACTCGTGGGGCGGCATGTCGTCGCTGCGCGTCGCGCTCGACCACCCGCATCGCGTGCGTGCGCTCGGGCTCGTCAACACGCCGCTCGTGCCTCCAACGGCGGCGGGCCGCCGTCGCTTCCGAGCGCTGCGCACCCTCGTGCTCGCGATCGGCGCACCCCGGTGGTACAGCCGGCAGATCGTCGCGGCGCTGTTCGACCCTGCCGCGCGCGAGAGCGAGACGGCGCTACGCCTCATCGAGTGGGTGCGCCGTGCCGACCGGCGAGTCGTCGCGCGCGCGATGCGTGCCGTACTCGTGAACCCCGATGACGTGAGTGGCCGCCTTGCCGAGCTGAGCCTGCCCGTGCTCGCCGTTGCCGGGCGCGACGACTATGTGCTCAATGATGAGGCCGCCGCGCTCCTGGCGGCCCGGGTGCCCCACGCGCGAATCGTGCACGTTGCTGGCAACCACGTGACGCCGGTCGAGCAGCCGGAGGCGCTCGCCGCGCTGCTCGACGAGCTGGTCTCGACACTCTGACTTGGCGTGTCGCGGCTCGGCATCGTATCGTCGACTGTCGAACGTATGTTCGAGTGATCCCCGTTAGCTGAGCGCCGGGCCGGAGCGCGCGCGACTTGTGAAGGCGAGACTGCCGTGCCGGCCCCTGCTCACCGTGTGTTCCGCGACCCGTCGACCGCTTCCCCGGCCGCTGCTTCGACCGAGTCCGCGCCCGACGACCCGCTCGCGATCGTCTGGGCGGACGACGACGGCCGCCCGATTCGCCTCGTGTGGCACGGGGTGCGCTGGCGCGTGAGCGATCGGCCGACCGTCATCACCGAGCCTGTGGCGTGGTGGTCGACGCTCGACCCCGACGGGGAGGCCGTCGCCGTGGCTCCGCGCGAGTGCACCGGCTGGCGTTTCCAGGCCACGGCCGACGACGGCCGCAGTTGCGTGCTTGACGTGCGCGACGGCGGAGACGCGGGTCGCTGGTTCGTGGTGAAGGTCTACGACTGATCGACGTTTACCTGCGCCGGCTGGCGCCGACGCGTCGCGCGCCGCACGATCATGACGATCGCGAACGCGATGAGGCCGAGCACGACAAGCCAGGGCAGCAGCACTCCGAAGAGCACGAGCAGGCCCGAACCGAAGGTGACGAGTGCCTCCCAGCCGGTGACGAGTCCGCTGAGGAAGGTATCGGGTTCGTCGACCGGGGCGACCTCATTCGAGCCGAGCACGAGGGTGATCGTCGAGAGCCCGACCTGATCGGCGAGATAGCGCTGCTGCGCCTCGAGGCTCTCGAGCTCGGCGAGGAAGCGGTAGAGCCCCTCGAAGTCGCCCTCCAGGGTGATGAGGTCTTCGACGGTTGCCGCCTGGTCTTGCAGCGCGAGCAATCGGGTGATCGATGACCGCAAGGCGGTGACGCGCGCGTCGATGTCTTGCACCTCGCGCGTGACGTCGTTCGAGCCCAACTGCAGCTCTTCGACCTCGCCGAGTTCGGTGAGGCGAGCGAGGGTGGCCGTGAGCCGGTCGGCGGGAATGCGCAGAACGAGCTCGGCGCCTCCGGCGTCACCGCCCTGGGGGGCGAACTCTTGCCGCGCGTCGACCCGGCCTCCGGCGGCCTCGGTGATGGCAACTGCCTCGCGCACTGACTCGAGCGGAGCATCCACGGTCACATACAGATAGCCGGTCGTGATGACCGAGCGGTCGTCGACCGTGTCGCCGCCCGACTCGTCAAACTCGCCGTCGACGGCTGGTGCTTCAGCGACGCCTCCACCCTCGACACCGAAGTCGGGCTGAATAGCGCTCTCTTCGTAGCTCGACAGCGCGGCGCAGCCGCTCAACAAGACAGCCGCGAGAGCGAGAGACGGAAGGGCGAGAAGACTGCGTCGTGCGTTCATGGCGCTCACGCTAGACCTCACCGAGTTCGCACCACCACCCAACGTTTTCGCGTGAGATGCGATTGTGACCTGATATATCGCCGTGAGAAGACCTTGGGATAGTCGGGAAGCCCGTCGCGGCAGCGGCGGCGTGGTTATGGTCAAGTAATTCCTGCGCGACTAGGGGTGGACGCGAAGGACTGGGGGGTCGGCTCAGCCGGCCCCCCTCTCTCATGCCCTCCCATGATTCGGGTGGCGCCGAGAGGCGTGCGCGATAATCGCCCCATGGGGCTTTTCGACTGGTGGCGGCGGGATGCTCCGCTCTTGAATGTCGCCGGCGACACGGGCAGCGGGCCCGTGGTCGTGATGATTCACGGCATCGCGTCGTCGTCGGTCACCTTCCACCACCTCGTGCCCTTGCTCGAGTCGTCGCACCGCTGCATCACGATCGACATTCTCGGCTTCGGCGATTCTCCTGCACCGCCCGGGTCGACCTACACGCTCGACGAGCACGCCGCGGCTCTCGACCGAACGATTCGCTCACTGGGGTTGCGCGAGCCGTTCACGCTCGTCGGGCATTCGCTCGGCAGCCTCATCGCCGCCCGCTATGCCTCGACGCATCGCCGCCAGCTCGCACGCGTAGTGCTAGTCAGTTCACCGATCTATTTGCCCCCCGCCGTACTCGGCGACCGCGTCGATCGAGCGAGCATGGGCGCGTACTTCTCGGTGTATGAATTCCTGCGCACCAACCCCAGCTTCACGCAGCGCACGGCCGCGGCCCTTGCCGCTGTGGCCCCCATCAAGAACGTGCTCGAGCTCACCGAGAAGAACTGGGAGCCGTTCATGCTGTCGCTCAAGAACGCGATCGAATCACAGACGACGCTCGCCGATGTGTCGCGCGTTCGCGTGCCGGTCGATCTGGTCTATGGCGCGCTTGACCCGTTTCTCGCCCCAGGTGGCATCGCGATCGTCGAACAGTTGCGGCATGTGCGCTCACGCCGCGTCTCCGGTGTTGCGCACATCATTCGCCCCAAGCTCGCTGCGGCCGTTGCCGCAGTCATCACCGAGCCGCCTGCGCCGTGGGAGCCCTCGAGCGGCGAATAGGCTAAGCGCATGAAAACTGCACAACTCGGCCGCACCCACGCGACGGTTTCGTCCATCGGACTCGGCACGTGGCAGCTCGGTGCCGACTGGGGTGACGTGAGCGAGTCGGATGCTCACGCCGTGCTCGACGCCGCCGTCGAGTCGGGCGTCACAATGTTTGACACTGCTGACGCCTACGGTGATGGCCGCAGCGAGAAGCTCATCGCCGCCTACCTGCGCGAGCGCCCCGACGCGGGTGTCTTCGTGGCGACCAAGATGGGCCGCCGCGTGCCGCAGACGGTCGAGAACTATTCGACCGAGAACTTCCGGGCCTGGAGCGACCGCAGTCGTCGCAACCTCGGGGTCGACACGTTGGACCTCGTGCAGTTGCACTGCCCGCCCACACCCGTCTACTCGATCGACCGCGTTTACGACGACCTCGACCAGTTGGTCGACGAGGGCGTCATGAAGAACTACGGCGTGAGCGTCGAGACCTCGGCCGAGGCCCTCACGGCGATCGCGCGCCCGAACGTCGCAAGCGTTCAGATCGTGCTCAACGCGTTCCGGCTCAAGCCGCTCGATGAGGTGCTGCCGGCCGCGATCGCCGCGGGCGTGGGCATCATCGCGCGCGTGCCGCTCGCCTCGGGGTTGCTGAGCGGGCGCTACACGGCCGACACCGTGTTCGCCGAAAACGACCACCGCACGTACAACCGAGACGGGTCGCACTTCGATCAGGGTGAGACCTTCGCCGGCGTTGACTACGCGACGGGTGTCGAGGCAGCGGTCGAGTTTTCGGCGCTCGCCGCCGAACACGGTTTGCCGCCCGCCACCGCCGCGCTCGCCTGGCTCGCACAACTGCCCGGCGTGAGCACGGTGATTCCCGGCGCCCGGTCGCCCGAGCAGGCGCGCGCCAACGCCGCCGCCGGTTCGGCGCCCGAGCTCGGCCCCGAGTTCCACGCGCGCGTCGTCGAGCTTTACGATCGCCGGTTCCGCGCCGCCGTGCACGACCGCTGGTAGGAAGCGCATCGTGACGACGCGGTCGCGAGCGGCCGGGGGTAACGGGCTCGGTCGAACGTTTGGCACGGTCTTCACGGCCAACCTCGCCTCGAGCCTCGGCGATGGCATCGCCCGCACGGCATCGCCCCTGCTCGCCGCGCGCTTGACCGACGACCCCCTGCTCATCGCCGGCATCGGTGCTGTCGCAATGCTGCCGTGGCTGTTCTTCGCCGTGCCCTCCGGTGTGCTTGTCGACCGCATGGATCGCCGGCAGGCCCTCGCGCTCGCCGCCGGCGTGCGTACCGTGCTTGCAGTCGTGTTGGTCGTGCTCGTGGCGATGAACGCGCTCAC
>CAYWZI010000011.1:0-28817 GCA_964462815.1 uncultured Microbacteriaceae bacterium
TCGCCGACATCGACCGCGGTGTCTACGACGAGATCAACCTGCGCGTTGCGCGTCACCCGAGCGAGACCGATGCCTACATGATGACGCGCGTGCTCGCCTACTGCCTCGAATTCGAGGAGGGCATCGCGTTCAGCGAGGGCGTCTCGTCGACTGACGAACCGGCCGTCATCGTGCGTGATCGCACGGGCCACCTCACTGCGTGGATCGAGGTGGGGGCTCCGGATGCTGACCGCCTGCACCACGGAAGCAAGAAGGCCGACCGCACTGTTGTGTACACACACAGGGATCCCGTGAAGGTGCTCGCCCTGTGGGCGGGCAAGAAGATTCACGAGTCCGATCGCATCGTTCTGCACAGCTTCGACCCCGGATTCATTGATGCCGCGGTCGCCGTTCTCGAGCGCCGCAACACCATCACCGTGTCGGTGACAGAGCGACAGGTATATCTCGACCTCAACGGGGAGACACTCAGCTCGGCGGTGCACGACCACCCTCTGGCCTGAGTCGTCGGAACCCGCACAGCAGTACCCCCGGGGGGTTTGCTAGCATCGCGGTATGGAGACTTCGCAGACCAGCCGCCTCAACTTGCTCACGGGAGCATCCGTCACCGACACGTCCGCCGACACGGGCGGATGCTGTGGCGGAGGTTCGTGCGCGTGCAGCAGCGGCCCTGCCGCAAGTGCGGCGTTCGACCTTGCTGGCAGCCGCGGCCTCGTGGCGTCGGCCCAGGAGTCAGTAGCGCCGACGGTGTCAGCCGGTGAGACAGAGTTTCTCGTCACGGGCATGACCTGCGGCCACTGTGTCTCGAGCGTCAAGGAAGAAGTGGGCGCGATCGCGGGCGTCGACGCCGTGGAGGTCGTGCTCAAGAAGGGCGGAGCCTCTCGCGTGACCGTCATGTCGGCCGCCCCTGTCGACGCTGACGCCGTGCGCGCCGCCGTCGAAGAAGCGGGTTACCAGCTGGCGTGAGCCTGGGCGCGACCCGTGAAGTCGGGCCACTCTCTTGAGTACCCCTAGGGGGTATTGCTAGGGTCGACCACATGGTCACCACTGAAGTGCCTCAGGACATCCAGCTCGACCTCACGGGAATGACCTGCGCCTCGTGTGCCAACCGCATCGAGCGCAGCCTCAACAAGGTGCCGGGCGTCGAGGCGACGGTCAACTTCGCCACCGAGAAGGCGTCGGTGCGCGTCTCTGCCGATGACACCACTCTCGATGCTGACGCCTTGATCGCTGCCGTCGAAAAGGCGGGGTACGGGGCGACGGTGGTTGTTCCGCGCGAGGTGAGCGCAGCATCCTCCGCTCCCACAACGGAGCCGGTCGACGAGCTCGGCGCGCTGCGGCAGCGGCTGATCATCTCGACGGTGCTGACGGTTCCGGTATTGCTCATGTCGATGATCCCGGCACTGCAGTTCATGAACTGGCAGTGGCTCGCCCTAACGCTCGCGTCGCCCGTCGCGGTGTGGGGTGCGTGGCCGTTCCACAAGGTGGCGCTGCGTAACGCCCGCCGCTTCGTCGCGAGCATGGACACGCTGATCTCGGTCGGGGTCACCGCGGCCTATGTGTGGAGCCTTTACGCGCTCTTCTTCGGCGAGGCGGGAATGCCGGGCATGACCATGACCCTGCAGTTGCTGGGGCGCCCCGAGGAGGGTGCGCACGAGATCTATCTCGAGGTCGCGGCGGCGGTGACCGTGTTCATTTTGCTCGGGCGCTACCTCGAGGGTCGCGCCAAGCGGTCGTCGAGCGAAGCCCTCAACGCCCTCCTCGACCTCGCAGCCCGCGATGCCGCTGTGTTGCGTGACGGGGTCGAGGTGCGCGTGCCCGTCGGGCAACTGCAACTCAATGACCGTTTCGTCGTGCGCCCGGGCGAGACGATCGCAACCGATGGCGTCGTGATCGAAGGCACGTCGAGCGTTGATCAGTCGCTCCTCACGGGAGAGCCCGTTCCAGTCGATGTTTCCGCCGACAGTCGTGTGGTCGGAGGCACGATCAACGTCGGGGGCCGCCTTGTCGTGGAAGCCTCGCGCATCGGCGCCGACACCGAACTCGCGCGAATGGGTCGACTGGTCGAAGAGGCGCAGACCGGCAAAGCCGAAGTGCAGCGCTTGGCTGATCGCGTGTCGGGCGTGTTCGTTCCGATTGTGTTCGTGCTCTCGCTGCTCACCCTGCTCGGCTGGATTCTGCTCGGGAACTCGGTCGAGATCGGCTTCACCGCGGCCGTGGCGACGCTCATCATTGCGTGCCCCTGCGCCCTGGGGCTGGCAACCCCAACGGCCTTGCTCGTTGGAACGGGTCGCGGCGCCCAGCTCGGCATTCTCATCCGTGGCCCCCAGGTGCTCGAACGCACGCGCCGCATCGACACGATCGTTCTGGACAAGACAGGCACCGTGACCACGGGCGAGCTCGCGGTCACCGAGGTCGTCGCGCTGCCGGGCATCGATCGCGATCGGATGCTCGCCCTCGCCGCTGCCGCCGAAGACGGGTCAGAGCATCCGCTCGCCCGGGCCGTCGTGGCGCACGCTCGGGAGGTCGGGGCAACACTGCCGACCGCCGAGGGATTCGCTGCCCACGCGGGTGCTGGCGTCACCGCGGTCGTCGATGGCCACGCTCTCGCGATTGGGCGTGCCGGTTGGTTGCACGAGGAGTGGGCCATTGAGGTCGACCCCGCGCTTATCGCTGCGCACGAGGCAGCGGGCGCAACCCCCATCGTCGTCGCGATCGACGGCGCCGTTGCCGGCGTGATCGTGCTCGCCGACACGCTTAAGCCCACCTCGGTGCTCGCGATCGAGCGGTTGCGGGCTCTCGGGCTTGACCCCGTTTTGCTCACGGGCGACAACGAGGGCGCGGCCGAGGCCGTCGGGGCGGCGCTGGGTATTGACGATGTGCGCGCGGGCGTCACCCCAGCCGGAAAGCTCGACGTGATTCGCCAACTGCAGGCCGACGGTCACGTCGTCGCGATGGTCGGCGACGGTGTCAACGACGCGGCGGCGCTCGCCGCGGCTGACCTCGGCATCGCGATGGGCGGCGGCACCGATGCGGCGATGGCGGCTTCTGACTTGACGGTCGTGAGTGGCGACCTGCTTGTGGTCGTCGACGCCATCCGGCTTGCGCGGCGCACGCTACGCACGATCATCGGCAACCTGTTCTGGGCCTTCGGGTACAACGTGGCCGCGATTCCGATCGCGATGCTCGGGCTGCTCAACCCGCTACTGGCCGGTCTCGCGATGGCGTTCTCGAGTGTGTTCGTCGTGACGAACTCGCTGCGGTTGCGCGGGTTCACGCCGCAGCCGCGCTAGCGGCGGCGAGCGGCGGCTGCGTTAGTCGCGCGCGCCAGCGCGCACGCGCGGCAGACCCAACGACACGGGCAGGCGCAACTCACCCACCGCGCCGACCGGCACCACGGGCGACGCCGGGGTCACCGGCGGAACGGGTTCGTAGTTTGCGCCGAGCGCGGGGCGGGCATCCGGCTCGCCGCGATTCGGCCAGAGGGCGAAAGCGCGTTCGGCCTGGGCGGTGATCGTGAGCGAGGGGTTCACGCCGAGGTTGGCCGAAATGGCTGCGCCGTCGACGACGTGCAGACCCTCGTGGCCGAAGAGGCGGTGATAGGGGTCGACCACCCCGGTCTCGGCCGAGTCGCCGATGGGGCACCCGCCCAAGAAGTGCGCCGTCATCGGAATGTCGAAAACCTCGCTGATGCCCGATTGTGCGAAGCCGTTCATGTGGTGCGCCATGCGCCCGTAGACCTCGTTGGCCTCGGGGATGAAGGTGGGGTTCGGTTCTCCATGTCCTTGGCTCGAACGCAAACGAAAGCGACCAAAGGCTCCGCGGCCGGCGCGAACGGTGAGTGAGTTGTCGCGTGTCTGCATGACGAGCCCCACGAGAGTGCGCCGCGACCAACTGCCCAACCCAAAGACCATCGACGACACCCGGGCGGGGTGACGCAGCAACTGGCCGATCCAGAGTAGCCAGCGCGGTGTGCGTCCGCCGCCGGGCACGGCGAGGGTGGCGAGCAAGGCGAGGGCGTTCGAGCCGTGCCCATATCGGCAGGGTTCGACGTGCGTGTGCTCGTCGGGGTGAATCGACGAGGTGATCGCGACGCCGCGGGTGAAATCGACTCCGCGAGATTGTCGCAGAGCGGTGGATGCTCCGCCGAGCGCTTCCGAATTCGTCCGGGTCAGTTCCCCCAGACGATCGGAGATGCCCGGCAGATGACCCTCGGCCTTCATGCGGTGCAGCAGTTGCTGGGTGCCCCACGCACCCGCCGCAACGACCACCTGGTCGGCAGTGAACGTGCGCTCAGAGCGGCCACCTTTGCCGGTGCGACGGGTCGTCACGGTGTAACCACCGCCGGGTCGCGGCTCGACGCGCGTCACCGTCGTGAGCGCGTGCACAGTTGCCCCCGCCGATTCGGCGAGGTGCAGGTAGTTCTTGACGAGGGTGTTCTTGGCGTTGTGGCGGCAGCCCGTCATGCATTCGCCGCATTCGGTGCAGCCGCGGCGCGCGGGCCCGGCACCGCCGAAATAGGGGTCTGGCGCCTCGACTCCCACGCCCTCACCGAAGTAGACACCGACGGGCGTGAGGTGAAAGGTGTCAGCAACGCCAAGATCGGCGGCCACCTTCTGCAGCACCTCATCGGCAGGCGTGATGCTCGGGTTGAGGGTGACCCCGAGCATGCGCGATGCCTGGTCGTAATAGGGGTCGAGCTCGGCCTTCCAGTCGGTGATGTGCCCCCACTGGCGGTCGGTGAAGAAGGCGTCGCTCGCTGGTCGGTACAACGTGTTCGCGTAGACGAGCGAGCCGCCACCGACACCGGCGCCGGCGAGAATCATGACGTCGTCGAGCAAGTGGATGCGCTGGATTCCGTGCAGGCCAAACGCCGGGGCCCAGAAGAACTTCTTCAGATTCCACGAGGTCTTCGCGAACTCATCGTCGGCGAAGCGGCGACCCGCTTCGAGCACGGTGACCGAGTAGCCCTTCTCGACGAGCCGCAGCGCGGCAACCGAGCCGCCGAAGCCCGAGCCCACCACGACCACATCGACATGCGTTGCCTCGCTCACCATCAGCCCTTCCGGAAGCTGTCGAGGGCGGCAGCACCGAGCGGTGCTGCGATGGGCCACGAGTCGATGCCGGCGAACCGCGTGAGCCGACGTGCCGTGATGTGCGCGGTGCGGTTATCGACGTACCAGAGCGGTGTGGGCGAGGTCTTCCATGGCCCGAAACCCACCGTGCGTTCGACGTGATCTGCATCGAGCAAGAGAGCGTTGTGCACGATGCCGATGCCGCTGCCGACGTCGGCGAGGGTGCTTCCGGGAAACCCGCCCCACGTGCCGCCCGCCATGCCGAAGATCGGCCCGGCCCACGCATTGATGCCGACGGTGCCATAGCGCAACTCAGCCACCGAACGGTCGAAGTGCTCGGCGAGCAGTTCGCGCGTACGGGGATGGATATGAATGCTGGCGCTCAATGTGCCCATGAGCTTTTCGTTGGCGAACGCGACCGCCGCGTCGAGGAATCGCTGTGGTTCGCGCGAACCGGGCAACCGCACGACCCCGATCACGGGCGCGAAAGCTTCGGTCGTAAACAGGTGCTCGTCTGAGCTCTCTGGGTCGAGATGATCGACGAGCGTCCGCGGCGCAACGGGGTCTCCGCCGAGCACCGAGGCATCGGGATGAGCGGTGATGACGGCCAACTGGCGGTCGGAGGCGCCCGGGTAGAAGGCGGGACGTTCGGGAGCGCGTGCGATCTGCTCGCGCAGCGCCGCGACGAACTCATCGGCCCGTTGCCATGCCTCAGGAATGACCACGATCTGCGTCGCCACGCAGTTGAACCCGCTGTTGTGGAGTTTCTGTGTAGCGACATTGCGCGCGATCTCGACGACGTTCTCGCTTGTCCAGCCGTCTTCAGGCACGATGATCGCCGGCCCCACCCCACCCAGCTCACTCGTGATGGGCTTTGTCAGAAGAGGCTTTCCGGCCGCGCGGCGTTTCGTCGCCGCTGCGCCCTTGCCCCAGACGATGAGGTCGTGTGTGTGTCGACTGCCCGTGATGTGTACGTGGTCGACCTCATCGTGGGCAATGAGCGCGGTGCCGAGCTCGTGATCGCCAACAGTAATGAGCACGAGGCCGCGTTCGATGGCGGGAGCGAAGGCGGCCTGGAGAGCATCCGCGAGGGCCGCCTGCACGGGGTTCAGTTTCACGACCACCGCCGACGCGTTCTGATACAACGCGGTGAGCACGTCGAGAGCGGGAATTCCGGTGATGTTGCCCGCGCCGAGGACGAGGGTGATGCTCGACGGTCGATTCGGCTCTCGCAGTGCCCGAGCGACACCGCGCCGAGCCTGGTCGAGCGAGACCCCCGGGCGCAACCACACCTGGGCGCTATAGCCCTGCAGCACGGCGTCCTTCGTGAGATAAGGGAAGACCTGCAGTGTTGTGCGACCGCCGGGGGCGATGCCGAGAGTGACCTCGTCGACCGGCGAGCGGCCTTTCGCCAGCAGCGTGAGAGTCTTCTCGATCGCGCTCGTAGCCGCAATGAGCGAGTACGGCCCCGTCGACCATTCTTCGCCGGCGGCCGGCGTGTGGAAGTCGATCTTCTTGAAGGCCGTTGCCGCCTCGACCCAGGCGGGCGCGGCTGACAGGGTCGCGGCTCTCAGCTCGCTCAACAGCGCACGCTTACTCGACAGGTCGCTACACACCCACTCTTCGGCACCGACGCGCAGAGCCCGCATCGCGGGATCAAGGTCAGAGATCGACACCGCCACAGAAAGCCTCCCTTGTCACACACCCACACCTTTGCTGGGCGCATTCGACCTTACGCTCACCGGCCGGTGCGTGCGCGCGAATTGTGTGCGAACTCAATGTCAACCCGTCGCCTTTCGACAGTCTCGTGTGACAGCATCCACCCATGGCGTGTGTTCTTTCGGTGGCACCGGTGCTTCCCGAGCATATTCACGCTCAATCTGACATCACGAACGAGCTCGCCAGGGGTATGAGCGACGACCCTGCCGCCCGCGCTGTCATGCACCGCATTCATTCTGCGAGTGGCATCGATACCCGACACCTCGCGCTTCCGCTCGCGGAATATCGCGGCATCGAAGGCTTCACGGCGACCAACGCTCTCTTCGCCGAGCTGGCGCTGCCGCTCGCCGAGCGGGCGGTGACTACGGCGCTCGCCGACGCGGGCCTCACGGTCGCCGACGTCGACCATCTGTTTTTCACGACCGTCACCGGACTCGGCGCGCCGTCGCTCGATGCGCAGCTTGCGACGAGCATGGGCTTTCGTTCTGACCTGCGACGCGTGCCGAGCTTCGGGCTGGGCTGCGTCGCGGGGGCGGCGGGGCTCGCGCGCGTGGCCGACTACTTGGCCGGGCATCCGGAGGGCGTCGCCCTGCTCGTCTCGGTCGAGCTGTGTTCGCTGACCCTGCAGTGGGACGACCCCTCGATGGCCAACGTCGTCGGAACCGGAATCTTCGGTGACGGCGCCGCCGCCGTCGTGATGGTGGGGGATGCCCACCGCGCGGCGCTCGCGGTCACTGAGCCGCGCGCCCACGTCGTCGGCAGTCGCAGCGCCCTCTACCCCGAGAGCTCCGAGATGATCGGCTGGCGCATCGGTGAGAGTGGCTTCCGGCTCATGCTCGCCGCGGGCGTCCCTGCGCTCATCGACGGCCACTTCGCGGCCGCGGTCGATGAGCTGCTCGCCGAGGCCGGGTGGACTCGCGACGACGTCGACGACTGGATCGCTCACCCGGGGGGCCCGCGCGTGCTCGAGTCGTTTAGCGCCGCGCTCGATCTCGCCCCCGCCGCGCTTGCGACGAGTTGGGCCGTGCTGGCGCGCGCGGGCAATATGTCATCGGCTGCCGTTCTGCACGTACTCGCCGAGGGTGGCGAACGCCCGGTCGGCACGCGAGGCGTGTTGTTCGCGCTCGGCCCGGGGGTCACCGCCGAAATCGTCTTGTTGGAGTGGTCATGAGTGTTGTGTTGTACGTCGCCCTGGTGCTCGCGACGGGCGTCGAGCGCCTCATCGAGCTCGTCATCTCGAAGCGGAACGCGGCGCACGCCTTTGCACAAGGCGGGGTCGAGCATGGTCAGAAACACTTCCCGTTCATGGTTGTGCTGCACACCGGCCTCTTGCTCGCGTGCATCGCCGAGGTCGTGCTCCTCGACCGACCGTTCATCGGCGCGCTGGGCTGGCCCATGCTCGTGATCGCGCTGCTGTGCCAAGCGGGTCGCTACTGGGTGATCGCCTCGCTCGGCCGCCAGTGGAACACGCGCGTGATCGTCGTGCCCGGGGCATCGCGCGTCACTCGCGGCCCCTACCGCTGGCCGTGGCTGCGTCACCCCAACTACTGGATCGTCGCGATCGAGGGCATCGCGTTGCCGCTCGTTCATTCAGCGTGGATCACCGCGATCGTCTTCACGGTGCTGAACGCGATTCTGCTGCTGGCCTTCCGCATTCCGACCGAGAACCGTGCGCTCGCCGCGCTGAAGTCGGCATGACGCGGCGGTACGACGCCGACGTGCTCATCGCCGGTGGCGGGCCCATCGGCCTGGCGACGGCTCTCGAGCTGCACGCCCGCGGGCTGACCGCGGTCGTGCTCGAACCGCGCGAGGGCACGATTGACAAGGCCTGCGGCGAGGGGCTCATGCCTGGTGCGCTCGCGGCGCTCGGCAGGCTCGGCGTTGACCCGGCCGGGCACCCGCTGCGGGGCATCCGATATCAGGATGCTCGCCGCGCCGTCACGCATCGCTACCGCTCGGCACTCGGCCGCGGAGTGCGCCGCACGGTGTTGCACGATGCGCTGCGCGCCCGCGCGGCCGAGGTGGGCGTCGAGACGCGCGCCCTTCGCGTGGACCAGATTGCGCAGTACGACGATCACATCGAGGCCGGCGGGATGCGCGCGCGCTGGCTCATCGGCGCCGACGGGCTGCACTCGACCGTGCGGTCGCTTGCCGGGCTTGAGAAGCCCGCCCGCACCTCGACGCGCGGCCGCCGACGGTTCGGGGTGCGGCAGCACTTCGCCGTCGCGCCGTGGAGCGACCTCGTTGACGTCACCTACCTGCCGGGCGCCGAACTGTACATCACTCCCGTCGATGACCACACGGTCGGCGTCGCGATGCTCGCGCCGCGGCCGCTCGACCTGCCCACGGCGATCGCGCAGGTTCCTGAACTTCAGGAACGCCTCGCGGGTGCCGCGGAGGCGAGCACCGTGCGCGGGGCGGGGGCACTGCGGCAACGCACCCGCGCACGCACCGCCGGTCGTGTTGCGCTTGTCGGCGATGCCTCGGGGTACGTGGATGCGCTCACCGGAGAAGGCTTGCGCGTCGGCCTCGCCCAGGCTCAGGTGTTGGCTGACTGCCTCGCTGCCGGGTCGCTCTCTGGCTACGAGCGCGCCTGGGCGCGGTCGACGCGCGACTTTCGCGTGCTGACCGCCGGGCTGCTCGCCGCTGCAACATCACCGGCACGCGGGCTGATCGTGCCCGCAGCGGCCGCACTGCCGCGCGTCTTCGGCGCCGTGGTGGAGCGTCTCGCGCGCTGAGCGCGCTAGAGCCCCAGTAGGGCGCGCAACTCATCGACGGTGTGGGCGACGGCTCGAGCGTGCGCCCACTCCGCCGGCTCGCCATAACCCCACGACACGGCGATCGTCGGAATCCCGAGCGCGGCCGCACCCTCGACATCGTGCACGCGGTCGCCGATCATGATGGGGCGCGTGAGGTCAGCATCCATCGCTCGCAATCGAATGAGAGCCTCAGCGACGACATCGGCTTTCGCGCTGCGTACTTCGTCGGCCGAGGCTCCTGTGATGAGATCGAAGTGGTGGGCGATCGTGAAGTGCTCGAGCATGAGTGTCGCCGGAATCTCGGGCTTCGAGGTCGCGAGGCTGAGGGGGATTCCCGCCGCGGCGATGTCCTCGATCAGCAGGCCCATGCCGGGGTACAGGGTCGCGTCGTAGGCGCCGCGGTCGAGGTACCGTTCGCGGTAGATCTCGAGCGCGCGCTCGCGTTCGGCCAGGTTCATGCCCGCTCGGTCACGAAACGAATCGAGAATGGGCGGGCCGACGTAGCGCAGCAGTTCGGCGGCATCGGGTACTTCTCGCCCGAGCGCCTCGAACGTGTAGGCGAGGGTGTCGGTGATGCCGGGCGCCGAATCGGTGATCGTGCCATCGAGGTCGAGCAAGACCGCCGTGAATGGGTGCACGTGCCGAGCCTAGGCGCCGCTACGACACAGAGCTGCGCCTCTCACGGAGAGGAGGCTCGTCAGCTCGACGTGGAGCCTCGACGGCTTCCCGCAACGACGACGAGTCGAGCGGTGCCCATCGCCAAGAGACCTGCGATCAGGAGCGCGAGTGCCACCGTCAGGGGCCGGTCGAGGTCGGTGCCGGTGAAGGCCAACGTCGGAAGTTCAGCGAAGGCCCCCGGCCCCGGTGCGGGAAACGGAAGGGTCGGCAGGTCAAGCGTGACGTCGAGACCGATCGTCTGCTGGTCGGACACCGACGTGCTCGCCACGCTCAACGTGGCGACTCCTGTTGCGGTGACCGTGCGCCACATGCTGCCTGCAGTGGCGTCGTCGTCCGTGACCGTGTAGAGATCGTCAGCGACACACGTGGTCGATTCGCCGGGCTCAAGAGTGGTGTCCAGGCAGGTGACGGCACCGAACATAGGGTCGTTGACGACAACATCCGTGAGCGTTGAGTTACCAGTGTTCGTCACCACGTAATGGGCGCGCAATTGGTCTCCGGCAACGATGTCGGCTCCGGGTTCTGGCGACGTGGTGTTGTCGTGCGAGACGGAAACGTCAATCTCAGGAGTCACGGCGGCCGTGGTGACCGCGGCGACCGCCTCGACGGAGTCGACCGGCGTAGCACCGTAGGGGGGCGTTGCCCGCGCGATGGCTCCGTTCGTCACCGAACCCGCCGCCAGGTCGGTCTGCGTCACGGTATGCGTTGCCGTTCCCGTACACGTCGCGCTCTCACCGACGGCAAGCGTCGTGGGCACGCACGTGATCGTGCCGCCTTCGGGGTCAATGACCGTGACGTCACTGACAGGCACGTCACCGGTGTTCGAGACGAGATAGCTCCACGAGACGGTGTTGCCGAGGTTCGCCGCTGCCTGGTTCTCAACCGGATCCACCGTGCCGGTGGTGACGATCGACAGAGCGGGGGAATCCGGAGTGATCGTCGTCGTCGTCGTGTTCGACGTCGACACCTGAGAGTGGGTCGACAGCGTGTCGGTGAAAGCAACGGTGGCGGTGTTGTCGACGGAGGGCAACGCCGTGACCGAATCGAGGATGACATCGAATGAGACGGTGACAGACTCGCCTACTGCGAGGGTTCCGCCCACTGCGCTCGTCGCACCAGTGCCGACGCGGGCGCTCACCTCACGGGAGCCGCCGTTGTACTCGCCGAGGTCGTCACCCGACACATCGGTCGCCGAGACGGTGCTGGCACCCTGTGTGATCTCGATCGTTCCGGGTACGAGCGACACACCAACCGGAAGGCTGTCAACGAGCGAGGCCAACGAGGCCGCGCTGGCGCCCTGGTTGGTCGCGACAATCGAGTATTCCAGCGTGTCACCGAGTCGAACGGGGTCGCTCGACGCCACCACGCTCTTGGTGGTCACTACGCACGCGCCCGAGGTGACCGAGACGTCGTCGACGAAGTTGCCGTACGTCGGGTTGCCGTTAGCACTGCTGATCGAGTCGAACGAGATGCGCGTCGTGGTCTGGCCTGCCGGCACCGTGTACAGGCCGGAGTAGGTGGTCCACGTCAGGCCGGTCGAAAGGGTGGATTGCAGAGCCAGTGCGTCGGCAGGAGCGCCGATGCGCACCTCCATGACGTCAACACCCGTGCGCCCGCGGTGCTGGAGTTGCCACCGGATTGTCTCACCCGGCGTGGTTGCGATGTCTTGAAAGAGCTTCGACTGCTGGTTGGCGTTGACCTCAGCGAATTGTGACCCCGCGGGCACGGAGACCCCACCGAAGGGGGACCGCCAGATCTCGATCATGTTGTCGGTCGCGCTCGTCTCCCAGCCGGGCACCACTGACTCATCGATTGGCGCCCAGGTGTTGGCAGCGATGACAGGACTCTCGAACGAACCATTGACGATTGCCGCGTTGGAGCAGACCGTGGGGCTCTGGGCGGCGGCTGCGGGAGCTGACGGCACGCCAACGAGCGCCAGGGCGCTAGCGCTGACGAGGGCCGCAGAAATAACGGCACGGCGAAGATTCGGATTCGAGATCTGCATGGTGGGTCGGGCTCCCATTGGGTATGGCAGAACTGAAGGGTACCCAGTTAACCTGAGTGACCGTAACCCTCATCAGTCAATTCAGGGCTGAAAAAGGCACCCCAAAACAGGGGGCGGGTGCTCGGGGCGATGCGGCTAGAACAACCGCGCTACTGGGTCGTCGAGCCCGCGCATGGCGTCGTAATCAAGCAGCAGGCACCGAATTCCGCGGTCCTCGGCGAGCGTACGCGCTTGCGGCGTGATCTCTTGCGCCGCGAAGACGCCGGCTACGGGCGCGAGCAGCGGGTCGCGGTTCATGAGTTCGAGGTAGCGCGTCAATTGCTCTACGCCGTCGATGCCGCCCCGGCGCTTGATCTCGACGGCGACGGATGCCCCGCTCGCGTCGCGCGCCAGAATGTCGACCGGACCGATCGCCGTCATGTACTCGCGGCGCACGAGCGAGAAGCCCTCGCCGAGTAGCTCGATGTGTTCTGCGAGCAGCTTCTGCAAATGCGCCTCCACGCCGTCTTTCTGCAGACCGGGGTCGACGCCGAGCTCGTGCGCAGAGTCGTGCAGCACCTCGTGGATGCTCACCACGAGCAGGTCGGCGGTCTTCGCGTGGGTGACCCGCCACAGCTCGAGCACGCCGGCATCGCGCTGGTCGTCGTCGGGCTCATCGATGACGAGCGTGCACGGCGGGCTCATCCAATTGAGCGGCTTGTAGCTGAGCGCGTCGGCATGAACGAGCAGACTGCCGTCACTTTTGTGAATGAGCAGGCGCGTGGCGAGTGGCAGGTGCGCGCTGAGCCGGCCCGCATAGTCGACGGAGCAGCGGGCGATGACGAGGCGCATCTGTTCAGCCTACGGCGGCAAGTTTCGTTCTCTTGAACGTAGACAGGCAACCGGATGTGCCGATGCTGCCGCAAGGGTGCGCTGCCGGTGAGTGCGCGTGGGTCGATAGATGCGACGCTCGAGCGGGGCGGCTCTACTTGAAGTAGTAGTACCAGTTGCCGGCAAAGTCCCGTTCGAAGGTCTCCTGGCTGTCTACCTCGATCACGATCTCACTTCGATCGAGATAGCCGAATTCGTCATGAGGCTTGACCAAGGGGAAGTAGAGGTCGGCCCAGCGCGCCTGTGTCTCCGCAGACCGAAGAGCGCGTGCCTGTTCATCTGAATGCACGAACACGATAGGCGGGCCAAAGTAACTCTCAAGACGCCACAGTCGATCACCGAGTCCGAGGCTGGTGGCGAAGCTCTTCAGGTCTTTGCCCTTCACGGCTTTGTGCGCGGCATACTTGGCGACTTGCTCGAACTCGGCGAAGCACACGAAGAGACTCTGCGTCTCGTTAGGCACAGCGTCTCTGAGGGAAAACGCAGATAACCCTGCTGATGGTCGCTCGGCGCTCGTCTCCGCCCAGATTCGCGCGGTGATGGCCTGCTTAGTGGAGTTGAAGGCGTGGCCGTTTGGAGACATAAAGGCCCGAAACTCTGCGGATCGTTCCAAGACGACGGTCAGTCGCGGTCGCGTCTTCCGGCCCCCGTTCCCCCAGATCGTGTCAATCGTGACCATAAGGGGAACCACACCGAACCGCGCACTGAATTGTTCGACGAAGGGGCGAAGTAATGGATCGAGTGTGTTCTCTCCGCGCCGGATCGAGCGAGCTCTCTTGAACTCTGGATCGCGCGGGTGGTGAAAGCTCACTGTTCGAGGCTAACGACTTTGCTCTCGAGTGATCTAGTGCTCACGATCTGGCGCCTATCGTCGAAACGGAGCAAGAGCCGGGGTCCTCTGAGCCTTCGCCAGACGCGAACTCTTTTCCGTCACCAGAGGCCGGGTCGCCGCTCTTCGGCGATGCCGTTGCCGCCGTCGACGACGACGAGCTGGCCGGTGATGTACGACGCACCCGGCGAGGCGAGCCACGCGATCGCGCTCGCGATCTCATCGGGCGTGCCGCTGCGACCAAGGGGCACGAGCTCGCCCTCTTCGGCCTCTTGCTCGAGCTGCGACGCCGTGGCGATCCAGCCCGGCGCAACGGCGTTGACGGTGATGCCGCGCCGCGCTTCGTCGACCGCGAGCCCGCGGGTGAAGCCGAGCACTCCCGCCTTCGCAGTGGCATAGCCAAGGTCGTCACGCGCGGCTTGCACAGCACCCGTCGTCGAGGCGACGCTGATCACGCGCCCCCAGCCCCGCGACCGCATGCCGGCGATGACGGCGCGCGTGACGAGAAAGACGCTCGTGAGGTTGACGTCGACCGCGCTGCGCCACTCGTCGACGCTCATCTCAATGTCACCGCGCGGAAACTCCTCGCCCGTCGCGATCATGCCGGCGTTGTTGACCAGGATGCTCAGCGCGCCCACCGCCTCGACCGCAGCCGCGACGGCTCTGGTCGCGGCCTGCTCGGTCTCGAGTCGCGCCACGACTCCGTGTGCCTCAAACCCCTGTGACTGCAACTCGGCGACGCGCTCGTCGTTGGGTGTGGTGGTGGGGGTATGGGCGCCGCGGGCGCCGCGCGCGGCGAGCGCGCGGGCGGTGGCGAAGCCGATGCCCTCGGCAGATCCGCACCCCGTGACGAGAGCCGCGCGACCTGACAAGTCGAGATCGAGCGGCAGAGCGGGGCGTGCGGAGGCGGGGCTGGTCATGGGCCGAGCCTAGGGGCGGGCATCCCGAGCGGAGGCGTTTGCGGCTGCGCCCGTCTCACGCGCCGCGGGAATCGCGAAGAAGGCGAGCGCGATGAGTACGAGCACGACCCAGAACGAGGTCAGGAGGCCCACGGCTTCGCCGAGGAACCCGATGAGGGGCGGCCCGACGAGGAAGGCGAAGTATCCGACCGTCGCGACGGCCGAGACGCGCGCAGCGGCCTTTGCGGGGTCATCGGCCGCTGCCGACATGCCGACGGGGAATCCCAGCGAAGCGCCGAGGCCCCAGGCGATGATTCCGATCGCCGCGGCCAAGGGCGAGTCGACCGTGATGAGCAGGGCGAGGCCCGCCATCGCCAGCACAGCTGAGCCGCGTAGCACTGGCACGCGACCAAAGCGGTCGAGCACCCACACGCCGCCGATGCGGCCTGCGGTCATGGCGACGGCGAACAACGTGAACGAGAGTGCGCCCGTCGCTTCATCGGCTCCGCGGTCATCGACGATCGCGAGAGCGAGCCAGTCGTTTGCCGAGCCTTCGGCAAAGGCCATGCCAAGAACGATGAGCCCGATGAGCAACGTGCGGGGTTCGCGCCAGATGGCCATGCGCTCGCCAAAAGTTGACCGAGCCGGGCCGTCGCCGTCATCGTCGAGACCCGGAAGCGCCCGGTTTTTCGGCAGGTAGCGCACCACCACGAGGGTGGCGGCGCCGAGGACGATTGCCATGACCGTCGAGTGCACATCGACGCCGATGTCCAGCGCGCTCACGCCAGCGGCGATGGCGGCACCCGTGATGGTGCCGAGGCTCCACGACGCGTGGAACCACGGCATGATGCTTCGCCCCTGCGCCTGCTCGACGCCCGCTCCTTCGACGTTCTGTGCGACATCGGTAATGCCATTGGCGGCGCCAAAGAGCGCGAGGGCGACAAAGGTGACGCCGAAGCTCTGCAGCGTCTGAGCTCCCACGCCCATGATCGCGAGGGCGCCGAGGCTCGTGAGCAGCGCCACGAGAATCGTCGTGCGCGACCCCATGCGGGCAATGATGTGCGCCGAGGCGAGTAGCCCAATGATCGATCCGCCCGCCATGCCCATGATGAGCAGCCCAAACTCGTCGGTGCGCACGTCGAGTGCATCGCGAACCGCGGGCGTGCGGGCAAACCACGTCGCCATGGCCAGGCCGTTGATCGCAAAGACCGCGAACACGGCGATGCGCCACGCGGAGAGAGAGGGGCGAGTGCCCACAGAAGAGGTCACGACGATCTTTCGAGAGAAGGATGCTCACTCGCGGCTGTCGACCGTGGCGAGTTCGACAACGCTAACAGCCGGCCGCGGTGTGACCGAGTCAGCGGACGGCGCCCGTGACGATCCACCTCGAGCCGCGCGCGCGCAGGCCGAGGGTGAGTGCCCGGGCACCGAGGTAGACGAAGGTGAAGGCCGACAGCAGCCACCCGAGTTCGCCCACCAAGGGGAGCACCGCGAGGTACGCGAGAAGGTTGAGCACGCCGGTGACGGCGAGATACCGGCCATCACCCGCACCGATGAGCACTCCGTCGAGCACGAAGACGACTCCGGCGAGTGGCAACCCGATCGCGAGAATGATGAGCGTGATCGGAAGCGCCGCCCGCACCTCGTCGTCCGAGGTCATCACGAGAGCGATGAGGGGGCTCGTCGCGACGACGATGACGGCGAGCACGGCCCCGACGACCGCACCCCACACGAGCAGTCGCCGAGTGATGGCGTGCACACGGTCGACCTGCGACGCCCCGAGGCCGTGGCCGATGAGCGCTTGGCCGGCAATGGCCAGGGCGTCGAGAGCAAGAGCAAGCAGGCTGTAGATCGCGAACCACACGTGCGTCGCGGCGAGCTCGGTCGTGCCGAAGCCCGTCGCGACAACGACCGTGACCACGAGCGCGATGCGCAAGCTCACGGTGCGCAGCAGCAGCCATGACCCGGCACGCCCCGCGGCCGTGATTCCGACGCGCCCGGGCCGCAGCGAGGCTTTCGCCGCGCGCGCGTGACGCACGCACACCGCGACGAGCACCGCTGCCATGCCCCATTGCGCGATGACCGTTCCGATCGCCGAACCCGCGATACCCAGCTCCAGCCCATAGATCAACACGGCGTTGAGGGCAATGTTGGCGGCGAAACCGGCGACGGCGACGATGAGCGGAGTGCGGGCATCCTGCAGGCCTCGAAGCAAACCGGTGGTCGCGAGAACAAGGAGCATGCCGGGGATTCCCCACCACGCGATCGTCAGGTACTCCAGAGCCGCGGCCTCGACGCTCGGGGTTGCCCCGAACCAGCCGATCACGAGCGAGCTCGTCGGAAGCATGACCGCGAGCAGCACGATGCCGATGCCGAACGCGAGCCACAGCCCGTCGACTCCGGCGCTGAGGGCGCCGCGGGCATCACCCGAACCGAGTCGGCGAGCAACGATCGGCGTCGTGGCGTACGCCAGGAAGATGAGAAGCCCGATCGTGGTCTGCAGCACGGTGCTCGCGAGGCCAAGGCCTGCGAGCGGCTCGACCCCGAGGTGGCCGACCATGGCCGTGTCGGTGAGCACGAACAACGGCTCGGCGACCAGGGCCCCGAGCGAGGGAACCGCGAGGCGCAGAATGTCGCGGTCGAGCGCACGACCGGCCGGTGCGGGGCGGGATTCCGTCACGTGGTCACCGTAGCGGCCCGTAGCATCACTGCATGCTCCACGTGCTGCGTGACCGACGGTTTGCAGCGCTGTTCTCATCGCAAGTGACGTCTCTCGTCGGCACGGGCATACTCACCGTCGCGATCGCCCTGCTCGCCGCGGCCATCGCGGGCGAACAGGCGGGAATCGTGCTGAGCATCGCTCTCACGATTCGCATCGCCACCTATGTGGTCGTCTCGCCGATCGCGACGGCGCTGCTCGCCGGCCGCTCGAGCCGCGCGATTCTCATGGGGGCGGATGCCGCACGCATCGCCATCGCTCTGTCACTTGTGTTCGTTTCCGAGGCGTGGCAGTTGTACATCGCGATTCTGTTGCTGCAGACGGCGTCGGCCGTGTTCACTCCGACCTTTCAAGCCGCTATTCCCGAGGTGCTACCCGACGAAGATGACTTCACCGCGGCGCAGTCGCTTTCGCGCCTCGCCTACGACCTCGAATCGCTCGTGAGCCCGTTGCTCGCCGCGGCCCTCGTGGCCGTGTTGCCGACATCATGGCTCTTCGCAGTGACGGCTGCGGGCTTTGCGTTGTCGCTCGTCGCGGTGGTGCTCTCGAGGCTCACGCTGCGAACCCCCGTCACCGGCGAGCCCTTCGTGTCGCGGCTGTCGCGGGGCCTCCGCGTCATGGCGCACATCGAATCGACGCGATTTCTTGCACTGCTCGATGCCGTCGTCGCTGCCGTGTATGCCACCGTTCTCGTCAACACCATCGTGATCGCGCTGCGGCTCGAGGGTGAACTCGACGACGTCGTCACACCGCTTGCCGTGGCACTGGCTCTCTTCGGCGCCGGCTCGATTCTCATCGCCCTCGTGCTTCCCGCACTAATGCGGCGGGTCACCGACCGTGCGGTCATGACCGGGGGCTCGATCGTGGCGATCGTTGCACTGGGGATCATCGCTCTCGTCGAGGCGGGGGCCGGCCTCACCATCGCCGGCCTCGGTGCGCTGTGGTTCGTTCTGGGCATCGCGACGTCGGCGATCAGCACACCGAGCGCACGACTCATCCGCCGCGACGTCGACTCGAGCGACCGCCCAGCGGTCTTTGCCGCACGCTTCTCGACCTCGCACGCGTGGTACGCGGTGGCGTATCCACTCGCCGGCATTGGCGGAGCACTCTGGGGGGTCGCGGCAGCGACCGGGGCACTCGCGGCGCTGGCGTTGACCGTGCTCGTGGGTGCCGTGGTGAGTGCCCGGCGGGCATCCGCAGCACCGCCAGCCGCGGAGGAGCACACGAACAGTGCCCCCACGACTCACGGCGGCTAGGCTCTCAGGGGTGACTGACCTGCTTGCCAGCGGTATCGACCGCGCAGAACTCGACCCCGCGGTTCGACCGCAAGACGACCTCTACCGCCATGTCAACGGCAAATGGATCGCCCGCACACCGATCCCCGACGACAAAGCGCGCTATGGCTCGTTTCTCGTGCTCGCAGAAGAGGCCGAGAAGGCCGTGCGCGAGATCATCGAGCAGGCGCAGAATGCGTCCGAAGGCACGCTCGAGAAGAAGGTCGGCGACCTCTACGCGAGTTTCATGAGCGAAGAGCGCATCGAGGCGCTCGGTGCGGCCCCGCTGGCCCCGCTGCTTGCCGAGGTCGATGCGGTGGCCGATGTGGATGCTCTGCTCGCGACCATCGGCCGGCTCGAGCGCCGCGGGGTGCCGGGTTTCGTGCAGCTGTTCGTCGACAACGACCCGGGCGACCCCGAGCGGTACCTCGTGTTCGTCGAGCAAGGTGGACTCGGTCTTCCTGATGAGGCGTACTACCGCGAAGAAAAGCACGGCGAGACACTCGCTGCCTACCGGGCGCACGTTGAGCGCATGCTCGCCCTCGCCGGCCTCGACGCCGCCGCTGCGCGCGCTGCACGGGTCGTCGCGCTCGAGACGGCAATCGCCACGCACCACTGGGACACCGTGCGGTGTCGCGACGCGCAGGCGACCTATAACCTGACGACTTTCGACGACTGGGCTGCGCGCGCCGCGGGCGTCGACCTCGCGACGTGGCGCGAGGGCTACGGCATTCCTGCCACGACGCTCACCGAGGTCGTGCTGCGGCAGCCCGATGTCACCGACGGGATTGCGACTGAGCTCACGGGCCGCGACCTCGATGAGTGGCGCGACTGGCTGCGGTATGCGATCGTGCGGTCGATGGCCCCCTATCTGTCGAGCGCGTTCGTCGACGAGAGTTTCGCCTTCTTCGGCCGCACGCTCACCGGGGCCCCCGAACTGCGCGCGCGGTGGAAGCGCGGCGTCGCTCTCGTGGAGCGCGCCATGGGCGAGGCGGTGGGTGCCACCTACGTCGAGCGCCACTTCAAGCCGCAAGCGAAGGCCGCGATGGACGACCTCGTGGCGAACCTTGTCGAGGCTTACCGTCACAGCATCGAGGACCTCGAGTGGATGACCCCCGCCACCCGCGAACGCGCACTCGACAAGCTGCAGAAGTTCACGCCCAAGATCGGCTACCCCGACCGCTGGCGCGACTACTCGTCCCTCGCCATCGACGCGGACGACCTGCTCGCCAATGTGCAGGCAGCGGGCGAATTCGAGTTTCAGCGCGAGCTGAAGAAGATCGGCTCGCCCATCGACCGCGACGAATGGTTCATGACGCCGCAGACGGTCAATGCCTATTACAACCCCGGCTTCAACGAGATCGTCTTCCCGGCCGCCATTCTGCAGTTCCCGTTCTTCGATGAGGAGCGCGACGCTGCCGCTAACTATGGTGCGATCGGCGCGGTGATCGGCCACGAGATCGGCCACGGTTTCGATGACCAAGGCTCGCGCTTTGATGGCGATGGGCGACTGCACGACTGGTGGACCGAAGAAGACCGCACAGCATTCGAGGAGCGCACGGCATCTCTCATCGCGCAGTACGACGCACTGGAACCGGCGGAGACGCCGGGGCACCACGTGAACGGCGCGCTCACGATCGGCGAGAACATCGGCGACCTCGGCGGTCTGGGCATCGCCTGGAAGGCGTACCTGCTTTCACTCGACGGCGCTGAGCCTCCTGTCATCGATGGTTTGACTGCCGCGCAACGGTTCTTCTTGTCATGGGCGCAGGCGTGGCAAATCGCGATTCGGCCCGAAGAAGCCCTGCGGTTGCTGTCGATCGACCCCCACTCGCCGAATGAGTTTCGGTGCAACCAGATCGTTCGCAACCTCGACGCGTTCTACGAGGCCTTCGAGGTCACGCCTTCCGACGAGCTGTGGCTCGAGCCCGACGCTCGGGTGGCCATTTGGTAGATGCGCCGTTGACGCGAGACCGGGGCGCCCGAGCGGGCGTCCCCCGTGTGGCGCGCCATCTCGCACTAGATCGGCAGCCGCATTTCCGGCCGGCCTACCGCGTGCTCGGCGCTGTGGCGTACGAGGGTGCTCGTGTCTCGGTGGCGGTTGTTGACCTCGACACCGGCGAGAGCGTTTTTGCGGTTGACGAGCGAATCGTGTTGCCGACCGCGAGCATCGGCAAGATTCTTCTGCTCATTGAAGTGAGCGCTCGGCTCACCGATCGCACCGTCAGCGACTTTGCCATCGCTGATCGATCGGCACAGGATGCTGTTGCCGACAGTGGTCTGTGGCAGCACCTTCAGGCCCCGGCCTTCCCGATCGCTGACCTGGCGGCACTCGTCGGCGCGACGAGCGACAATCTTGCGACCAACGTGCTCTTGCGCCAGGTCGGCCTCGACGCCGTTCGCTCGCGCACAGAGAAGCTCGGTCTCGTGCGCACGGCTCTGCTCGACCGCGTGCGCGACGTGCGGGGTCCCGATGACGCACCGCAGCTCTCCGTCGGATCGACCGCCGAGCTGGCGTGGCTCTTTCAGGCGCTCGCGAACGGCCACATCATCGACCCAGTGACGAGCCAGCGCGTCTTGAGCTGGCTCTCACTCAATGCTGATCTCTCGATGGTGGCGAGCGCGTTCGGGCGCGACCCGCTCTCACATCGCGGCGTCGAGCACAACACGTGGATGGTCAACAAGACCGGAACCGACGCGGGTGTCCGTAGTGAAGCGGGGATCCTGCGGGGTCCACGTGCGGGAGTCGCCTACGCCGTTTCGGTGCACTTCGACGACACCGATCTGCCGCGTCGCTTGCGGGTGATGGATGCCCTCCGCGCGCTCGGCATCGACCTCTTGGAGTTCGTGCACTGAGCGATCCCCCGGCCAGTCATGGCACCATGTGCCCATGATCAGCACAGGGCTCGCCCGACAACTTCGCGATGCTGGGTTGCGCTGGAAACCGGCATCGGGCGATCGCTTTCAAATCGACCGCACGGAGTTCGACGCCGACATCTTCACCGTGAGTGACCTCACGATCGAAGCGCACGAGTACCCGACCGGAACCGTCCTGGGGTTCAACGGCACCACGGAGTGGGCCCTCGACTCGGTTGATGTCAGTGATGCACTGTGGTTGCCGAGAGAAGACCAGTTGCGTGATCTGCTTCGAGCGACGTTTCGGGGCCTCGACCGTGACGACGAGGGGTATCGAGTGACCATCGAGCTCGACGGCCAGATTCGGCACTTCTCCAGCCTGTCTGCCCCCGAAGCCTATGGTTTGGCCGTGCTCTCACTGCTTGATCGAGTAGTGCAGTGACCGGTCGCACAGTACTCACCGAGCGGGGCCGATGAGGTGAGCGAGATCACCGTTGTCGGCGCTGGGCTGGCCGGACTCGTCGCCGCTCGCGAGCTCGTTCTGCAAGGACACACCGTTCGCGTAGTCGAAGCTTCGAGCACCGTGGGCGGGCAGGTCGCGCGCGCCGAGATCGCGGGGCGCGGGGTCGACGTCGGAGCCCTCGTGCTCGACGGTGCCGCGCCCGCAGTGACGTCACTGCTGGGGCGGCTCGATGCGGCGCCGGCGATCGTTCACGCAGAGCCGCTGGGCTGGTACCTGTCGACGCCGAGCGGAGTGCATCCGGTGCCCGCCATGCACTGGTGGGGAGTACCGGCGGCCCCTCTCGCCGCCGACAGTGTCGCGATCACGGGCCGGGGCGCAGCATGGCGGGGGATGCTCGATGCGGTGCTCCCCGGACCCCGAGGCGCCGACGCGGCAAGCCTCGGAGAGCTCGTGCGGATTCGCATGGGTACGGGTATCGCCGAGGCTCTGGTGGGACCCGTCGTCGAGTCGCACACCGGGCGATCGATCGACGAGGTGTCGCTGCGGGAGGTGCCGGGCTTGCGTCACTTCTTGCTGCAGCAGAACTCGTTGGCGCGCGCCGTGACGACATTGCGGCTCGACCGACCAGAAAATGCCGAACTCATGACTCTCACGGGCGGAGTCTCGGCGCTCGTCGATGCCGTCGTCGCCGAGTTGGGGCGCTTCGGCGTCGAGATCGAGCGTGGGGCGCGCGTCGCCGAGCTTGTTGAGGAAGGCGTTGTCGTCGACGACAAGGTTCGGCCGGGGCTCGTCGTGGTTGCCGCGCCCGTTGCTCAGCGGCCGACCCAGCGAAGCACGGTGACCACTGTCGTGCTCGATGCCACGATCGTCGCCCCGGGGGCCCGAGGAGCAGGTGTTTTGTTCGGGCTCGGTCAGCCGCACGGTGTGCGACGCGTGCTCGACCTCTCGGCACTGTGGCCCGAGGTGTGGGGCCCGGGTGCGCTCGGTGCTGGAGACGCTGTGACCGTTCTGCGCGTCGAGGGTGCGGAGCACGTGACGGCTGCCGACGCCGTGCACGTCGTGAGCGAGGCGTGGGGTGACCCGCGGGTCGAACACGCCGTTCTCGGCCAACACTCGATCACCTGGGACCGCATGACCGCGGGTTCTGCACCCGTCGAGGCCGAGCATCCGGCATGCGTTATCGCGAGCGTCGGCGAGCATGTCGTGGGCCCCGGAATTGCCTCGGTCATCGAGTCGACGATCGATGCCATTGCTCTTCTCGCTCCCGAACCGCCGATGCACCGAGGCGACATGTCGGCATAGCAGAGTCGTCGCGCCCTGGGAATCCCCTTGGTAACTCTGGTGGGGGGCAGGGGCGGTCGCAGTACGCTGGTGGTGCCACCTTCGATTGTGCCGAACCGGTCGGGTGGCATGAGGAGATCGCCATGAGAGGCAAAATTCTGTTCGCCGCTGGCCTGGCCGTCGGCTACGTGCTCGGCACCCGCGCAGGCCGAGAACGCTACGAAGAGCTCAAGCGGGCTGCCACGTCGTTCTGGAACGACCCCCGCGTGCAGCACCGCGTCGACCAGGTCGAAGACTTTGTGACCGAAACGGTTCCGGAGTTCGTCACCGAGGGAGCCAAGAAAGTTGTCGACCAGGTGACGGGCAAGTCGTCGAAGAAGCCCGCCGCTGCCCCGTCGTCCACCACGGCATCGAAGCCCGCGGCCAAGAAGCCGGCCACTCGCGGTGGCGCGGCGAGTTCTTCTTCGTCGTCGTGACGGGTCAGACGAGAACATTATGACCGCCACACAGGGCACCACCCCGCGCGAACGCAAGGGCTTGTTCGCGATGATCGCCGACATTCCCGGCCTCATTCGTGAGCTCATCGAGGCCGAGATCGAGTCGCTGAAGTCCGAAGTCATCGGCAAGCTCAAGGCAGCGGGCATCGGCGCAGGATTTCTCGTGACGGCAGGGGCGTTCGCGTTCTTTGCCGTGCTCGTGCTGACTGCGGCCGGAATTCTCGCGCTCGCGCTCGTGCTTCCGGCCTGGGCCGCAGCGCTCATCGTTGGCGGCGCGCTCCTCGTGCTCGCCGGCATCGCTGCGGCGATCGGGGTGGCGCAGCTGAAACACGGGGTTCCCCCGACTCCGACCCAGACCATTGAGAGCGTCAAAGAGGATGTCCGCGTCGTGCGCGGCATCAGAAAGCGAGAATGATCATGGCCACGAACGCCAGCACTGTCGAGGCGGCACGCGCGAAGCTCGAGCAGACCCTCGATGCCATTGACGAGAAGCTCGACGTGAAGAAGCAGGCGAGCGAGTTGACGGAGCGCGTCAAGACCTCGTACCAGTCGAACCCCGTACCGTGGATCATCGGCGCGACGGCGGCTGCCGTTGTGGTGGTCGGTCTTGTCGCCTGGGCCGTCTTCAGCGACGACTGACGCTGATCGCGTCAGCGACGACTGATGTTGATCGCGTCAGCGACGATTGACGCGCCGCGCTCGATTATGACTCTCGTGCCGAGAGGGTCATCATGGAGTGATGTCTTTTCTGTCTGAGGTGACCATCGAGCGCACGCCCACCGGCGCCCTGCCGGTGATCAAGCCTCTGCTCGGTTGGCGGGTGCTCGTGCCGCGCGGCGGCAAGTGGGGCGACGGCATTGCCGCACAGCTACGGGCGCTCGGCGCGACCCCGGTCATCGCTCCGCTGATCAACTTTGCCGGAAGCGACGACCCCGACCGTCTCGCCGACGAACTTGCCGCTCTGCAGCGCGGCGAAGTCGAGTGGCTCGTCGTCACGAGCGCGACAACGGTCGATGTTCTCGTGGGGCAGGGCGTGAGCATCCCGCCATCGACGCGCGTGGCAGCCGTCGGTGAGACCACCGCCCAGGCTTTGCAGCTCGCGGGCTACCCGGTGCACTTCGTGCCGAGCGATCATTCGGCTCGGGGTCTGGTGAAAGAGTGGCCAGCGATCGACGTGCGCGGTCGAGTGCTCGTTCCGCAGTCGCAGATCGCCGAGCCGACGCTCGTGAGCGGCCTTCTCGAGCGCGGCATCGATGCTCACTTCGTCACGGCCTACCGCACGATTGGTGTGGATGCCCCCCAGCAGGTTGTGCGCGATGTTGCAGATGGCCGCATCACGGGCCTCATCGTCAGCTCAGGAAGCGTGGCCCGCCAAGTCGCGGAGCAGTTCTCGCCGCTCCCGGCTTGCACGGTGGTCGTCTGCATCGGACCACGCACAGCCTTTGATGCTCGCGCCGCCGGACTCACCGTGCATCGCATCGCTGAGGAGCGCACGAGTGAGTCTCTGGTGCGCTCGCTCGCCGACTATGCGATGGACCCGAACGACAACTGCCCGCCCGTCGTGCCCTGACGCGGACTTTTCACACCGGCCGCATCAGCCGAGCAACAGCGCGATGATCGCCACGAGCGGCAACCCGCCTTGCGCGAGGGCGATCGGAATGGTGCGTCGCGGTGCGGTGGCCGCGAGCGCGATTCCGGCCACGACCATGACCGAGCATCCGGCGATGATGATCGCGACACCGATCGGCGAGTTCGTCGTGGCGATCTCAAGGACGATTCCGACGAAGACAACAATCGCGAGCGCGAGATTGTAGATTCCCTGATTCACGGCGAACAGGCGCAGCGTGGCCGAGTCGTTCTCGGGGCGGACGCCGAAGATCTTCTTGCCCGCCGGCAACCGAAACAGCACGCTCTCGAGCACAAAGAACGTGACGTGCAGAGTGGCGGCCATGCCGGCGACGACGAGGCCGATGAGATGCAACACCGTCATGATGACTCCTTCAGCGAGACAGAAACGCGGCCGCGGATGCGACCAGCGAGGAGATCGGATGCCGCCTGCTGTGCGTCGGCGAGAGCGATCGGGCGGGCGACCCGGTCGATGATAGCCGGGTCGAGATCGCGCGCCAGTCGCTCCCAAGCTGCCTCGCGCATTGGCAGCGGAGTGAGCGTGGAATTGACGCCGAGCAGGGCGACTCCGCGCAAAATGAACGGCATCACCGTGGTCGGAAGTGATGCCGAGGCCGCGTTGCCGCACGCGACCGCGACGCCGTTCTGCTGAACCTGTGCGAGAGCGGTGGCGAGCGAGCGGCCACCAACGGAGTCGACGACCGCGACGAAACGCTGTGACTCGAGTGGCTTCGAATCACGATCGAGCTCAGCGCGGTCGATGACCGTCGTCGCGCCGAAGCTCGTGAGGTCGTCGGAGTTCTCGAGCCTGCCGGTCGCTGCGGTGACGGTGAATCCGGCGCGCGCGAGCAGAGCAACGGCGAAGGATCCGAGCCCGCCACTGGCGCCTGTCACGAGCACAGGGCCACTCGTCACGCCGTGGCGCTCGAGAGCGAGAACGGCAAGCATGGCGGTGAAGCCAGCGGTTCCGATGCCGGCTGCGTGGGCATCCGTGAAGACAGACGGAACTTCGATGAGCGTCTCACCATCGACGAACGCGCGCTCGGCGAGCCCTCCGTGCCGCGTCTCGCCCGCACCCGCACCGTTGAGCACGACGCGATCGCCGGGCGACCAGCGTGGGTGTGACGACGACGCCACCACGCCAACGACATCGATACCGGGCACCAGAGGAGAGATGCGGGCAACCCCGGCGTTTCCGGCGAAGGCGAGAGCGTCTTTGTAGTTGAGACTCGACCACGACACGTCGACCTCGACGTCACCCGTCTGGTCGGGCGGGGGGCGCAGCGCGGCGTCGTCGAGGTCCATCAACGACGCTGTCGGGCTCGGCTGACCGGCCGCGTCGGAATCTCGAGTGATCAGCCAGCCGCGTGTCATGCGAGCCAGCCTAGGCGGCCTGGCGCTGGCCAGCGAGGGCTCAGCCGAAGAGCAGAGCGGCTTCGTCGTAGCGCGCTTGCGGCACGGTCTTGAGTTTGCCGAGCGCGGCCTCAAACGGAACGTGCACAATTTCTGTGCCGCGCAGAGCGACCATCTCGCCCCAGCGGTGGGCATCGACCGCCGCAATCGACGCCATGCCGAGGCGCGTCGCGAGCACGCGGTCGAAGGCGCTCGGAGTGCCGCCTCGTTGGATGTGACCGAGGGTCGTTGCGCGCGTCTCGATGCCGGTGCGCTCTTCAATGAGCGGGGCCAGGCGCTCGCCGATGCCGCCGAGGCGCGGTCGACCGAAGGCGTCGAGTCCGCGTTCGGAGTGCGGCTCGTCGTTGCCGTCGAGCGTGAACCCTTCGGCGACGACGACAAGGGGTGCGCGTCCGCGGTCATACGCGCGCTGAACCCACTCGCACAGCTGTTCCATGCTCGTGTCTTGCTCGGGGATGAGAATCGCGTGTGCGCCGGCCGCGATTCCCGAGTGCAGGGCGATCCAGCCAACATGGCGACCCATAACTTCGGCGACCATGCAGCGATTGTGGGCGTCGCCCGTGGTGCGAAGGCGGTCCATTGCCTCGGTGGCGATCTGCACTGCGGTGTCGAATCCGAAGGTGTAGTCGGTGGCGTCGAGGTCGTTGTCGACGGTTTTCGGAACCCCGACGATGCGAACGCCTTCGTCGGTCAGCCGCTTGGCGGCGGCGAGCGTGCCTTCACCGCCGATCGCGATGAGAGCGTCGAGCCCGTTGAGCTCGAAGATCTCGTTGACGCGGTCGACCCCGCCGATTCCCTCGAAAGGATTCGTGCGACTCGTGCCGAGGATCGTGCCGCCCTGCTTCGAGATGCCCTTCACCTCGTGGCGGCTCAGCGGAAGAGTGTTGTTCTCGATCAGGCCCTTCCAGCCATCCTTAAAGCCGACGAAGTCGTGGCCGTGCACCGTGGTTCCGGTCAGCACGGCAGCCCGAATGACGGCATTGAGTCCGGGGGCGTCTCCGCCAGAGGTGAGCATTCCGATACGCATTGCTCCATCATGGCCGGTCGAGGCGCAACGCGCGAAAGCGCGACAACGATCGAGCCCTCTCGGCGAATCCAAGGTGCAGCCCACTACCGTGAGTCAACTCGCTCTGAACACCCGCGGAGGATGAATGACCGACACGACTGACCTGCTCGCCCTCGCCGATGAGCAGTACGTGTTGCTCACGACGACGCGCCGCTCGGGGGCAACCGTGCCAACGCCGGTGTGGGTCGCGCTCGACGGCGACAGCCTCGTCGTGACGACGGGTGCCGAGTCGGGCAAGGTCAAGCGCATTCGTCACACCCCTCGCGTCACGCTGCAAGCCTGCGATCGCATGGGCAATCCCATCGCCGGATCACCCGTGGTTCACGCTCACGCGACCGTGCACGACGACGCCGATTCGCGCGAGGGCCTCGAAGCCGTCATGAGCAAGAAGTACGGCGTGCAGTACGCCGCGATTCGTGCCATGAGTAAGCTGCGCGGTCGCGCCGCGAATGCGTCGGTCGTCGTGCGGCTCTCCGCTCCGTAGAGAGGTCTATCGCCTCACTTCGCAGGGCAACTACGATGCGAGCATCCGTACCGCTCGGAATCTCGACACGGGAGTTTTCATGACCGTCGCTCCTCCTCCATCTGCGAACGCCGTGCCGGCCGTAGCCGTGCCCGGCAGGACAATGGGCATCATCGCGCTCGTGCTCTCGATCATCGGCGTGCACCTGGTCGGCATCATTCTTGGTTTCGTCGCGCTCTCGCAGTCGAAGAAAGCCGGTCAGAGCAACGGATTCGCGCTCGCGGGCATCATCGCCGGTTTCGTGCTGATGGCGCTCACTCTTGTGGTC
>CAYWZI010000012.1:0-25658 GCA_964462815.1 uncultured Microbacteriaceae bacterium
GCTCTTCCCGGCGATCAACGTCAACGACTCGGTCACGAAGAGCAAGTTCGACAACAAGTACGGCATTCGCCACTCGCTGCCCGACGGACTCAACCGCGCGACCGACGTGCTCATGGGCGGCAAGACCGTCTTCGTGTGCGGCTATGGCGACGTCGGAAAAGGATCAGCGGATGCTCTCCGCGGGCAAGGCGCACGCGTCATCGTGAGCGAAATCGACCCGATCAACGCCCTGCAAGCGGCGATGGACGGCTACCAAGTGGCCCGGCTCGATGACGTCATCGGCGACATCGACATTCTCGTCACCGCGACCGGCAACGAGAACGTCGTGACGGTCGAGCAGCTGCAGGCGCTCAAGCACCTCGCGATCGTCGCGAACGTCGGCCACTTCGACAACGAGATCGACATGGCCGGGCTCGAGACTTTGCCGGGCGTCGAGAAGATCGAGATCAAGCCGCAAGTGCACGAGTGGCGTCTGCCGAACGGCCGCAGCATTCTCGTGCTCAGCGAAGGTCGCCTCATGAACCTCGGCAACGCGACGGGCCACCCGTCATTCGTCATGAGCGCCTCGTTCACCAACCAGGTTCTCGCGCAGCTCGAGCTCGCGACGAAGCGCGCCGAATACCCGATCGGCGTCTCCGTGTTGCCGAAGCTGCTCGACGAGAAGGTCGCTCGGTTGCACCTCGACGCACTTGGGGTTCGGTTGACCGAACTCACGCCGCGGCAGGCGCAGTACATCGGGGTGGACCCTGCAGGGCCGTACAAGGTCGAGCACTACCGCTACTAGCTAGCCCCGGTCAGGAAACCCGTGCGGTAGCGCGGCGAGCGTCGGCTGCAGCTCGTCAAGCCGCGCGCGTTCGAGCCTCAGCGCTGTCGCCTCGCGCTCTCGGCGCAACGCGGCGACGCCCGCGAGGAAGAGCTCGGGGTCTCCGGCCGGGACGGGGGAGACATAGAGCGCAGCTTCCACCGCGAGGTCGCGGGCGAGACGCTCGCGCGTTGACGCGGTGTGGCCGCCCGCCTGCCGCAAAAACTGCGCGATGCGGCGAGACAGTGCATCGGGCATCCGCGCGACGTCTGCGGTGGATGCCCATTCCACGAGCTCGACGGGAACCCCATAGACGGGCGTCGCCACGCTCGAGACCCGCTCGTACTGGCTGTAGGTGCCGGCGAGCAGGTCGCCCAGGCGCTTAGCGCGGGAGTTGAGCATCGCGACGACGACGGCGAGACCCCCGCCGGTGAAGACGATCTCGAACACGCCGACCAAAGCACGAATAAAGGCGTGGCGGAACGAGATGGCCCCTCCGTCGTCGCGCACGATGCGGTCGCCGAGGGCGAGCCGGCCGAGCGACTTGCCCTGGCTCGCGGTTTCGACAACGGCGGGCACGAGCACGAGGCCAACGACGGTGACCGCGATTCCGACGGCGGCGAACAGCGCATCGTCGAGACCGAACTCGATGGCGAGGGAGAAGACTCCCCACGCCAAGAAGCCCGTCGCGGTGAGATAGAGCAGGTAGTCGATGATGCCGCCCGCCATACGCAGAATGACGCTCGTCGCCCGCAGCTCGAGGGCCACCGCTTCGCCCGTCAGCAGTTCGCGCTCGCTGTCGTGCGCACTCAGGGTCGTTGCGGTGCCAGACATGACATCATCTAAACAGATGGATCTCGACGCTTACTCTTCTGCTCACGCTGCCGAATGGGACCGGCTGCGCGACTTGTCGCGCCGCCGACGGTTTGCCGGGCGCGACGCCGACGAGCTCATCGAGCACTACCAAGCAGGGGCCACGCAACTCTCGGCGATTACGACGAGCGCCGGGCAGGTGCCGCAGGCTGCGACGCTGAGCGTGCTCCTGTCTCGCGCGCGCTTGCGATTCACAGGAGCGACCGCCGAGCCGCTCGCCCAGCTGGCCCGCTATGCGACGCGCGAGGTGCCGGCGGCGCTCTATCGAATCCGTTACCTCACCCTCGCCGTTGCGGCCGCCTTCATCGCCGTCGCGACTCTGTATGCGGTGTGGGTTGCGACGAACCCCGATGTCGTTGCGGCGCTCGGTGACTACGACGACCTGCGCCGTTACGCGGAAGAAGATTTCGTCGGCTACTACAGCGAGTCGGGCGAGGCCGTCTTCGGCCTGCAGGTGTTCAGCAACAACGCCTGGATCGCCACGCAAGCTGTCGCCTTCGGCATTACGGGCGTCTTCGTGCCCTTCGTGCTCTTCCAGAACGCGCAGGGCCTTGGGCTCAGCGCGGGAATCATGGCCGAGTTCGATCGGCTCGACGTGTTCTTTCTCAACATCCTTCCCCACGGCCAACTCGAGATCTACGCGATCTTCGTGGCGGGCGCCGGCGGGTTGATGATCTTCTGGGCGTGGGTCTCACCCGGTCCGCGCACGCGGCTGCAGGCGCTCGCCGAAGACGGTCGAGCCCTGTTCGCCGTCATCGGCGGGCTCATCGCTGCCTTGCTCGTGAGCGGCATCATCGAGGGCTACGTGACGCGCCAACACTGGCCCGATGTCATTCGCATCGGAATCGGCACGATCGCGCTCGTCGCGTTTTTGCTGTATCAGTGGATGCTCGGCGGACGGGCCTACCGCGACGGCGAGACGGGCGACCTCGACCCGGTGAGCCGCGGCGCGCGCGTCGTCGTCGGCGACTAGCCCATTTCGGCAGAACCGTCGGGGCCGTCGAACGGAAACGCCATGAGCGCGTTCGGGTGCCGGTGGAGCTCCGTGATCGACACGGTCATGTACCGATGCAAAGGGAGCGACGCCACGAGGGAGCGAACGTGCTCGGCATCGCTGCCGCGCCAAATGCCGAATGACGCGAGTCGACCCGCCTCCCGCCACAAGGCCACGAGCGTGCCGTCGCTTTGCAACTCGTGAGCGCGTTCGACTTCGGCACGACGGAGCGCCGCCAGTTCGGGGTCGTCGACGTCGGGCAGGGTCGCGACGGTGTGCACCAAGAAGTGCCTCACTGTCAGTACCGCACCTGCTTGCGCGCTGCGTCGATAATCTCGCCGACCGAGGTCAACCAGAGCTCTTCGAGATTTCCGGCGTAGGGCACGGGGGTGTCTTCTGACGAGAGCACGACCGGCGGAGCATCCAGAATCTCAAAGTTTTCGGTGATGACGCGCGACACGAGCGACGCGCCCCAGCTACCGTCTCGAGGGCCTTCTTGCACGACCATCAAACGACTGGTCGTGCGCAGGCTGGTCAAGACCGTGGCGTCGTCGAACGGCACGATCGTGCGGGGGTCGATGACCTCAAGCGAGATTCCTTCCGAGGCGAGAACCTCGGCCGCTTCGACGGCTCGGTGCCGCATCTGCTGGTTGGCGACGACCGTGATGTCGGTTCCCTCGCGCACTACCGACGCAACACCGAGCGGAACGATCTCGGCCTCGATTCCCGCTATCTCGCCCTTGATGGCGAAGAGGTTCTTGTGTTCGAAGAACAGCACCGGATTGTCGTCGCGAATGGATGCTCGCAGCAAGCCGTACAGATCGGTGACGGTCCCCGGCGTGACGATCTTCAGGCCTGGGATGTTCAAGAACCAGTTCTCGGCCGACTGCGAGTGCTGCGCACCGAAGCCCGAACCCGCCCCGTTCGCCATGCGAATCACGAGCGGCACGGTGACCTGGCCATTGGTCATGTAGCGGTACTTCGCCACTTGGTTGGCGATCTGGTCGAAGCACACCCCGGCGAAGTCGGCGAACATGATTTCGGCCACGGGCCGGAGCCCGGTCATGGCTGCCCCCAACGCGGCTCCGACGATCGCCTGCTCAGAGATGGGGGTGTCGCGAACCCGGTTAGGGCCGAACTCTTCGAAGAGCCCGGGAGTCGTCTTGAACGCGCCGCCCGCTGCGGCCACATCTTCGCCGAACAGCATGACGTTGGGGTTCGTGCGCATCTCATCGGCGATCGCTTTCGAGATGATCTGCCGGTAGTTGTAGGTGGTGGTCACACGAACACGTCCTTCAAGCGAAGATTGTCGTCAGGAATGGGGGAGGCAAGCGCTCGGTCGAGGGCCGCAAGAACGTCAGTCTTGGCCGATGACTCGATGGCAGCAACCTCGTCGGCGCTGGCGACACCGAAGGTGACCATTGCCTGGCCAAGGCGCGGGATGGGGTCCAGCGCCAACCAATGCTCGAGCTCGCCCTCCGGTCGGTACGTTGCAGGATCACTCCGCGAGTGCCCAACCTGACGATAGGTCGATGCTTCGATGAGCGTCGGGCCGAGGCCGCTTCGGGCCCGAGTGACGGCGTCAGCCATGACCGCCCGCACAGCGACGACATCGTTACCGTCGACGAGAACTCCGGGCATGCCGTAGGAGTCTGCTCGTCGAACGAGCTGAGCAATGGGAGTGGTCGAGGCAAGTGGGCTGTACTCGCCGTACTGGTTGTTTTCTATGACGAAGACAATGGGCAGTTTCCAGATCGCTGCCATGTTCATGCTTTCGTGGAAGGCACCGATATTCGTTGACCCGTCGCCGAAGATCGTGACGCTCACGTCATCGCGGCCCTGCACTTGCGCGCTCAGTGCCGACCCGACCGAGATGGGGAGGTGCGCGCCGACGATCGCGTTCGAACCAAGTGCGCCGACAGAGACGTCGGTCAGGTGCATCGAGCCGCCCTTTCCGCCGCACAACCCGATCTCGCGCCCCAGAATCTCTCCGAAGCTGCCGTCGAGCGGGGCTCCTTTCGCGATCACCGCACCGTGGCCACGGTAGGTACAGGTCATGTAGTCGCTGTGGCGGAGATCCCAGCACACGCCGACCGACACGGCCTCTTGTCCCTGGCACAGGTGCGTGCTTCCGCGAACGAGATTCTGCGAGAACAGCGACATCACTTCGTTTTCGAAGTGTCGAATCTCCCACATACGCCGGAGCAGCTCGCCGGCGTCGGCGGGAACACCCTCGGCCAGTGTGCGAGCGACCACGTTATTCGTTGGTGTCATGAAGCGTTTCCTAGCGTTGGGGAGGCGGTGCGCTGCTGTCGCGCGGTTCGAAATACGTCGGCAAGATCACGGGTTCGGTCGCCTCGCCGCGCAGAATCGTCAAGAGCGTCGACGCGGCTTCGCTTCCGAGCTGCATGGGGTCTCGTTTGATCGTGTCGAGGGCGGGCGACATGAATTCCGCAAGCGGGCTGTCGTCGCAGGTGACGAGACTCACGTCGGTCGGCACAGTCAATTCGAGGTCGCGAAGCGCGCGCAGAACTCCGACCAAAATCTGGTTGCTTCCCGCGATGATCGCGGTCGGGGGCGTCGCATCGGTCAGTAGTTCGCGGGCTACCGCATACCCGAAGTCGCCGGTGAAGGCGCCGGAGCGCACACTACAGTGCACGTCGGAATGGGTTTTGCCGAACCGCCGCACAGCGTTCGCACGCTCGCGACTCGGCCGAACGGCAAGGCTTCCGTTGATGAGGGCGATCGACCGATGGCCGAGCGCATGAAGCCTCTCGAGCGCCTCTTCCATGCCGACCCGATGGTCGGAGTGGACCATCTGCACGGGGTCAAGGCCCTTCATGTGCCGGTCGACCAGCACTACAGGAACACTCAGACGATCGAGTGTTCCGGGCAACGTCGGGTAGTTCTCGTCGGCGAGCGACAATAGCAGTCCGTCGGTTCGCCGACGGTTCATGAGCGAGATGTGTTCGAGCTCGATGCGGGGCTCGTTCATCGAGTTGACCACGATCATTGCGTATCCCGCTTCGCGCAGCACGGTCTCAGCGCCCAGGGCGATCTCAGAGATCAAGGGGTTGCTGATGTCGCTCACGATGAAGCCGATGGTCATCGTCTCGCCGGTGCGCATGCTCTGGGCCAAGATGTCCGGCTCATAGCCGAGTGCCGCGACGGCGTCGAGCACGCGGTTGCGCATGACAGCGCTGACATCGCGGTGGCCAGAAAGAACGCGGGAAACCGATGAAATGGCGACGCCCGCACGATCAGCGACCTCTTTCATTCCAGGTCGTGAGTTCGTCGGACGCCGCGCCTCGGGCGGTGGAGTGCTCGTCATTCGTCGATCTTCTCGCGGAGTGCCATCGTTAGTCTTCAGTGACCCGGTATTGGTCGATGTAGTCCCAGTTGAGATCCCACCCGAGGCCGGGGGCGTCAGACAGTGTCAAGTAGCCGTCAACGAGCTCGGGCCGGTTCGCGATCATGTTCCACCAGAACGGATCACGGTCGGGATGGAAGCATTCGATGACCGTGCCGTGCGACTGGCTGGCGATCAGGTGAGACGAGACCTGAGGTTCTTCGTGGTGGCCCATCTTGGTGTCATAGCTGTGCGCGATCGCAGCAGTGCGAAGCCATACCGTCGGACCACCTGACCAGGACGCATCGAAATTGCACACGTCGATCGATGCCTCTTCCATGAGGTCACGGCATCCACTCGGGCTGAACTCGCTTTGGCCTGCGCACACCGGATGCGGCGTTGCTTGTCGCACAGCGGCCATCGAGCGCCGATCGTTGTGCCAGCGCACGGGCTCTTCAAACCACATGATGTCGAGGTCGCTCGTGCGTCGACCGAACTCGATCGCGTCTTGCACTGTGTAGCCCTGGTTGGCATCTACCGCGATGAGGAAGTCAGAGCCTGCAGCGTCGAACGCGGCCCGCACTCGCTGAGAGTCAACCTCGGGGGTAGCGCCGCCAATCTTGAATTTCATGCCGCCCAAACCCATCGACTTGTAGCTGGCGATCTCGTCGGCAATCGTGCCGAGGGGCTCGCCGTAGTAGCCACCGATCGCGATCATGGCGACCTTGTTGGTGTATCCGCCCCAGAGCTTCCACAGCGGCTGCGTGAGAGCTTTGCCGACCGCATCCCAGATCGCGGTGTCGGTTGCGGCGAGTGCGACGAGACCGAGGCGTCTGTCACGAAGAATGTCGTAGGTCGCGGGGTACGCGGCTTCCCAGCACTGTGCCGTGCGCATGGCATCCATACCGATCAGTCGCGGCGCGATCTCGTTCATCACGATTCTGTTGATCTCATGAAGCCCGGCGAGCTCATCACCCACATAGGCCTCGCCCATGATGCCCTCGCTCGTGTGCAACTGAATGATCAACGTTGCCCGCTGGGTCATCGAGTAGTAGCTGCCCTTGAACTCGCGGGCCAAGGGAGCCACGATCGGGATCGTCTCGATCTTGGTGATGAACAGCCCGCGTTCGTGTGTGACGTCGGATTGAACGGGGGCCTTCATGGGCTTGTGCATAGTCATCCCTTGACCGAGGAACTGGAAACGTTTCTAAAACATAACGATCTACCGATCACAGGGCAAGTGCAACCCTCAATCTCGCGAACCGGTTGCCCGCAATGCTGCGACTAGCCCATCATTTCGGGCAGAGTAGGCCCGCAACGAACTCGGCCGATAAAGACGCTTGACTTGCGGCCGTTGCTCAACTAGACATGCCTCACACCAAACTGGAATCCTTTCCAGCACTGTCACATCAAAGGAGAGCGCAGTGATCACCAAAACCACACGAAACCGCTTGTCGGTCGTGGCGAGCCTGGGCATCGCTGCCCTCGTGCTCGTCGGCTGTACAGCGACCCCCGCAGAAGAGCCCACTGAGCCCGACACTCCGTCGGTTCAGGACGACTCACCCGAGTTCGTTGACTTCCGTATCCCCGAGGCAGGGTCGGGTGACGGTCTTAAGCTCGGCTTCATCGCGCTGGGTGACTCGATTCCCTTCTCGTCGCTCGTGACCAACAGCATGCGCGAGCAGGCGGAAGCCGCTGGTGCGGAGCTCATCGTCTGCGACAGCGCGTTTGACGGCGCCAAGGCCCTGGACTGCGTGCTCAACTTCGCGGCTCAAGAAGTCGATGGCTACATCAACTTCCAGCTTGACTCGGCAGCTGCCGCTGGCATCTGTGAAGCCGGCCCCCAGGTGCCCGTGATCGCGGTTGACATTCGCCAAGAGCCCTGCCAGCAGGCGTTCATGGGTGCCAACAACGAGCGCGCCGGCATCCTCGGTGGTGAAGCATTGGGCCAGTACTTTGCGGACAACTTTGACTGCCAGTACGACGCCTTCGTTTCGCTCGAGCAGCCTGCTGCCGGTGTCGTGAACGACTTCCGCATGGGCGGATATCGTGAGGGCTTCGAGTCGGTCTGTGGACCGATCGAGAACCTTCGTGAGATCGACGCCGGTGGCGTTACCGACACCGCTCGCACGGTCTTCACGGACGTGTTGACGACGCTGCCCGGTGCCGAGCGCATCGTCGTGGTTGGCATCAACGACGACGTCCTCTTGGGTGCCCTTGCTGCTGCTCGTACCTCGGGCCGCGAAGGCAACCTGTACATGTCGGGCCAGGGCGGCGACCCGTCGGCCCACTGCGAGATCGCCACCAACCCGAACTGGGTCGGTGACGTCGCGTACTTCCCGGAGCGCTACGGCGAGATCGGCATCCCGTACATGATCGACATGATCAACGGCGTCGACATCCCGTTCGACCTGCTCGTTCCTCACGAGTGGCTCAACGCTGACAACATCGGTGACTTCTACGACGTGTCAGGCTGCTAGCGATTCATGTCACACCACAACGATGAACTGATTCTCAGCGCGACGGGAATCCGGAAATCGTTCGGCGGGGTGGAGGTCCTCCACGGAGTGGACCTCCACCTTCGTCGTGGCGAGGTTCTGGCGCTGCTGGGCGAAAACGGTGCGGGCAAGTCGACGCTCGTGAAAATTCTCGCGGGGAGCTATCGGCCCGACGCGGGTGAGATCACCTTCGACGGCACAAGCCATGCGGCTCTTGACCCCGTTCTCGCCAAAAGAGCCGGAATCGCCATGATCTTTCAAGAGATCGCTGACGCACCCGACCTGACCGTGGCCGAGAACATCTCGCTCGGTCGCTGGCCGCTCAAGCGCGGCATGGTCGACTGGGCGACGATGCGGCGCACGGCCCGTGAAGCCATGGAGATGCTCGGTGGTACCGACATCGACGTCGATGCGCCCGTACGCACGCTCTCGATCGGACAACGTCAGCTGCTCGAGATTGCGCGCAATATCTCGGGCGATGCTCGCATTCTTGTCCTCGATGAACCGACTGCCGCCCTCTCGGCGACCGAGGTCGACAGACTCTTTGACGCGGTCGCGCGTCTCAAGGCCGCCGGCGTTGCCATGGTCTACATCACGCACCGGCTTGACGAGGTGACTCGCATCGGCGACCGAGTGGAAGTTCTCCGTGATGGCTACCTCACTCTCAACGAGCCGGTGGCTGCCGTCAACCGCGCAATGATGGTGTCGGCGATGATCGGCCGCGAGGCTGGCGACGTTGAGCGGCCGAAAGACCAACCCGAGTTCGGGGACGTGGCGATCGAGGTCGAATCGCTCAGCTCCGGCTCAGCGTTTGTCGATGTGTCGTTCTCGTGCCGCGCGGGAGAAGTGCTCGCCCTCTACGGAAAGGTCGGCTCGGGAACCGCGGAGTCGGCGGAAGCGGTCTTCGGTCTGCGTCGATTGGCCACGGGGAGCATCCGCCTATTTGGGGCGAAGAGCACCGCGAAGAACCCTTTCAGTTCCGTGCGCGTGGGGCTGGGCTACTTGCCCGCCGACCGCAAACGCGAAGGCATTTTCGCGGCCCGATCTGCCGCGGAAAACCTCGCGGCGCCGTCCTGGCCGATGATGGCGAAGGGGGGAATCGTTCGGGCCTCTCGCGAGTTCGCCGCCTTCTTGCGCTGGCGTAGCGATTTGAAGATTCGATCGACGGAAAGCCCGGGGCAACTGATCTCCACGTTGTCGGGCGGTAATCAGCAAAAGGTGTTGCTCGCACGCTGGTTCGAACGTCAGTCGAAGGTGCTCCTGCTCGTCGAGCCCACTCGTGGCGTCGATGTCGGTGCCCGAGCGGACATCTACGAGATTCTTCGACGGACCGCCAAATCGGATCAGCGCGCGGTTGTCATCGCAACGTCAGATGGCGAAGAAGTCGTGCAGGTCGCGGACCGCGTGCTCATCATGGACCGCGGGCGGATCACGTCGGAGATCGTCGGCGACAACATCACATCAGGCGCGCTCGCTCTCGCCGTCGGAAACTAAGGAACGGACAACTCATCGTGTTTAGTGCAGACCCTCTCAAGTCACCCGACCTCACGAAGGCGCCCGACCTGTCGACTCGCAAGGGCCGGTCGGTGCCCGAGCTGGCCGCCCTGAGCGTTGTTCTCGTCATCATGATTGGATACTTCTCGATCGCGAGCGAGTTCTTCTTGCGGCCCGACAACCTGCTCAATATCCTCACGGCGATCGCCGTCACCGGAATCCTCGCTATCCCCGCGACCATGCTGCTGATCGCCGGTCAAGTTGACCTGTCTGTCGGTTCCGGTGCGGCGTTCGCCGGTGTCGTGTTCGCGGTGATCTACTCGACGCAAGGCGTTGTTCCCGCGCTCATCATTTCTATTGCTGTCGGCTTGATCGCCGGCGTTGTGAACGGCTTCCTCGTCACGGTTGTCGGGATCAACTCGCTCATCACCACTCTCGGCACGCTCGCGGTGCTCCGCGGCGCGACCCGCCTCTTGACCGATGGTCAGACGGCGGTCGTGAATGACTTCACCTGGCTGGGTACCTCCCGACCGATCCTGGGAATCCCGTTGCCGGTCTTGATCTTCGGGGTGATCGCTGTCGCTGCCATTCTGGTGATGCGGTACACCGTTTTCGGACGGTCGCTGTATGCGATCGGTGCGAACCCCGTGGCCGCCCGTCTCGTGGGAATCCGGACGGGGTTGATCCTGTTCGTGACTTTCGCGCTCTCGGGCCTCGCCATGAGCCTGGGCGGTCTGATTCTGACGAGCCAGTTGAGCGCCGCATCCACGAACGCCGGGCTCGGGCTTGAGTTGACGGTCGTCACGGCGATTGTGCTCGGAGGCGCCAGCCTGTCGGGAGGTCGCGGCAGCATCACCGGCACGATGTTCGGTCTGCTGATCATTGGCGTCATGAACAACGGGCTCGTGCTATTGAACGTGAGCTCGTTCTGGCAAGACGTCGCTCGCGGTGTTTTGCTGATTCTTGCGGTGTCCTTCGACCAACTACGTGAACGCATCAACGCGAGACAGGGGTAAACCATCATGGAAAGACTGTGCTTCCTCATGCACCTCGTTCCCGGCATGGAAGCCGAGTACGAAAAGCGACACGATGAGATCTGGCCCGACATGCAGGCTGCGGTCGTCGCCGCCGGGTTCACGAACTACACGCTGTTCCGGCGCGGAACCCAGGTCATCGGTTACGCCGAGTGCGTTCCCGACATCGCCACGGTGCTCGCGAAGATGGGGGCCGCCGAGGTCAACGCCCGTTGGGGGGAGTCGTTGGCGAATGTCATCGCCTCGATGACCGATGAGACGGGTGGCTTGATCATGTACACCGATATCTGGCACTTGGACGAGTCCGGAGCCTGAGCACACCGTCAACGGGGCAGCGCACGCGCCGAACAGAAGGAGAAACGCACATGGGAAAGCTTCGACTCGGCGTGATCGGTGCCGGTTCATGGGCGGTCGCCGCTCACCTGCCGGCCCTCGCTGCTCGATCGGACGAAGTCGAGTTCGTCGGCGTCTGTCGCTCTGACCCGAACGCCCTCGAGCGCATCAGAGACCAATTCGGGTTCCAGATGGGGTCGTCCGACTACCGGGAGGTTCTCGCGCAGGATCTCGATATCGCGATCGTGGCCTCGCCTTCGGGATTGCACCATGAACACGCCACCGCGGCGTTGCGATCGGGGGCACACCTCCTGCTGGAGAAGCCCATGACGATCGCCTCGGCAGAAGCCTGGGACATCGTTCGGGTCGCCGAAGAGAACGACCGGCAGCTTCTGCTCAGTTTCGGGTGGAACTACATGGACATGGTGCGCACCGCGGTTTCGGCCGTGCGCGACATCGGCATCGGGACCCTCGAGCACATGACGATTCACATGTCGTCTCAGACGCGCGAGCTCTTGAGCAATACCGGTGCGTACCCTGACGCCGACCCTGACACGATCCCGCAGGCGAGCACATGGACTGACCCGGCGCTGTCGGGCGGTGGATACGGGCAGGCTCAGTTGAGCCACGCGCTAGCGTTGGCGCTCGCACTGGTGCCTGATGACGATGTGGTGGGTGCGTTCGCGCTCATGTCGAGCCCGCTCAATGCGCCCGTCGAACTGCACGATGCCGCGACGCTCGAGTTTGCGGGCGGGGGCATCGCTGTTCTCTCGGGTGGCTCGAGCCACGTGGGAGCCTCGGGCAACAAGCACGAGCTTGAAGTGCGGGCCATCGGGAGCGAGGGCCAGTTCATCGTCGACGTGCACCGCGAACTGGTGTGGGTCTACCGCCCTGACGGAACAGACTTCCGCGCCGACTTGGCACCGTCGGCGGGTGCCTATGACATGTACGGCCCGGCGAACGCCCTGCTCGACGTCGCGCAGGGAAACCTCGCCGCGAACACGGCCGACGGCCGACTGGGGGCGCGCACGGTTGATGCCCTTGAGCTGGTCTACGCCGGGGCTGCCGCAGGACGCATGGTGCGAAAGGGTGATTGACGGTCTCGACTACTGGGTCGTCCCCTATCTCGAACCGAATGATCACGGCAGTACCCGGTACTCCGTCTTCGTGCAGGTTCGTGACAGTTCGGGCGCGAGTGGGTGGGGCGAGGCCGTCACGATCTTTGACGAGGCCGCTCGATCGACCATGGCGGTGCTCGATGGCTGGACTGCGATCGTGCTCGGGCTTGATGCCGATCCGGCGGTCGTACGAGAGGCCGTCTATGCTCACGCCTGGTGGTACGCGGGGGGCGGCTCGGCCGCCTTTGCCCTGGCGGCGCTCGATGTTGCCGTGTGGGACCTGAGCGCACGCCTGCAGGAGCGCACGGTCGTCGACCTGCTCGGGGGGCCGGCTCTTCCTCACAGCCCGAGCCTGCCCGTCATCGTCACCACCCACGCTTTCTACGACGACCTCGAGTACCAGTCGGACTTTCTGGCACAGTGCGTCACCGAGATCGGTGCGGCCGGAGTCAAGGTCGGTTGGGGCAAGAAGGGTGGTGCGGGGCTGGGGGTCGACTTGGCGCGCGATGTGCAGTTCGCGCAGTCTCTTCGTGCTGCGCTGCCCGCGGGAAGCCACATGATGTTCGACATCGGAGCACGAATTCGGTGGAGCGTGGACGAAGCGATCGATCGAGTCGCTGCTTTCGAACCCTTTGATCTCTACTGGATCGAAGAGCCGCTTGGCGCCGACAACCCGGACGGCTATCGGCGCCTGAAAGACTCGACGTCGGTATTGATTGCCTACGGAGAGCGGGAGTGGACGGCCAACGGCGTCCGACGCATTCTGTCGACCGGGACTGTCGATGTCGTCGGAATCGACGCAGGTCGCGCAGAAGGCATCACGGGTTTCGTCGATGCGGTGAAGAGCATTGAGGCAGCAGGCAAGCAAGTGAACGCGCACGCCTTCGCCGGCCCGTCGTCGTACGCCGCTGGCTTAGCGGTGTCGTTGACGACGTCATCGTGCCGGCAGTTTGAAGTCGCGCCGCTGCGCAATCAACTCATGACCGAACTGGCGCCCGGGCTCGATGTGCCACACGACAGGGTCACTGTCTTGCCGGGCCACGGTCTGGGTGTTGACATCGATCGTGAGGCGGTCGAGAGACTGTCGGTCATGAGCTCGCACAGTATGTGAAAGGGGCCGGGAATGCTTCGCGTGAGCATCCCGACCCCTTCACCGCTGTGCGCGGACGTGTGTTACGCGCCCGGTTGCAGCCGGTAGATGCGACGCGCGTTCTCGAACAAGAACGCCGCTTGTTCAGCGTCGGAGAGTGTCGAGACGACCTGGCGGTACATATCCATAATGGCGTCGTACGACGACACAATCCGGTCGAGCGGCCAGTTCGAACCAACGAGCGAACGTGCTGTACCGAAGGCCTCGAGACACGTGGTCATCCACGGCTCATAGTCGGCGTAGACCCCGCGCTGATCGGTCATGCCGACACCCGAGACTTTGCAGATCACGTTCGGAGCCTTCGCGAGCTCGCGAATACCTGCCTGCCACGACGCGAAGTACTCGCTGTCGCGCTTGCGCGGGAACCCGATGTGTTCGAGAACGATCGTGAGGTCGGGGTGACGCTCGGCGAGTGCCCGAGCCGCAGCCATGTTGGGCCATCCGCAGTCGAGGTCAAAGACGAGGCCACGCTTGGCCATCTCGACGAGCGACGCCTCGAACGTGGCGTTCGTCTCTCCTGAGGCGAGGTAGGGCTCGGAGGCGAAGTCACGCACGCCCACGAAGTACGGAGACTCGCCATGACCGTCGAGTTGCCGCATCGCGTCGTCGGTGCCGAGATCAGTGTGAGCGACGATCGTGAAGGGCGCAGGAGAAGTCTTGCGCATCTCCGTGAGCCACTTCGTCTCTTCGACGGGGTCTTCGGTGCCGATGGCTGCCTGCACGTGCACAAACGACTCGATGTTGGCGAAGCGCGCCTCCGCCCACAGGGCGTTTGCGTCGTAGAGCAGGGACTTCATCGCGTCGATGTTGCCGAGATCGGGGTGCGTGAAGGCCGGTTCGAGCCACACGTACTTGAGAATCGGGTGTTGCAGATCGAAAAAGTGCACATGCGTGTCGACGATGGGATGAACCATGTAACGCTCCTTTGCGGTGTCGGTGTCGGTGTTGTGGGTGGGTGGTCAGTGAATCAAGAAGCCGCCGTTGACGTCGACGACGGCACCAGTGATATAGCCGGCGTGCGACGAGCAGAGGAAGGCAGCGATGTCGGCGACGTCGTGGGCTTCGCCGAGGCGGCCAACGGGGATTCGGCCCGCCATGTCAGCGATACCCACGACCATGTCGGTGTTGATGAGAGCGGGTGCCAACGAATTGGCTGTGATGCCCAGGGGCGAGTACTCCGTGGCGATCGCTTTCGTCAGCGCCATGACTCCGGCCTTGGAGGCTCCGTACGCGGCAACGTGGCGGCTACCTCCCGTAATGCCAGCGCTTGATCCGAGCGTCAACACCCGGCCGTAGCCAGCCTCGCGCATGTGGGGCAGCACCTCGCGCGCGCACAGGAATGCGCCGGTGAGGTTCACACGCATCGTGCGCTCAAAGCTCACGAGAGTGGTCTCTTCGAACGGTTCGATAGGAAATATTCCGGCATTGAGCACCAGAATCGTCGGCGGGCCGAGCTCATCGGCGACCGTGGCGACCGCCTCTCGGACGGAGTCTTCGGAGGTCACGTCAAGGCTCACCCCGAGGATTCCCTCGTGGTTGACCGGCGAGATATCCCCGACCGCAACCCGAGCACCGAGGTCGCGAAATGTCTTCGCGATCGTGGCACCGATTCCGCCGGCGCCGCCCGTGACGAGTGCTACGCGACCGTCGAATCCATCGAGTTCCATGATGCTCCTAATAGATGAGTTGTCCGCCGGACACGTTGAGAACGGTTCCGGTCACGAATGATGAGGCGTCGGAGAGCAGATACAGCACCGCTCCGGCCAATTCGTCTGGCTCGGCGATGCGCCCCATGGGGACGGTGTCGATGAACGCTGAGCGCGCGGCGTCAGAGAGGCCCTCCCGCATCATCACGGTGTCGACGCCACCGGGTGCGATCGAGTTCACCCTGATGCCATCGGCGGCCAGGGTCTTCGCCAACCCGCGGGTGAGCGAGACCACACCGCCTTTCGTCGCGGAGTAGGGGATCGAGTTGCCGATTCCTCCCGTCCACCACCCCTGCGAAGCGAAGTTGACGATCGAGCCACTCCGTCCCTCAGCGCGCCAGTCAGCCGCGAGAGCCCGGTTGAGGAAGAACGTTGACTTGACGTTGACGTCGAATTGCAGATCCCACTCCTCTTCGGTGATCGAGTAGAGGTCGTTGTTGCGAAGAATCACGGCAGCAACGTGCGCGAGCCCGACGACCGGGCCTGCGCTCTTGGCAGTGCTGATCACGGTCGCGTGCGACGCTATACGACTCAGGTCTTCCTCGATCGCCAAGTGTCCGTCGCCGGTCAGGCCGCTCATGACGTCGGCGAGGGGAGTGCCAGGGCGGTCGACTCCGGCCACGATCGCTCCACACTCCGCCAGGGCGCGGCAGACCGCGCTACCGATGCCTCCTGCCGCCCCCGTCACGATGACGACGTTGCCGACCAGCCCGCTGTCGTTTCTCCAGCTCATGCTGCCTCTCCGTTCACCATGGCTTCCATGGCCTCATTTCCCGTCCATGGTTCGATGATGGTGCGCAATCGCCCTTCGGCGCCCACCGTCTCGAACGCGTCGCCCGCCTCGTCGAAGGGCCGGACATCCGTCAAGAGATGATCAAGGCTTAGCGCGCCGTCGACGCGCATCGCGATCACATCGGCGATGTCGTGCCGCGTGAATCCGCGACTGCCCAACAACCGCAGCTCGCGCTGAATGAGCTCCATCGAGGTGAGCGAGAACGGCGAGCCGGACGCGCCGACGAAGACGACGCTTGCGCCGACCCCGGCAATGTCGACAGCAAGGCGGTCGAGCTCAGGCGACCCAACGCATTGAATCACGACGTCGATGTGCCCGCCCGCTGCTGCTCGAATTGCCTCTGCACCCGCCGCTGATGCAATGACGGTCTCGGCGCCTAGCGAGTGAGCAACCGCAAGCTTTTCCTCTGACCGACCAATGGCGATCGTGCGGGCTCCGCGGATCGCGGCGAGCTGCACTGCATTGCTGCCGATGCCCCCGGTTCCGATCACCGCGACAACCTGGTCAGCGGACACATCGGCGAGCCGGAGTGCATGGAAAGGAGTAGCGACCGCATCAGAGAGAACGGCGAGTTCGATCGCAGGGAGACCACGGCCGGCAACCAGTGACCAAATCGGCCGTGTCACGTACTGACTCAAGGCACCGTCAAAGTCGACCCCCATACGGCGCACGTCGTGGCCCAGGTTCTCTCGTCCACTGCGTGACGCGAACTCCGTGTCGGGGTCGATGTAGTAGAGCGCGACGCGTTCACCGATATGTGCCCGGTCGTTGTCATCGCCGACAGCAACGACGGTGCCTGCCGCCTCATGGCCTGGGATGATCGGGAATCGATCGTCTCCGAACCCACCCGCGCGCAAGAATCGATCAGAGCCGCACAATCCGCACGCTTCCACCTTGATGAGCGCTTCGCCGGGCTCTGGAAGCCTCACGGGCACGCGCACGGGAGTCAAGGGCTCTCCTTGACCCTCCAATCGCCACGCCAGACCGCTCGCGGGGAGAACACTCGGCGAACTCACTCGGTGCTCGGCATCGCTATCGTGCCCAAGAAGACCTTGCGGCCCGCGTGCGCGGCGGAGCCGAACTCGGTGGGCTTGGTGCGGCCGGCGCGCGTGTAGAGCTCTTCGGGGACGGCCGTGGGGTCTTTGTACATCGTCCATCTGCACTGCTGCCGCTCAGTCTGCCCGGGGGTGTACACGGGCGGGTCGACCACGCGGACGGGGTAGCCGAAGTGGTCCATCGGCATCTGCTCGGTCAGAACGATGCAGTGGGCACAGTAGAGACAGACCCCCGGCGTGTAGTGGTTCCAGTCGTGGGCTTCTTCCGAGACCTTCCAGTTGTACGGCGCCTCCATGCGGGGGCCGGTTCCCTCGATTTCGTCGCCCTGTACGGTTCGTCCCCCAGAACCACAGGGGTCAAAGCTCACGACGAAACGGTCGTCGAACTCTTCGAACCCGACATCGCCCGTGCGTTCTGGCCCGACGAGGTGACCGCGCATCGCTTCGAAGGTCACGTACATGAGTACGTCGAGCGACTCACCCCATGCAAACGAGTCGATGTCGAATCTCTTGTACCGCTCGTCGAACCAGGGTTGAAGAATCGTCTGCCACATCTCAAGAATGACTTCTTCGCCCAGTCGCGTCGACACCTCTGAGGAATAGGCGTAGATCGTATCGACATCGCGGTCGTGCGTTTGTCGCCACGTCTCTTTGGCGCTCGCCATGGCCGTGTGGGCGGCGCCGGCGTCGTGACGCTCGGCTGCTTCGACGACGTCGTCAATCTGCTGATGAAAGAGCGCCCACTCTTTCTCGGGCTCGAATAGCGACCCGTCGGGCATGCGTGTGAGCTCAGCCGTGCTGGCTCGCAGGGCATCGAGATCGTCGTTGCTCACCCCTCGGGCGGTCAAGAACTCTTCGAGCTCGACAGTCCACTGCCGGTAGAGGTTCCAACACACGCGTGCCTCATCGACGAAGTACCGCGCCAACTCTCCCGCGTCGCCCCAGCGGGCGTCGTCGAGTGCTCGCCCGACCTCGCGAAATGTCGATACCTTCTGGTCAACCCAGTCTCCGGAACGGATGCGGCGGCCGAGAACGTCAGAGAAGGTGAGGGCAGACATATCGACTCCGTCTAGATCAGGTACGTGCTCCGACTGTAGTGTCAACGTCAGGATTCTGCAATCGTTACCGGGAAGGTTTCCACCGTGAGAAAACAGCCAAAAATCGGGCTTCTCTCTCCCTACTGGAGTTTCTGGGAAGGGGTCGTTGACGGCGATCCACGAGCCCTTCACGCGGCGTTGTTCGATCAGGCGATCACGGTCGCTCGGGGCAGCGGTGACGTGGTGTGGGCGGTGCGCACAGACGAGCTCGACGGTAGCCTCCCGACAGTCGATCTGATCATCGTGGTCGTCACGATGGCCTCACCACCTGCCGCGATTCGGGCTTTTCTCGAGGGCCGACCGGGCGCAGTCATCGTGGTTTGGGCGCTGCATGGTTCGCCAGCGATTGACGAGCCGTTCACCCATCAGTCGATTACGACGCGCGGAGCCACCGTGGGAGCGTCAATGGTCGCCGCATCGCTCTCGCGAGTCGGTATCGCTCACGACGTCGTGCTCGGCGATCCGACGTCGACTCGAGTCGACCACGCTCTGCGGCGCGCGGCGGCGGCAGCGGCGGTGCGCGGCTCGCGACTCCTTGTGGTGGGGGAGCCGCTTGAGGGCTACGACTTCGTTCTGCCGCCGCGCGACGAGGTCACCCGGCTCGGGGTCGAACTCATCCACCGCACTCCCGATGACCTCGTGGCACACGCCTATTCCGCATCACCCCGCGCCATCGCAGATCTCGAGACTGAGATCGGCGCCGAGCTGAGCGCCGTGACCACGGATGCTGGCGAGCAGGTCGCGCTCCGAGCCGCGGTGGCGCTGCAGCACATGGTTGAACTCGACGACGTTCAGGGCGGCGCGCTGAACTGCCATGTTTCGAGCTTGCGCACCGGTACGCGGTGGGGTGGGGTTGCGCCCTGTCTCGCTCTGGGGCGTGTGACGAGTCAGGGCTGCGGCTTCACCTGCACGGGAGACGTCAACACGGCGCTCGCCATGCTCCTCGTCTCCTCCCTGGGGCGGCCCATGTTCTACCACGAGATGGAAGCGATCGATGAGGACTCCAATGAGGTGATCCTGGCAAACTCGGGCGAACACGACAGCAGGTTCGACGCGGTGTCTGACGCGCGCATCGTGGCGAATCCTTGGTTCCCGGGCACCAACCCCACGCCCATCGTGGCGTATCAGGTTGCACCCGGGCCGGCCAGCATTGTCGCCGTCACAGTCGTCGACGACACGCTTCGCGTGATCGTGGCGGACGGTGAGTTCACGGCGCGGCCGACCGAGCTCACGGGCACGATGACGGCCGCGTTCCGGTTCTCGTCGTCGTCAGCACCGGACGGCTGGCAAGCCTGGGTCGTGGCAGGGGCAGGTCATCACGCGTGTGCGACGGATGCGCACCTCACGAACGACCTCACCGTCGTTACTCGGCACCTTGGCCTCGAGCTGGTCATCGTGCGGTGATGCCAGCACTGCGAACACTGCACTAAGGGTTCGGAGCGAACCCGGCAAGGTCGCGCGATGGCGAGCCGAATACGCCCACTTGTCCGAAGTCGACGTACTCTTCCCACTCCAAGAAGTGGTCGGCCATGGCCCGAATCGCCCGCTCGCGGTCGCCGTCAATGATGGCGTCGGCAATGGCCTCGTGCCGAGCGATCGCGGGGCCGGGAGAGCCGTCAGCGTGCACTTCGAACCACCGGTGCCAATGCTCATCGACTCCGTTGAGCACGGCCGACCGGACGGCGCCGATAATGAGCCCCAGTGCCCGGTTTCCGGAGAGCTCAATGATGCCTTCATGGAACGCCTGATCGGCTGCCGTGAGTTCGACCACGCCGTTCGCGTCCTTCATGGCCTCAAGCAGCGGTTCGAGCACGGCGCGGCGCCGGTCGGCGTCGGCTGAGGTCGCAGCGAGCGCTGCCGCCTGCAGTTCGAGCGCCGACCGGCACTGCTGAATCTCGGCCGTCGAGATGCCGTCTTGCGTTGCCCGCACGCGAAACAGCGAATCGAGCACTTCTGAGCCAGGGCGGCGAATGATCGACTCCCGACCCTGCTGTCGACGCACGATTCCGCGGCCCACCAGTATCGCGATCGCTTCTCGGACGACGATGACGCTCACCCCGAATCGCGACGCGAGTTCGGCGGTGCTGGGTAGTGACGAACCCTCGTCCATGCGCTGCTCGACGATGAGATCGAGAAGCTTCTCGGCAAGTTGCTCGACGAGTGACTCTCGCCGAAGACCATTCTTCTCGTCAGCCACGGTCACCTCCTCGGTCGCGCCGCGATCGCGGTCATTGCGCTATGCGTTCTTTGGGCCGATCAACTCGTCGTGGCCAGACGCGACGGAGCGATAGGCAGCTTCGAGAAACTCGACCGTCGCGACAGAGGAATCTGCCGAGTCGAGCGGCACGTTGCCTCCCGAGCATATGTCGATGAGGGACTGCACGGGTGCTCCCGCGGGGTAGAGTTCGTCGGCCGTTGCGTCAGGGATCTCCTCGACGCGACCGTCGTTGTAGACGACGGTCAACTTGCCTTGGATCAGCTCTTGTAGCAGGTAGCCCTCGGTGCCGTAGTAGCGAAGCTCTTGCTGTTGGCTCTGGCCAGGCTTGAGCTGACCGGTTGAGCCAGCGGTTCCGATCGCTCCGTTGTCGAACGAAAAGCTCATGGCGTCGATGACATCGACGCCGAGGTCGAGATTCTCCATGCGGGCAAACACGCGCTTGCCGCTCAGCCCCGTGACCCAGAACACCATGTCCATCAGGTGGGTCATCTGAGTCCAGGCTTGACCGCCACCGCTCAACGCGGGGTTTGAGTAGGTGTCGGCAGTCGGTCCGTTCACGGGAAAATTGAACACCGCGCGGTACTCGTCGGGGTTGCCCTGGTAGTAGGCCGTGACCATAGAAGCGAACAGGGCCGAGACGAAGGTGACCTCCCCGATCGCTCCGCTGCGAACCAACTCGTGGGCCTTCTTGGCGTGGCGCGTGTGCTGATAGGTGTGCCCCACCATGAGCGCTCGCTTCTGCGCGTGAGCGAGCTCGCGCAATTCGCGAGCATCGCGCCCGCTGAGAGCAAGCGGCTTCTCGACGAGAACGTGCTTTCCGGCGAGAAGGGCGTCTTTCGCGAGAGCGAAATGCGACGAGTGTGGCGTCGCGATGAGCACACCCTGCACGTCAGGGTTGCTGAGCAACTCGTGGTGGTCGGTCGTTGAGAAGCTCGGCTCGAACGCGCCGACGGCGGCCGCGAGCCGGTCGGCATCGCGGTCAGCAATGCCGGCGAGGTGTCCGTTCGCACTGGCCAAGATTGCCGGAATGTGGAACTGCGTGGCCCACCATCCGGTGCCGATGACGCCGATGCCGGCGGTTGCTCCTTGAGTCATGTCATCACCTTGTCTTTCTGTTGAACGTCGATGTTCGGATACTGCAGGGAGTTACCAGATGGGCGCGACAGACGCTCCCTCGGCAAAGGCATTGGGGTTGATGTCGTAGCCGAAGCCAGGCGCGTCAGAGATCGCGAGTCTGCCCTCTTTGGGCCGAGGGTCATCGCTCAATACCCAGATCGCGCTTCCACCGTCATAGATGTCGAGGTATTCGCAGCGCGGCGACAAGACGGGGCCGTTCGAGATCAAGAAGTGATAGGTCGGCGACCCGACTCCGTGGCAGATCAAGTCGACGTTGTGCGCACGGGCGATCGAGGCGATTCGGCGCAGGCCCGTAATCCCTCCGGCGCGGTAAATGTCGGGCTGCACGAGGTCGATACGCCCCTCGCTGATGAGGCGCTCGAACTGCGGGAGCGTGAACGAGTGCTCTCCACCGCTCACCCGGGTGTTGATCGACTCGCTGATGCGCCGGTACCCGTCGATGTCTTCGGGCATCACGGGTTCTTCAACCCACGCGATGCGGTACGGGCCCAGTCGACGCATCATCTCGATCGTGTACGGAGCATCCCACGCCATGTAGCAGTCGAGCGCGATAAAGCCGTCATCGCCGACGAGTTCGCGTGCCTCGGCCACGACGGCTTCGTTGGCGCGCATTCCGGCGTCACCGTGCGCCGGGCCGTAGGGAACCGCGATTTTGACGTCGTTGATGCCGAACTCCTCGATCGCGCGAGGGCTCCACGAGGTCAAGTAGGGCGCGAGGTCGGGGGTGCTCTTGCCGCCCAGCAAGTCGTAGACCGGACGCCCGAGAAGCTTGCCCTTGATATCCCAGAGCGCGATGTCGATGCCACTGATGACAGCCATGGGTATTCCGCCGTGGCCGTAGAACGCGCTCGCGCGCGTCAACTGGTCAAAGAGCACCTCGGTCGAGAAGGAGTCTTTGCCGACGAGCAATGACCGGAACTGGTCGTCGACCAGCGTTGCCCCGGCGCGTGCTCGGCCTCCACCCACGAAGCCGTGCCCGACGGTGCCGTCTTCGACCGTGATGGTCACGAGGCCGGCGGTCATCGTGCCGTACCACGAGCTACGCCGTGCGGCGTATTCGGTGAATCGCGACATGGGGTTCGCGATGACTTTCTCGGTCAACCACGAGGTCGACATCGGGGTGACGCGCATCTCAACGGAAACGATCTTCATGCGAGTGGGCCTCTCGAGGGACTGCGGCGGGATGCCCGGCGCGCGTCTGCTGGACGCCGGGTCGATGCCTCATAGTTTCGTTGCTTCTATGCTAAGTTGTCAACTGCCGGACGAAGGGCTAACCGGCCCTTTTCTCGACGGATGGACCTTGAGGAGATTCGCGATGGCTCGGTCTCTCGAAACGGCGAACGACGACATCGCCGGCGTCATGACGGTGCTTCCGACACCCTTCGCTCGCGATGGCGACGTTGATGTCGTTTCGCTCAACAGACTCGTCGAGCACGCCATCGCCGAGGGCTCCGATGGCCTCGTGTGCTTTGGGCTCGCGAGTGAGCTCTACAAGCTGTCGGACTCGGAGCGCACCGAGATTCTTCGCGCTGTACTGCAGCAGGCCGCTGGCCGCGTGCCCGTGATCGCGGGGTCAGAGTCGAACAGCATCGAAACGGCTGCCGCTCGCACGGCCGAGTACTGTGCAGCCGGAGTCACGGCGGTCATGGTGCTGCCTCCCACCTTCGTCAAGCCCGATGAGGCGACCGTCGTCGACTACTACCGGGCGGTGGCCGAGGCCGCCGGCGAGGCGTCCGTCATCGTTCAGGATGCGCCGTCGTGGACAGGCGTGCCGCTTCCGGTCGGAGTGTTGAGACGGGTTCGAGAGCTCGCCCCCAACGTCACCCACGTGAAGGTCGAGAACCCGCCCAACCAGCCGAAGATCGCCGCACTGACGGATGCCGGTTTCACGTGCGTGGGGGGCTATGGCGCGCTTCACCTTCTGGAAGACGTGAGCGCGGGTGTGTGCGGCGTGATGTATGGGGCTGGCTCGATCAAGAGCATGGTCGGTCTCTGGCACGCCGCGACACACGACTCGCAGCAAGCGTGGCCCTTGTTCGAGAGGCTGCTGCCGCTGCTCGCGTTCCAAATGTCGTCGCTAGACCTATTCATCGCGGTGCAGAAGTACCTGTTGCATCGGGCGGGGGTCATCACGTCGACTACGGTGCGTCGACCCGGCTTCGAACTCACCGAGCATCACATTGACTGGCTGGAGCAGTTGCTTCGCCGACAGGAGGAATCCGCATGACGACAATGACAGCCCTCGTGCTGCGCGACTATGGCTCGATGGCGGTCGAGGCCGTCGCGCGAACGGAGCTCGGGCCCGACGATGTCGAGATTGCCGTGAGCCATACGGGAATCTGCGGCTCGGACATTCACGGTTTCACGGGCGAGAACGGCCGTCGGTTTCCGGGGCAAGTCATGGGGCATGAGTCGGAAGGTCGTATCTCAGGTGTCGGAGCAAACGTCGACGCGCAACGCTACGCACTCGGCGCACGGGTCACGTTTAATCCCGTCGTCGTGCCGGTGGACGATGCCGACGAGTACGCAGGACGAGAGCAGCACTGCCCTCGGAAGCACGTGCTCGGCGTGCGTGCCGACCTGCCCGCGGCATTCGCCGACTACATTGTCGTGCCCGCCCGCAACGTCGTGATCATTCCCGACGACGCACCCGTCGGCGCGGGCGCGCTCATTGAGCCGCTTGCCGTCGCAGCCCATGCGGTTCGACGGGCGGGGGCTGTCGCGGGCACGACAGCGCTCATTGCCGGCGGCGGGCCGATCGGCCAGTCACTCGTGATTGCTCTGCGGGTATCGGGAATCGATCGCATCGTGGTCAGCGAACCCGATGCGGCCCGACGGGAACTGATCGAGCGGTTGGGGGCGACAGCCGTTGATCCACGATCGTCAGACTCAGCAGTGGTCGATGCCGTCACGGCGGCGTTCGGCGGACCAGCCGATGTCGGATTCGACGCGGTCGGCATCTCGGCTACGCTGTCGCCCGTTCTCGCCGCAGTCGCGCTGGGCGGCACCGTCTGCCTCGTGGGCATGGGCTCGCCCCGCATCGAGATGGACGCGTTCGCCGTGAGCACAGCGGAACGCAGCATTGTCGGAACCTTCACCTACTCCGCCGATGCTTTCCGCACGGCGGCGGGCTGGATCGCTCAACGAGGGCTGGGGGTCGAGCACCTCATCAGCCAGGTAATTCCACCTGAGGAGGCACCGGAGATGTTCACGCTTCTTGCTCGGGGTGCCGGGCCGGCGGGAAAAGTGCTCGTATCGTTCGGTTCTGCGTAGACAGCGGCGATCGCGCCTTCGGCATGAGGGGGCGAGGACGCAGAGTGCCCTCGCCCAGCTACAGTCGCCCGGCCGCCTTGTAGGCGAGATAGCGGTCGGCGACCGCCGGCGGCAGGTCGAGCGGGGCCGCGCTCACGACGTCGCCGCCGAGTCGGCGCACCGCGGCCGCGACGCGCTCGCTGTCGAGCAGTGCCCGCTCGGCGGCAGCAGCGCGATACACCGAGGCCCGGTTGTCGCGCTCGCCGGCTGCGTCGATGAGCGCAGGGTCGGTGACGGCGGCGACGAGCACGAGGTGCTTCGTCGTCAGCTGCGGCAGCACCGTGAGCAGCCCGCGCGTGGCGCCGGGCGACTCGAGCGGCGTGCACAGCACCACGAGCGAGCGCTGCGAGGTGATCGAGCGGACGAGGGCGGGGACGGCAGTCCAGTCGGTCTCGAGCAGTTCGGGGTCGACGGGTGCCATCATTTCCACCAGTTTCGTCAACAACGCGGGGCCCCGCGCGCCCTGCACGCGCCCGCGCACCCGTCGGTCGAAGATGGCAACGTCGACACGGTCGCCCGCTCGGTCGGCGAGTGCCGACAGCAGAAGAGTTGACTCGAAGGCCGTATCGATGCGCGTCTCATCGGCGATGCGTGCCGCGGCCGTGCGACCCGAGTCGAGGATGACGACCACGTGGCGATCACGTTCGGGCCGCCAGGTGCGCACCATGAGCGTCTGCGCAGGCACACCGCCGGGG
>CAYWZI010000013.1:0-1026 GCA_964462815.1 uncultured Microbacteriaceae bacterium
GCAGCTTCCTCGATGGGTCTTTCTCGAGGTGCGCGATGGCCTCGGCGACGCTCGCACCAGGAAGAATCTCACCGGCAATGCGTGTCTGTTCCTCGACCATGCGAGCGAGCTCTTCGACGCCCCATTCGTAGGTCTCGTCGAGGTCGATAGTTGCTCCGAGAAACCTCCGCGACATGAGCCCGTACAGCTCGCGGCCGACGGCGTCGTGTTCGCGTGCCACGGGGGCGAGCTCGGTCTCGAGGAAGCTCGCGAATGCGCCGTACGCGGCGGCGGCCGACTGCGCGTTGCGGGCGAGTTCCTCGTGAAGAGAGTCAGGGAGGCCCTGCGTGTCGGTCTGTGCACTTTTCGCGAACTCGGGGAAAAAGCCATCAGCGGCAGCGTTGCGGCGCGCCTGCTCGAGCACCTCGGTGACCTGTCGGCGCGCAGGAGTGTTGCCAGCCGCAATGCCCTCCCGCAACGTCTCGGTGTACCCCTCGAGTGCGCCAGCGACGTTGCCCAGCTTGCGCGCGATGATCGACCAATCGTGCTCGGTAGCGGTCGGCATGAGATCAAAGATCTCGCGGATGCCCTGCGCGGGTGAGGCGATCACATTGAGATCGCGTTGCTCCCAGCCCGCAGCCAAGAGCTCGAGATCGAGAGACAGTTCTGCCGACAGATCAGTGATCGTGACGCGATCGGTGTCGTCGACCGGCGTCGCGGCTTCGAGCTGAGCCAGCGTGGCGCGAGCCGCCTTCTCATAGGCAGCGCGGCCGGCGGGCGACAGGTCTTGGAACTCATCCACACGACCCTCGGCGCCGATGTAGATGCCGACGTCGGGGCTCAGGTCGACGAGCGTGGTGACCCACTGCTCAGCGATCGCATCGACATCAGTGTGGTTACGGGCAGCTGCACTATCTGACATGCCGCGAGCCTAACGCCTGAGGCCTTCGCCCTGCCGACTTATGCTGCCTGTCGCTCAGTGCGCTGCGGCATCCCAGTTCGCACCGACACCGACTTGCACATCGAGCGGAACTGCGAGTTCTGCTG
>CAYWZI010000013.1:1036-8757 GCA_964462815.1 uncultured Microbacteriaceae bacterium
AGCTCCGCCGCTGATCCCATACGAGCGCGCACGATCGACTCGAGGGCATCGCGCTCGCCCGGTGCCACCTCGAACACGAGTTCGTCATGAACCTGGAGCAGCATGCGCGAACGGAGAGCATCCCGCGCCATGTCGGCGGCGACGTCGACCATCGCGATCTTCATGATGTCGGCCGCCGTTCCCTGGATAGGCGCGTTGAGCGCCTGACGCTCGGCATTCTCCCGCAGCACGCGGTTCGGGCTCTTGAGGTCGGGGAAGGGTCGTCGTCGGCCGAAGAGCGTCTCGGTGTAGCCGTCTTCTTTGGCTTGCGCGACCACGCTGCGCAGATACTCACGAACGGCACCGAATCGCTCGAAGTAATCGCTCATGAGCTGCTTCGCTTCAGCGGTCTCGATGCGTAGCTGCTTGCTGAGGCCGAAAGCGCTCAGCCCGTAGGCGAGGCCGTAACTCATCGCCTTGACCTTCGTGCGCATCTCGCTCGTCACGTCGGCGGGCTCTACCCCGAAAATGCGGGCACCAACGAAACGGTGCAGGTCTTCGCCAGATCGGAACGCTTCGATGAGCCCTTCGTCGCCCGAGAGGTGGGCCATGATGCGCATCTCGATCTGCGAGTAGTCAGCGGTCAACAGGCTCTCAAAGCCCGCTCCGGCTGTGAAGGCCGCACGGATACGCTGACCAACTTCAGTGCGCACGGGAATGTTCTGCAGGTTGGGATCAGTCGATGAGATGCGACCCGTGGTCGTGCCGGTCTGGTCGTAGGTCGTGTGGATCCGGCCGTCAGCGGCGATCGCGGCCGAAAGCGTCTCGACGATCTGCCGCAGCTTGGTCGCGTCGCGGTGCTGCAGCAAGAGACCCAAGAACGGGTGGGGATGCGCCTCCTGCAGATCGGCCAAGGCCGCTGCGTCGGTCGAGTAGCCCGTCTTCGTCGCACGCGTCTTGGGCATGCCGAGTTCGTCGAACAAGACGTCTTGCAACTGCTTGGGCGACCCAAGATTGACCTCACGACCGATCTCGGCGTAGGCCTTCTTTGCGAGTTCAGCAGTCGTGTCACCCAGTTCGGCGTTAAGCACATCAAGCGCCGCGCGATCGACCGTAATGCCCGTGCGCTGCATGAGCGCGAGAACGGGAGCGCTGGGCAAGTCGATGTCGGCCAGCACGCTCTCGCTCGTACCCGGGAGCGACTCGCGCTGCGCTGCGACAAGTCGCTGAACGAACCACGCCACGGTCGCCGGGCTGATCGCTTCGGTATCGGGCACGAGCTGATTGGGATCTGCCTGCGGCATCGACTCGCCCAGCACGTCGTGCACCAGGTCGACGAGGTCGTAGGACTTCGCGCCCGGGCGCTCGAGCCACGCCGCCAGGCGGGTGTCCCACGCAACCCCATCGAGCGGGATGTCGAGCGCGGCGAGCACACTCGCGGCGTGCTTTGAATCGGCGAGGAGCTTCGGGCTGTCGCTAGCGAGCCAGGCTTCCAGAGCGGCATAGTCGGGCCGGTGCGCGGCCCAGTTGACCTGGACTGTTTCGCTAGCGGTCGCGAGACCGAACGCGGCGAGGTGGCCGTGCGGAGCATCCACGATCACCGCGACCTCGTTACCCGCGGTTGACTCCAGCCACTTCGCGAGCTCTTCGTCGACGAGGGTGCGCACGATCGGAAGGTCGGTGCGCGGGGCGACCTCGACCGGCTCGCCCATATCGGCGCCCTCGGCCTCCGCGATCTTCAGCACACGCTCGGTCAAGGTGCGGAACTGCAGGCGCTCGAAGACCTGCTTGACGGCGGGGACGTCCATGGGCCGACGGTCGAGGTCGTTCGGGCCGACCGGCAGCTCAAGGTCAGTGACGAGTCGATTGAGGCGACGGTTGCGTTCCGCGCGATCGCGCTGCTCGCGCAGATTGGTGCCGACCACTCCCCCAATCTCGTCAATGTGTTCCCAGAGCCCCTCGAGTGAGCCGTACTGAGTGATCCATTTGACGGCCGTCTTCTCGCCCACCTTGTCGATACCCGGGAGGTTGTCGCTCGTCTCGCCGACCAGCGCCGCAATCTCGGGGTACTGCTCGGGGTTGATTCCGTAGCGCTCGCGAACGGCCTCGGGGTCGTAACGCTTGAGCTCGGCGACTCCGCGGGCATTTGGGTAGAGCAACGTGACGTCATCGGTCACGAGCTGAATAGTGTCGCGGTCGCCAGACACCACAAGCACGCGGAAGCCCTGTGCGGCACCCTGCGTCGCGAGCGTTGCGAGGATATCGTCGGCCTCGTAGTCCTCTTTCGTGATGGTGGGGATGCTCATGGCGGCAAGCGCCTCTTGCAGCAGCGGCACTTGCCCCTTGAACTCTGGTGGCGTCTCGCCACGCGTGCCCTTGTATTCGGGGTACTCGCGGGTTCGGAAGGAATAGCGAGAAATGTCAAAGGCGACGGCAGCGTGCGTGGGCTTCTCTTTCGCGAGAAGGCTCAGGAACATCGACAAGAAGCCATGGATGGCGTTGGTGTGCTGGCCGTCGCGGGTGACGAAACTGTCGATCGGCAGGGCGTAGAAGGCGCGAAACGCCAGCGAGTGTCCGTCGATTAGCAGAAGGGTAGGCTGAGCGGAGTCGGTCACGAAGGTCAGCCTAGCGAGGCGTTACGACACGTAGCCGATGACGTTGATCACATGATCCGAGGACGACCGATGACGCTTCTGCCCCCTGACCTCGACCCGGAGCTTGTCGAACGGCTCGTCGCGACCAAGGGTGGCGCTCTCTGCCAAAAGATGGGCATCGAGTTTCTCGAGCTGAGTGCGGAGCGCTCTGTCGCGACCATGCCTGTTGTTGGGAACACCCAAGTCATCGGCCTGCTGCACGGCGGCGCGCACGTCGTGCTCGGTGAAAGCCTCGGTTCGATTTCGTCGGCGATTCACGCCGGGCCGGAGCGCTATGCCGTCGGGATCGAGATCAACGCATCACACAGTCGCTCTGTCACCGAGGGAGTCGTGACGGCCACGTGCGCGGCGCTCGTGCTCGGTCGAACGTTATGCACTCACGAGATCGTCATCACCGATGAGCAGGGCCGCCGGCTCTCCACCGTGCGCATGACGAACATGCTGCGAGACCGCTAAGTCGTGCGACTTAGTCCTCCGTAGTCGCGCCGGTTTCGCCGGACGCAGCGGCGGACTTCTTCGGCGCATCCTTCTTCGACGCCAACTGATCGATGATCGCCTGAGCGACCGCTTGCATGGTCGTGCGGCGGTCCATCGAGGCTTTCTGAATCCAGCGGAACGCTTCTGGCTCGGACAAGCCCATGCGCTCGTTCAGCAGACCCTTCGCGCGGTCGACGAGCTTGCGCGTCTCAAAACGCTCAACGAGATCGGCGACTTCAGCCTCGAGGGTCAGAATCTGCTGGTACCGGCTGAGGGCCACTTCGATCGCGGGAAGCAGGTCGTTCGGGGTGAAGGGCTTGACGACGTAGGCGAGCGCGCCCGCTTCAACCGCCTGCTCCACCAGTTCTTTCTGGCTGAAGGCAGTCAACAACACCACCGGAGCGATGTGATTCTCACTGAGACGCTTGGCCGCCTCGATGCCGTCGAGCTGCGGCATGCGGATGTCCATAATGACGAGATCCGGGCGCAACTCGGTCGCGAGTGCGACAGCCGTTTCACCATCACCCGCCTCGCCCACGACGTCAAAGCCGTTGTCGCGAAGGATTTCGACAATGTCCATGCGAATCAGTGACTCGTCCTCCGCGACGACGACTCGACGGGGGGCAGTTGCGCTTTGGTCCTGGTCACTCACGCGTGAGAGCCTACGGTATCCTCGTGCACCAGGGGCCGCAGTGCCCCAGGCCGGCTTGGCGGAATGGTAGACGCGGCGCACTCAAAATGCGTTGTCCGAGAGGACGTGTGGGTTCGAGCCCCACAGCCGGTACGCGATTGAAGAAACCCAGCGCAGGTTTGTCCCGGTGCGCCGACGCGATGCGTCGCGGGGTTCGAGCCCCACGGCCGGTAGGCGATTGAACAACCAAAGGCTCCCTTCTGTCAGGAAGGGAGCCTTTGTGCGTCGCGCGGGTGCTTAGCCGGAGTAGACGCCGTCTTCCCACGCGGGGGCTTTGGCGTTGATCGCGTCTCCTACGATGTGAACGCGGAGGTCGTTCGTGGATCCGGAAATTCCAGGAGGGGACCCCGAGATCACGACAACCTTGTCCCCCTCATCGGCGAGGCCCTCGCGGAGCAGCACCGTGTCAACCTGGCGGTACATTTCGTCGGTGTGGGTCACCTTGTCGACGAGGAAAGCCTCGATGCCCCACGTGAGCGACATGCGGCGGGCAATTGACTCGTAGGGGGTGAATGCCTTCATGGGGATCCTGAATCGCAGTCGCGACATGCGTCGAGCTGAGTCGCCCGACTCGGTAAAGACGCACACGAACTTCGCATCGACGAAGTCGGCGACCTCGGCCGCCGCAAGTGTGATCGCCCCACCCTGTGTGCGCGGCTTCGTGCCGAGCGGTGGGATGCGCTCGAGACCATGCTCTTCTGTCGAGGCGATGATGCGCGCCATCGTCGACACCGTGATGACGGGGAACTCGCCGACGCTCGTTTCGCCGCTCAGCATGACGGCGTCTGCGCCGTCGAGCACGGCATTGGCGACGTCGCTCGTCTCAGCTCTGGTCGGAATCGGACTGCCAATCATCGACTCGAGCATCTGCGTCGCGACGATGACCGGCTTGGCCATCCGCCGCGCGAGCTCGACGGCTCGCTTCTGCACGATCGGCACCGCCTCGAGCGGCAGTTCGACGCCCAGATCGCCTCGCGCCACCATGATGCCGTCGAACGCATCGACGATCTCTTCGAGAGCGTCGACCGCCTGAGGCTTCTCGATCTTTGCAATGACCGGAATCGTGCGGCCCTCTTCCCGCATGATCTGGTGAACCCGATTTACGTCCGACGCGTTGCGTACGAAGGAAAGGGCAATGTAGTCGGCGCCGAGCTTGAGGCCCCAGCGAAGGTCATCCTCGTCTTTCTCCGACAGGGCCGGCACATTGACCGCCACGCCAGGAAGGTTGATGCCCTTGTTGTTTGACACAACGCCGGCCACGACGACCTCGGTACGCACCCGAACACCATCGCTACTCAGCACCCGGACGCGAACTTTGCCGTCGTCGATCAGAAGGAAGTCGCCGGGGTTCACGTCTGCCGGCAGTCCCTTATAGGTGGTGCTGCAGACCTCGCGAGTGCCCGGGATGTCTTCTGTCGTGATCGTGAAGACGTCGCCTTCAGCCAGTTCGTGAGGGCCGTCAGCGAACTTCCCGAGACGAATCTTCGGCCCTTGCAGGTCGACCAGAATCGCGACAGGTCGACCGGCGTCATCAGCCGCTCGGCGCACCGTGCGGTAGATCTCTTCGTGCACGTCGTAGGTTCCGTGGCTGAGGTTCATCCGGGCGACGTTGACACCGGCCTCAATGATCGCCCGGATGTTCTCATAACTGGAGGTCGCCGGCCCAAGGGTGGCGACGATCTTTGCGCGTCTCATGTCTTCCTCACGTGGTGCTGGTGGTAGGGGTGGAACGTGATGGGGCAGGTCTGGGCGCTCACGCGCAACGTGCCGACTATACGGTGAGCGGCCGATCAGTCGCCCGAACAGGCGACGGAAGTTCGCTCTCGCCTTGCAAGTAGGCGTCGACGGCAGCCGCGGCCGCCCGGCCTTCCGCGATCGCCCACACGATGAGAGAAGCCCCGCGCCCGGCGTCGCCGGCGACGAATACTCCCGGCTCGTTCGTGGAGTAGTCGGCTTCGCGGTCGACGGTGCCTGACGGCGCGAGGGGCACGCTGAGTTGATCGGTGAGGCCAGTACTCGGTGCTCCTGTGAAACCGAGTGCGAGCAAGACGAGGTCAGCCGGAATCTCGCGCTCGGTGCCCGCCTTGGGAACACGCGTCCCGTTGAGGTACTCCGTCTCCGCGACGCGGATCGCACGCACCTCTCCCGCCTCATTGGTCAAGAACTCGACCGTTGACGCGAGGTAGACGCGCTCTCCGCCTTCTTCGTGCGCACTCTGCACTTCGAAGAGGGTCGGTTGCACGGGCCAGGGCTGTGATTCCGGTCGCTCGTGTGGAGGTTGCTTGCCGATTGCGAGATTGGTCACTGAGAGCGCGCCCTGGCGGTGGGCCGTCCCGATGCAGTCGGCACCGGTGTCTCCGCCGCCCAAGACCACGACGTGCTTACCCTCCGCGCTGATCTGGTTGTCAACGGCGTCACCGGCCTGCACGCGGTTCGACTGCACGAGGTAGTCCATGGCGAAGTGGATACCGAGCGCATCGCGGCCGGGAATCGGGAGATCCCGCGGGACCGGGGCTCCGATCGCCACGACGACCGCGTCGTACCGCGCACGGAGCTCGTCCCAACTGATGTCGACGCCAATCGACACCCCCGCGCGGAATCGGGTGCCTTCGGCCTGCATTTGCGTGAGGCGGGCATCCAGATGGCGCTTTTCCATTTTGAAATCGGGGATGCCGTACCGCAGAAGGCCGCCGATGCGGTCGTCCTTCTCGAACACGGCAACGGTGTGGCCCACCCGGGTCAACTGCTGGGCGGCAGCAAGACCAGCCGGCCCAGACCCAACCACGGCAACCGTCTTGCCGGTGAGCCGTTCGGGCGGCATGGGCTGCACCCAGCCGTTGTTCCAGGCCTGCTCAATGATCGATGCTTCCACCTGCTTGATCGTGACGGCGGGCTGATTGATCGCGAGAACGCACGATGACTCGCAGGGCGCGGGACAGAGCTTGCCGGTGAACTCGGGAAAGTTGTTGGTCGCGTGCAGGCGCTCAATCGCCTGGCGCCCCTCGCCCCGCCAGGTGAGGTCGTTCCACTCGGGAATCAGGTTGCCCAGCGGGCACCCCTGGTGACAGAACGGGATTCCGCAGTCCATGCAGCGGCCGGCCTGACGACGCAGTACGCCCGGATCGCCCTGCTCGTAGACCTCTTTCCAGTCCATGAGTCGTAACGGCACCGGACGGCGCGGCGGCAGCTCGCGCTCAGGCACAGTGATGAATCCACGGGGATCAGCCACCCGTCACCTCCAGAATGCGACCCCACACGACGTCGCCATCGGGGTCAAGACCCTCGTCGACTGCGGTCTGACGGGTTGCCATGACGGCCGCGTAATCGCGGGGCAGAATCTTGACGAAACGGTCGAGCGCGGCATCGCCATCGTCGATCAAGCGAGCAGCCAGTGCCGACTCGGTCTCATCGAGGTGTCGCCGTAGGAGGTCAGTCACAAGAGCACGATCATCGGCGTCGAGTGTGACGAGAGCGAGCTCACCCGAGTCGAGGGCGTCAGAGTTCATGCGTTGCGGTCGAAGGTCGTAGACGTAGGCCACTCCTCCCGACATGCCGGCTCCAAGATTGCGCCCCGTCGAGCCAAGAATCATCGCCACGCCGCCCGTCATGTACTCGAGCGCGTGGTCGCCCACGCCTTCGACGACCGCGGTGGCCCCTGAGTTGCGCACAAGGAAGCGTTCTCCGACGATGCCGCGAATGAACAGCTCGCCGCTCGTCGCGCCATAGCCGATGACGTTGCCCGCGATGACGTTGCGCTCCGCGTGGAAGACCGAGTCACGACTCGGACGAACAATCACGCGACCACCCGAGAGTCCCTTGCCCACATAGTCGTTGCTGTCGCCGTACAGGCGCAGCGTGATGCCGCGCGGCATGAACGCGCCGAGGCTCTGGCCCGCCGACCCGGTGAGCGTGACATCGAT
>CAYWZI010000013.1:8767-25418 GCA_964462815.1 uncultured Microbacteriaceae bacterium
CGTGTCGGGTGCGAGCCCGTGTTCGCCATGCCGAAGGGTCACCTGGTGGCCCACCATGGTGCCGACCGCGCGTTCGGTGTTGCGAACAGGCAGGTCAATGCGTACTGGTGCACCGTGGTCGAGCGCATCGGCGCTCAGGCGAATCAACTCGTTGTCAAAGTGATGCTCGAGCTCGTGGTCTTGCTTCTCACGTTGCGTGCGCGGCGCATCGTCAGAGAATTCCGGCCCATGCAGAATCGGTGAAAGGTCGAGCCCATCAGCCTTCCAGTGCTGCACTGCGCGGTCGACATCGAGCAGATCGGTTCGTCCGACAGCTTCTTCGAGTGTGCGGAAACCCAGCTCGGCGAGGTATTCGCGCACCTCTTGCGCGAGGAACTCCATGAAGGTAATCACGAATTCAGGAGTGCCCGTGAACCGCTTACGAAGCTCGGGGTTTTGCGTGGCGACACCAACAGGGCAAGTATCGAGATGACACACCCGCATCAGAATGCACCCGGAGACGACCATGGGCGCGGTCGCGAAGCCGTACTCTTCGGCGCCGAGCAGAGCGGCGATGATGACGTCGCGGCCAGTCTTCATCTGTCCGTCGGCTTGCACCGTGACGCGCCCGCGCATGTCATTGAGCATGAGCGTCTGCTGAGCCTCAGCCAGGCCAAGCTCCCACGGGGTGCCAGCGTGCTTGAGCGAGTTCAGCGGGCTTGCACCCGTTCCTCCGTCGTGGCCCGAGATGAGAATCACGTCGGCCTTGGCCTTGGCCACACCCGCGGCAACGGCGCCGATTCCTGACTGGCTCACGAGCTTCACGTGCACCCGCGCCAAGGGGTTGGCGCGCTTGAGGTCGAAGATCAGCTGTTTGAGGTCTTCGATGGAGTAGATGTCGTGATGCGGCGGGGGTGAAATGAGTCCGACGCCGGGCGTTCCGTGACGCAGCCGCGCGATCCACGGGTAGACCTTGTTGGCCGGGAGTTGACCACCCTCGCCGGGTTTCGCCCCCTGCGCCATCTTGATCTGGATGTCGTCGGCGTGTGTGAGGTAAAGGCTCGTGACACCGAAGCGACCGGAGGCGACCTGCTTGATCGCACTGCGCTTCTCGGGGTCGAGCAGCCGTTCAGGGCTCTCCCCACCCTCGCCCGTGTTGCTGCGCCCACCGATGCGGTTCATCGCGATCGCCAGGGTCTCGTGCATTTCAGGGCTGATGGCGCCCATGCTCATTGCCCCGGTTGTGAACCTCCGGATGATCGACTCCACTGACTCGACTTCGTCAAGCGGCACCGGCTTCTGAGCCTCGGTCTTGAGGCGGAAGAGGCCGCGCAGGGTCATGAGGTTCTCGGCCTGCTCGTCGACCGCGCGGGTGTACTCGCGGAAAATGTCGTAACGCTTCGACCGCGTGGCGTGCTGGAGACGGAAGACAGTCTCGGGGTTGAAGAGGTGCGGGGGCCCTTCGCGGCGCCACTGGTACTCGCCGCCGGTCTGCAGCCGCTCGTGCGGATTCACGGGCGTCGCGCCGGGGTACGCGAAAGCATGCCGTGCGGCGTTCTCGGCAGCGACAATGTCGATGCCCACTCCACCGAGCACGCTGGAGGTGCCGGTGAAGTAACGATCGACGAACTCCTGACTCAAGCCCACGGCCTCGAAGGCTTGAGCGCCGGCGTAAGAGCCAACCGTCGAGATACCCATTTTCGACATGATCTTCAAGACACCCTTACCGAGTGCCTTGATGACGTTGCTCACTGCCTTCTCGGGCGTGATGCCGATGATGAGGCCTGACCGCACGAGATTCTCAACGGTCTCCATCGCCAGGTACGGGTTGATCGCCGAGGCTCCGTAGCCGATGAGAACGGCGCAGTGGTGCACTTCCCGCACGTCGCCCGCCTCGACGATGAGACCGACCTGCATGCGCTTCTCGGTACGGATGAGGTGGTGGTGAACCGCCGCGAGCATCAACAACGACGGAACAGGAGCGAATTCGGCTGTCGAGTCACGGTCGCTCAGGACGATGAACTCGGCGCCGTCGGCAATTGCCTCGTCGACCTCGTCACACATCGCGGCAATGCGCTTCTCGAGCGCCTTCGGCCCCTTGTCGACTCGGTACAAGCCCTTGATGGTTGTTGTCAGCGAGCTGCCCGGTCGCGGGTCGATGTGTTGGATCTTCGCCAGTTCATCGTTGTCGATGATGGGGAAGTCGAGCACGACTTGCCGGGCGTGGCGAGGAGTCGCGCGCAGCAAATTGCGCTCGGGCCCGAGCCCGAGGCGCATCGAGGTGACGACCTCTTCGCGGATGGAGTCGAGTGGTGGGTTCGTGACCTGGGCGAACTGCTGCGTGAAGTAGTCAAACAAGAGCCGTGGGCGATCAGACAGCACCGCGATCGGAGTATCAGACCCCATCGCCCCCAGTGGCTCGCTTCCGGCCTTCGCCATGGGGGCGAGCAAGACCCGAACTTCTTCTTCTGTGTAGCCGAACGTCCGCTGACGACGGACGATCGAGGCCGGCGTGTGCACGATGTGCTCGCGCTCAGGCAGGTCATTCAAGTTGATGCGCTGCCCCTCGAGCCACTCGCCCCACGGCTCAAGAGCCGCCAGTTGCGTCTTGATCTCGTCATCTTCGATCAAGCGACCGTCGGCCGTGTCGACCAGGAACATCTTGCCGGGGCGCAAGCGACCTTTACGCACAATGCGGCTCGGGTCGATGTCGAGAACCCCGATCTCGCTGGCGAGCACGACGAGGCCATCGTCGGTCACGACGAAACGCCCAGGCCGAAGACCGTTGCGGTCGAGCGTCGCGCCGACGAGCGAGCCGTCGGTGAACACCAGTGCGGCAGGGCCGTCCCACGGCTCCATGAGCATGCCGTGGTACTCGTAGAAGTCGCGGAGAGCAGGATCGAGATCGGTCTGGTTCTCCCACGCCTCGGGCACCATCATCATGATCGCGTGCGGCAGCGAGCGGCCCCCGAGGGTCAGCAGCTCGACCACTTCGTCGAACGACGCCGAGTCGCTTGCTCCAGGGGTGACGATCGGAAAGACGTCGCGCAAGTCGCCGAGAAGCTCGGAACCCAGCTGTGACTGCCGAGCACGCATCCAATTGCGATTCCCTTGAACCGTATTGATTTCGCCGTTGTGGGCGATCATCCGGAACGGTTGGGCCAGCGGCCACGACGGGAAGGTGTTCGTTGAGTAACGCGAGTGCACAAGCGCAAGAGTTGACGCGAAGCGGTCGTCGCTCAGGTCGGGATAGAACGGTTCGAGCTGCAGCGTCGTGACCATGCCCTTGTACACGAGGGTGCGGCACGACAACGACGGAAAGTAGGAACCGAGTTCCCGTTCGGCTCGCTTGCGCGCGCGGAAGGTCTGGCGATCGAGAGCGACACCGACAAGAGGCGCTCCGCCCTGGTCAGAGCGGGTCGAGCGCACGAAGAGCTGTTCGAAGACCGGCATAGCGGCGCGCGCAAGGTTGCCGATGAGAGAGGCATCGGTGGGCACAGGTCGCCACCCGATGACCGCGAGGCCCTCTTCTTCGGCGATAGCCTCGATGCCGCTCTTCTCGCGTTCACGATCGGCGTCGTCGACGGGCAAAAAGGCGATCCCGACCGCGTAACTTCCGACCGGGGGTAGCTCGAAGTCGACAACGGCCCGCAAGAACGCGTCGGGCACTTGCGTCACGATGCCCGCACCATCGCCCGTGCCGGCGTCCGAACCCACCGCGCCGCGGTGCTCAAGGTTTCTGAGCGCCTCGAGAGCCGTAGCGATGATGTCGTGGCCGGCGGTACCGCGGAGGGTCGCGACCATTGCAAGGCCACACGCGTCACGCTCGCGATCAGGGTTGTACATGCCCTGCGCGGCAGGCGTGAGCGAGAATCGTTGCATCGGCGATGCAGTGTCCATAGCGGAACCGTCCTCACGTGGTTGCGAATACCGTGCGGGACGTCACTGGCCCTGAGATGGATGCGCGCATAGCGCGCCGCAGATGCCGAATCGATGTGGTGGCGATCAGGCGAGCATCCGACGTCAGTCTCGCATGGCGAGCTGACGACGCCGGATTGCTACGGTTTCGCGGCTGACCCGCTTGTGGCGTCGGTCGAACCGGAAGCGCCGGCGTCGGCGAGAGCGTCATTGCCCTCAACGTCGGCGTCGGTGTAGGTGTCTTCGGAGTCTACAGGAGCCTCAGGCGACCACTCCCGGCCCGCGACGTAGGGAGAGGGTTCGAGTCCTGGATGGCGTCGTGATTGGATCACGATGATGGCAATCCCGACGAGCACGGCAATCCACGCACCCCAAACGTTGACCCGGATGCCGAGGAAGAGTTCGCTCGGATCAAGGCGAATGGTCTCGAACACGCTTCGACCAGCGCCGTACCAGATGAGGTAGACACCGAGCAGTTTGCCCCACTGCAGTTGCAGGCGCTTGTCGAGCAACAGGATCACTGCGACACCGGCGAGGTTCCAGATGATCTCGTACAGGAAGGTCGGGTGAAACAGCGTGTCCTCGGGGAGTCCGACGGGAATCGCCAGGTTGGGCCGGTCGATCTCGAGGCCCCATGGAAGGTCTGTGGGCAGTCCGAACAGCTCTTGGTTGAACCAGTTGCCGAGTCGCCCGAATGCCTGAGCGAGCAAGAGCCCGGGAGCGAGCGCATCGGCGAACGACCAGAACCGCACGCCAGTGACCCGACAGCCGATCCAGGCGCCCAGTGCGCCACCGATCAGCGCACCGAAGATCGCCATACCGCCCTCCCAAATGTAGAGAGTGCGAAGCAAGTCTGCGCCATCAAAGAAGTAGTCGTCGGGGTGCGTGAGCACGTGATAGACCCGGCCGCCGATGATCCCGACGGGCACCGCGAAGAGCGCGATGTCGAGGGTGATCCAGGGTTCGGCCCCCCGGGCCGTCAACCGGCGATTCGTCAGCCACACCGCTGCAACGATGCCCGCGAGGATGCACAGGGCGTAGGCGTAGATGTTGATATCGAAGGCGACCCACGTCAGCCCGACATCGCGCAGCCACTGGCCGAGGTTAAAGACCTGCCACTCAGGCGGTGGGCTCGGAATGCTCAGGGGCTGGATCACGGTGAAGAACCTTTCTCAGTGGGCATCGTCAGCCTAGCGAAGTGATAGCGGGTCGACGCGGTGCGGGAGCTATCTGGTGGAGTCCACTAACGAGTACCCGTGGCGAGTTCGGCCGCGACTGCCGCGACCTCTGCGACACCGCCGTGCTCGAGAGCTGCCACGAGTCGGGAGCCGACGATGGCACCATCGGCATAACTCAACACATCGGCAACCTGGTCGGGTGTCGAGATGCCGAGACCGACACAGGCGCTCGTCGAGCCGGCGTCGCGGAGACGGCTCACGACGCCACGAGCGGCCTTGTCGACGTCATCGCGTGCGCCCGTGATGCCCATCGTTGACACCGCGTAGACGAAACCTCTGCTCGCCTCGACGGCTTGCTTCATGCGGGCATCGCTTGATAACGGAGCGGCGAGAAACACGCGATCAAGATCGTGGGCGGTGGACGCGGACATCCACTCAGCGGCTTCATCGGGGATGAGGTCGGGAGTGATGAGACCCGCTCCCCCGGCATTCTGCAGATCGGTCGCGAAGCGTTCAACGCCGTACTGCACGACCGGGTTCCAGTACGTCATGACGAGAAGCGGAGCGTCGACGCGAGCCCGAATACGCTCCACGGCCTCGAACCCGTGCCGTAGCCGGAAGCCATTCCGCAAAGCAGTCTGAGTCGCGCGCTGAATAGTGAGCCCATCCATCACCGGATCGCTGTAGGGCAAACCTAGTTCGACGATGTCAACGCCGTTTTCGACGAGGGCCACGGCGGCGTCGACGCTGGCGTCGAGGCTCGGAAAACCTACCGGCAAATAGCCAATGAGCGCGCCCGAGGCGTCGTCATTGCGCGTGCGGATGGTGTCGGCGACAGAACTCACGAGGTGCCTTCCGCTGCGGCGTCGAGCAACCCGAAGTAGCGGGCCGCGGTCTCCATGTCTTTGTCGCCGCGCCCGCTGAGGGAAACGAGCACGATACCCTCCGGGCCCAGCTCGCGGCCGAGCTCGATCGCACCGTGCAGAGCGTGCGCCGTTTCGATGGCGGGGATGATGCCTTCGGTGCGGCTCAGCAAGCGCAGAGCATCCATCGCCTGGGCATCGGTGACGGGGCGATACTCGGCACGGCCGATCGACGACAGCCAGGCGTGCTCGGGGCCAACACCGGGGTAGTCAAGGCCCGCAGAGATCGAGTGTGACTCCATGGTCTGGCCGTCGTCGTCTTGCAGCATGAGGCTGCGCGCGCCGTGAAGGACGCCGGGGCGACCCATCGTGATCGTGGCGGCGTGGTAGAGCGTGTCGACTCCGTCTCCTGCAGCCTCGTTGCCGACGAGACGAACGCTTTCGTCATCGAGGAACGCGTGGAAGATGCCCATGGCATTGCTGCCGCCACCCACACACGCGACGACAGCGTCGGGAAGCCGGCCCGTCAATGCGAGCACTTGTTCGCGCGCCTCGACGCCGATGACCGAGTGAAAGTCGCGCACCATCGTGGGGAACGGGTGCGGACCCGCCACGGTGCCGAGCAAGTAGTGCGTGTTCTCGACGTTAGCGACCCAGTCGCGCAAGGCCTCGTTGATCGCGTCTTTCAGAGTGCGCGAACCGACGGTGACGGGGATAACCTCGGCACCCAAGAGTTTCATGCGGGCGACGTTGAGCGCCTGGCGCTCGGTGTCGACCTCGCCCATGTAGACGACGCACTCGAGTCCGAAGAGGGCGGCAGCCGTGGCGCTCGCGACGCCATGTTGGCCTGCGCCGGTCTCGGCGATGATGCGCGTCTTGCCGAGCCGCTTGGCGAGCAAGGCCTGACCGAGCACGTTGTTGATCTTGTGGCTACCGGTGTGGTTGAGGTCTTCGCGCTTGAGAATAATTCGCGCGCCCCCGGCGTGCTCCGCAAACCGGTTCGCCTCCGTGATGATGGATGGCCGACCGGTGTAGGTGCGGTGCAGTTCGGCGAGCTCAGCGGCAAAAGCCAGGTCGATGCGTGCCGCTTGGTACGCAGCATCGAGTTCATCGAGGGCGGCAATGAGGGATTCGGGAACGAAGCGTCCTCCGAACTCACCGAAGTAGGGCCCGACGTGTTCGCGCAGATTCATGAGACCGCCAGAAACTCTTTGAGGGAGGCGACAGGATCGCCCCCGGTGACCAATGCTTCGCCGACAAGAACCACATCGGCTCCTGCTCGACGGTAGTGCTCGACATCTGCGACTCCGCTGACTGCCGACTCAGCGATGCGGACGGTTCCGTCAGGGATACTCGCGGCGAGTCGACCGAACAGGTCGCGATCGAGCTCGAACGTGCTGAGGTTGCGGGCGTTGACGCCGATCACCTCGGCCCCGAGATCGACCGCTCGGCGAACCTCTTCGGCATCGTGCGTCTCGACGAGCGGAGTCATGCCGAGCTCGAGAATGAGGTCGTGCAGCAGCGTGAGTGTCGCGTCGTCGAGAGCTGCCACGATGAGCAGGACGAGGTCGGCACCCGCAGCACGTGCCTCGAATACCTGGTACGGCTCGGCAATGAAGTCTTTCCGCAACACCGGAAGGGACACGGCCGCCCGAACAGCGACGAGGTCGTCGAGGCTCCCGCCGAATCGACGCTCTTCCGTCAGCACGCTGATCGCGCTAGCGCCACCCGTCGCGTACTGTCGCGCCAACGAGGCCGGGTCGGCGATGGCAGCCAGTTGCCCTCGCGACGGGCTCGCGCGCTTGACCTCGGCAATGACCTTGACGGTGTCGCCGCGTCGCAACGCACCGCGGGCGTCGAGTGCCGGCGCCGCTGACAGGGCGGCAGCTTCGACTGACGCGAGCGGTCGAGACTCGCGGCGTCGAGCAGCGTCAGCGAGGGCCCCGGCGACCAGGCCGTCGAGCACCTAGCTGTGCGCCTTGGGCACGTATCGCGGACCCTTGACGCCGTAGCCGGCCTTCGCCATGACCCCGCCGATGATCCAGCCCAGTATAAGCACTCCGAAGCTCGCCCAGACAAGCCACGCGAGGTCGAAGAAGAAGGCGACCGTTCCGACGGTGACCGCGATGAGCATGATCGTGACGGCCGTCCAGGCTGCGGGAGAGTGTCCGTGGCCGGGGTCGTTCTGCGCGTTCATCATCACTCCTGAAATGTGCGGTCGAGTGACCTCACTCTATCGTGCCGTCGGGTCGTTGCCGTCGCTCAGCGCATCCCACGTGTCGAGACGATCGGTGCTCGGGTTGGGGTTGGGGGCGTCACCCTCTGCCCACCGCACCGCGTCATAGCGTCGCGTTCGCGCGGGCCACTGAGATGCCGTAGCCGAGATTCCGATACCGACGACGACAGCGAAGACTCCCGCGACAACGGCAACGGCGGGCCAGACCGTCGTGTTCGAGGAGTCGACGAGAAGTCGCACAGACTCGATGCCCTCGACGCCCGTCGCCGCCGTAATGGTCGCGATCGCGGAGCCCACCGGATCGAGCAGAGTCAGCACTCCTGATGCGGCGATGCCGAGACCGAGCAGAGCCTGGAGGACTCCCAAGATGACGCGGAACACGAGACCCGCGAGCGCGAGTGCACCGACCAAGGCGAGAGCAGCGATCGCGAGGGGCGGGATCGCCGGCGCTGCAACGTCGCCGCTCGCCGCCAGGGTTCGCCCGTCGGCGAGCACAACCGTCACCCAGACTTGAGACCAGGCGAGGAAGGCGAGCGAACTCGACACGATGGGCAAGACGATGGCGAGCATCCGTCGCCGCCCACCCGTCATGATTCTCTCCGAGACAAGGCGTTCGCGATCGCGATCGCCCGCAAGGGTGCGGCCGCTTTTGACACCGTCTCCTGAAACTCTGCCTCGGGGACCGAGTCGGCAACGAGCCCGGCGCCCGCCTGCACCCGCGCGATGCCGTCGGCCAAGAAGGCCGTGCGAATCGCGATCGCCAAATCGAGGTCACCCGAGAACGCGAAGTAACCGACGACGCCACCGTAGACACCTCGACGCGCGGGCTCGAGTTCGTCGATGATCTGCAGTGCTCGCGGCTTGGGCGCTCCGCTCAAGGTTCCCGCCGGGAACGTCGCACGGAACACATCGATCGGTGAGATGCCCTCGCGCAGGTCCCCCTCGACGCTCGACACCAGATGCATGATGTGGCTGAAGCGCTCGACCTGCATAAACTCGGTCACTTCGACAGTGCCCGCGCGGCAGACCTTCGAGATGTCATTGCGCCCCAGGTCGACCAGCATGAGGTGTTCGGCCTGCTCTTTGCGATCGGCGAGCAACTCGTCAGCGAGTTCGCCGTCGCGCTCCGGAGTGTCTCCTCGAGGCCGCGAACCCGCGATCGGATGCGTGTAGACCCGTCCGTCGGTCACCTTGACGAGCGCTTCGGGGGACGAACCAACAATCGCATAGGGGTCGCCGTCCGCCGTCTGCAACGAGAGGGCGTACATGTAGGGCGAGGGATTGAGCGCGCGAAGAACGCGGTACACATCGAGCGGACTCGCTGTCAGCTCGTGGTCGAACCGTTGCCCAATGACCACCTGGAAGACGTCACCATCGCGAATGAACTCTTTCGACTTCTCAACAGCAGCGAGGAACTCGGCCGGGGTCGATCGGTGATGCGGTGTCGGGTGAGCATCAAGATCGATGTGAGCCACGTCAGGCTCGGCCGGGCGAGACAGGGCTGCTTCGAGGGCGTCGAGCCGTCGTTGAGCATCCGCCCACAGGGTCTCGTCGTCATCGACGCCATCGGCGAGAGCACTCGCGATCAGCGACACCGTGCCTTGCCGGTGGTCCATGACGATGAGTTCACTCACGAACGCCATGGCGAGCTCAGGGCACCCGAAGTCGCTCGGCGGCGCGTCGGGAAGATGCTCCACCTGCCGAACAGCGTCCCACCCGATGAAGCCGACGAGACCGCCGGTGAGAGGAGGATGATCGGGATGCTCGGGTGAACGCCAGCGAGCGTACAACGCGTCGAGCGCCGCGAGTGTCGACTCCGGTACCGGCCCTCCAAAGGCCCGCTCGGCGTCGAGGGTGCCGGGGAGCCACGCAGCGCTGCCAGCCTGCTCGGTGAGAACTCCGAATGAGTGAACCCCGACGAACGAGTATCGCGACCAAATGCCTCCCTGCTCGGCCGACTCGAGCAGGAAGGTCCCTGGCCGACCCTCGCCGAGTGAGCGATACAGCCCCACGGGCGTCAAGGCGTCGGCGAACAAGGTGCGAATGACCGGCACGACCTGCGCGCTCGCGAGTTGTTGTGTGAACTCGGCGCGGGTTGTCGCGGTCACGAGGCGGCTCCGATCACGGGCGTGAGCGGGTCGACATCGAAGCACGACCGCGCACCGGTGTGGCACGCGACTCCCACTTGCTCGACCTGCACCAGAAGAGTGTCACCGTCGCAGTCGAGTGCAGCGCCGCGCACGTACTGCACATGACCGCTCGTGTCGCCCTTCCGCCAGTATTCCTGACGCGAGCGGCTCCAGAATGTGACGCGGCCTTCCGTCAACGTGCGTCGAAGGGCTTCGGCGTCCATCCAGCCGACCATGAGCACTTCGTGCGTGTCGTGCTGCTGAATCACGGCGGGAAGAAGTCCGGCGCCGTCGAATCGAGCACGATCGATGACTGCGATAGCGTCACCGGCAGAAGAGTGGGTCATCGCACGCTCATCCCTTCGGCGCGCAAGGCGCCCTTGACATCCCCCACGGTCAACTCTGCGTTGTGGAAGACACTCGCTGCGAGCAGAGCGTCTGCTCCTGCGGTCACCGCGGGCGCAAAGTGCTGCAGGGCGCCCGCTCCTCCTGACGCGATCACGGGAACCGTCGAGATCGCGTGAATTGCGGCAATGAGCTCGAGGTCGAAGCCCTGTTTGGTGCCGTCGGCATCGATCGAGTTCACGAGCAGCTCGCCCGCGCCACGATCGATGGCCTCGTGAGCCCAGGTCACCGCGTCGATGTCGGTGCGCTCACGGCCACCGTGAGTCGTGACCACGAACCCGTTGGGCGCAGTGCTGTCGCGCGTGACATCGAGTGACAGCACACACACTTGCGCGCCGAATCGGTCGGCAATGTCATCAATGAGTTGCGGGCGTCGAATCGCCGCACTGTTTACGCCGATCTTGTCGGCGCCGTGCGCGAGTAACCGAGCAACATCATCAACCGTGCGCACTCCCCCACCAACCGTGAGCGGAATGAACACTTGCTCGGCGGTCGCACTGACGAGCTCAAACATCGTGTCGCGGTTATCGACGGTCGCCTTCACGTCGAGGAAGGTGATTTCGTCGGCGCCCTGCTCGTAGTAGGTGCGCGCGAGCTCAATCGGGTCTCCGGCATCGCGAAGGTCGAGAAAGTTGACGCCCTTGACCACGCGTCCAGCCGCGACATCCAAACACGGGATGACCCGCACCGAGACAGCCATCAGATGCGTGCAGCGTGGATCGAACTGACGAGAATCGCCCGCGCGCCGAGCTCGTACAGCTGGTCCATAACGTGATTGGTCTCGTCGCGCGGAACCATGGCCCGTACAGCGACCCACGCGCCGTCGGCAAGCGGCGAGACCGTCGGTGACTCAAGCCCGGGGGTAATCGCTTGAGCCTTCTCGAGCAAGGTCCGGGGCAAGTCGTAGTCCATGAGCACGTACTGACGCGCGACGAGCACACCCTGCAACCGACGCTGAAGAGTCGCGATTCCGGTGCGTTCCGGTTGCGCACTGATGAGCACGGCCGTCGACTCGAGAATGACGGGGCCGACGATCTCTAGACCCTGAGCGCGCAACGTGGAGCCCGTCTCGACGACATCGGCGATCGCATCCGCGACCCCCAGTCGATTCGAGACCTCAACGGCGCCGTCGAGCGTGACGATCTGCGCCGAGACCCCGTTCTGCGCGAGAAAGTCGCCGACGAGTTTCGGATAGCTTGTCGCGATGCGCAGGCCGGCGAGGTCGGCGAGAGCGGAAACGGTGCCGGGGGGCGCGGCGAATCGGAAGGTCGACCCGCCGAAGTCGAGTGCCTGAATCTCCGTCGCCGCTGATCCCGAGTCGAGGAGAAGATCACGGCCCGTAATGCCGACATCGAGCGCACCGGAACCCACATAGGTCGCGATGTCGCGAGGCCGGAGGTAAAAGAACTCCACACCATTGCGCGGGTCGCTCACCGTCAGAGCGCGCGGGTCGCGGCGACCGATATAGCCGGCCTCGACGAGCATCTCGACGGCGGTCTCGGAGAGCGACCCCTTATTGGGTACCGCGATTCTCAGCATGGCGTGTTCTCTTCGTGAGCGGTGCGCCCTCACAGGGCGGTGGTCGTGGTGGCGGGCCCTACAGGTGCTTGTAGACGTCCTCGAGCGTGAGGCCCTTCGCGACAAGCAGCACCTGCAGGTGATACAGCAGTTGCGAGACCTCTTCGGCCGTCGACTCGTTGCTCTCGTACTCGGCGGCCATCCACACCTCGGCGGCCTCCTCGACGATCTTTTTTCCAATCGCATGGATGCCCGCATCGAGTTGCGCGACGGTGCCCGAGCCCTCCGGTCGCAGGCGCGCCTTCTCGCTCAACTCGGCGAACAGGCCGTCAAAAGTCTTCACGGCCCCAGGGTAGCGGGCCTGCGCTTGCGGGTTCTGCGGACGACTCAGGAAACGCCGAGCAAGTCGATGACGAAGACGAGGGTCTTGCCGGACAGACGATGGCCGCCGCCGGCCGGACCGTAGGCGAGGTGCGGCGGGCAGACGAGCTGACGGCGGCCGCCGACCTTCATGCCCGGAATGCCCTTCTGCCAGCCAGCAATGAGGCTGCCGAGCGGAAAGTTGATCGACGACCCTCGATTCCACGAGGCGTCGAACTCCTCGCCCGTCTCGAATTCGACCCCGACGTAGTGAACGTCGACGGTCGAGCCGGGTGCCGCTTCGGCACCGGTTCCGACCACGAGGTCGGTAATGACGAGGTCCGCCGGCGCGGGGCCCTCGAAGAAATCGATCTCAGGCTTCGTGTTCTCACTCATGAGTCCATCCAACCAGACCTGCGCGACGAGACCGTGCGACCGCGCCTCAGTGCTGGTGCGCGAGGGCCGCTGCACGCAAGTCGGCGATGGCACCCTCGATGCTGTCGGCACCGTACACGGCCGACCCAGCAACGAACGTGTCGGCACCTGCTTCGGCTGCGATGCCGATCGTGTCGAGCGCGATGCCGCCGTCGACCTGCAGCCACACGTCGAGACCGTGAGCAGCAACGGCTGCGCGCAGGGTGCGCAGCTTCGGCATCGTCTCGGCCATGAACGATTGGCCCCCGAAGCCGGGCTCAACCGTCATGACGAGCACCTGATCAAACTCGGGCAACAGGTCGAGGTACGGCTCGATAGCGGTACCGGGCTTCACGGCGAGCCCGGCCCGACTACCGCGTTCGCGCAGCGCTCGTGCCGTCGCCACCACGTCGGCGGCGGCCTCGGCGTGGAAGGTCACCGAAAATGCCCCGAGCTCGGCGTACCCCGGCGCCCAGCGATCAGCATCGCTGATCATGAGGTGCACGTCGAGCGGAACCGGAGCGATCGCCTGTAGCCGACCGACCATCTGCGGGCCGAACGTGAGATTCGGCACGAAGTGGTTGTCCATGACATCGACGTGCACGAAGTCAGCGGTTGCGATGCGCTCGACGTCACGCTGCAGATTGACGAAGTCGGCCGAGAGGATGCTCGGGTTGATGCGCACAGTCACGTCCCCAGCGTACTCATGAGCGTCTGGTCACCGCCCGGGCCACTCATCGGCGCGTCAGCAGTTGGATGAACATCGCGTCGGTTCCGTGCCGGTGCGGCCACAGCTGCGCGGCTCCGTGCGCGAGTTCGCCGAGGTCGAGCGGGGTGCGCGTGATGCTCGCGAGCACGGCCCGGGCGTTGAGCGGGGCAACGTCGTGGGCACGCTCGGCGAGGAGGGCATCTACCACGGCGGTCGTCTCATCGGGGTGAGGCGAGCATGTGACGTAGGCGAGCACTCCCCCGGGCTTCAGCGAAGTGAGGGCACTACGCAGCAGTTCGCCTTGCAACACGGCGAGGGGCGCGACATCGGCCGAGGTCTTGCGCCAGCGCGCCTCGGGTCGGCGGCGCAGAGCGCCGAGCCCCGTGCAGGGCGCATCGAGCAAGATTCGGTCGTACGTGTTTGGCTCGTCCGCGCCGATGTGGCGCCCGTCGCTCACGTGCACCTCGACCGCGGGGTCAACGGCACGCAACGCGCGGCGAACGAGTTCAGCGCGCGCGGGCACGACTTCGTTCGCTGTCAGGGTGGCTCCTGTCGCGTGCGCCTCGGCGGCCAGCAGCGCCGCCTTGCCGCCCGGCCCCGCGCACAGGTCGAGCCAGCGCTCTCCGGCGGCGACGGGCCGAGCGCGAGCGAGCGTCAGGGCGGCGAGCTGCGAGCCTTCGTCCTGCACCCGCGCCCTGCCCGCCGCGACATCGTCATGAGCCGCCGGGTCTCCTGCGGCAGAGAGCGCACCGAGCGGTGAGTGCGGCGTGCGCTCGCCGAGGTGCTCAGGCTCGCTCAACCCGGGCAGGGCGACGAGCGTAACCCGCGGCGCTACGTTGTCGGCGGAGAGAAGTGCCTCAAGCTCGTGTTCCCGACCTTCGCGGGCGAGAGCACCGCGCACGGCCGTGACCACCCAGGTGGGGTGCGCGAACTCGATGCCCGCTCGTTCGTCGGCGTCGGTGACGCCCTCGAGCAGCCGCGCTGTCCAACCGGCGTCGTCGTCGCGTGAGATGGTGCGCAACACGGCGTTGACGAAGCCGGTCGTACGGGCTGCGCGGGCACGACGCGTGAGCTCAACGGTCTCGCCGACAGCCGCGTGAGCGGGCGTGCTCATGCCGAGCAACTGGTGCGCGCCCAACCGCACAACGTCGAGGGCAACCGCATCGATCGCGTCGATGCTCCGCCCCGCGGCGAGGGCGATGATGCGGTCGTAGTGCCCGCGGCGACGCAGAGTGCCGTAGGTCAACTCCGTCGCGAAGGCTGCGTCAGCACCGACCAAGCGCGCGCGTCGCAGCCGCGCCGGCAGCAGCAGGTTTGCGTAGGCATCATCATCGGTAACGGCGCGGAGCACGTCGAACGCCACCTGACGCGGTGTGGCCGTCGTGCGTGCGCGAGCCTTCGACCCTTCCGATTGGGGTCGATCCATCACGAGAACACCGGGAGGCGGTCAGCGGGAAGACCGCGTGCCCAATCGGTCGCCGTCATTGCCTGCTTTCCCGCGGGCTGCACGCGCACGAGCTCGAGGGGAACCGTGGCGGTGCCGACGAGCAGTCGGCTGGCCTCGCGGCGGAGGTGTCCAGGCGGCAGCGGCGCAGCATCCCGAGCGATCGCGGCCTCCAGCACTTTGATGACGTGGCCGTCGACGTGGGTAAAGGCGCCCGGTTCGGGCGTGACGCCCCTCAACCGATTGTGAACGGACTCGGCACCGTCGGACCACCGGAGGGCAGCGTCAGCGCGGCCGAGCTTCGGCGCGAGCGTGACGGCACCCTCTTGAGGGTGTGCGGTCGCTGTGCCGGCGGCGAGTTGGTCAACGACGGATAGCACGAGGGCAGCGCCCGACTCACTGAGTTCTTCGAGCAGGGAGCCTGACGTGCGGTGGGCTCCGACCGGGGTGGTGAGTCTCGCGAACCAGTCCCCCTCGTCGAGACCCTCGGTCAACTGAAAGACCGTCGCGCCCGTGTGCGTGTCGCCGGCGATTACCGCGTGCTGCACCGGGGCGGCGCCTCGCCACCGCGGCAGGAGCGAGAAGTGCAGATTGATCCAGCCCAGGCGCGGCCACGACAGCACCGGTTCGCGCACGAGAGCGCCATAGGCCACGATCACACCCAGGTCGACGTTGAGCGGCAAGAGCTCTGCTTCGATATCGCTGAGACGTCGCGCCTCGAGCACCGAAAGGCCAAGCCGTGCGGCCTCGACCGCAACCGGCGTCGACGTCAGTACGCGCTTGCGCCCCTGGGGCGACGCGGGGCGGGTGATGACGCGCACAATCTCGTGATCACTTGCCGAGAGGGTCGTCAGCGTCGGCACCGCAGCCGCAGGGCTGCCGGCAACGACGAGACGCAGCGCGGACATGACCCTATTCAACCGGATGCTCTCGCCCCGCCTGGCCGCCGCCTCACCGCTGGCTGCCGGCTCACGCACCGCGGGGCCGCGAAACGGCGTCGTCGAACGGCTCGGAGTCATCGAACCGGACCCGGAGTGCCGGTACACGTCGGCGCGGAGGTGAACCGGCCGGCCGCGGAGCACGGGCGGTTGCCCCGCGCACAAGCTCGGCCTTCAGTCGCGCGGCGACCTCGGCACCGCGTGCGTAGTCGAGCCGCACAATTGCCCGCACGCGGCCGTCGTCGAGTTCGATCGGCCCGAGCACATCCACGCCGTCGAGATCGTCCAGTGCCGCCGTCGCGCTCGCCACGGCCTCGGGAGTTCCTGCGAGGGCAGCCACGCGAACAGCGGGCGGAAAACGAAGCAGCTTGCGGTCGGCGAGCTCGGTCGCCGCGATGCGCTCGGGGTGCCCCGTGGCAAGCGCGGTCGCGACGGCGCCACCGACCCCGACGAGCACGACGGGCGCATCCGAAGCAGCGAGCGCGGCCGCATTGCACCACCACCGCACGCAGTCTTCGACCACGCGCAGGCTCTCGCGCGCGAGCATGCTCTCTCCGTCG
>CAYWZI010000014.1:0-25217 GCA_964462815.1 uncultured Microbacteriaceae bacterium
CGGTCATTGCCGACAACGTGCAGGAAGCCCTGGTTGACACCGGCTACTGGACCGCTGAGGAGCTCGGCCTCTAACGAGACTGAGTGACCAGCACCACGTAGTATCTGCCGGTGGTGGGGAGAGCGACTATGCTCCCCACCACCGGCTCCTCCCCCCCAACGACGTAAGGAAGTGGGCTCAACCGTGACCCAGAACATCCTCGAGATGCGGTCGATCACGAAGACCTTCCCGGGTGTGAAGGCGCTCTCCGACGTCACCCTCGAGGTGGCACGCGGCGAGATCCACGCGATTTGCGGCGAGAACGGCGCCGGCAAGTCGACACTCATGAAGGTGCTCTCGGGGGTCTACCCGCACGGCACCTATGACGGCGACATCGTTTTCGAAAACGAGGTCGTCGAATTTCGCGACATTCGAGCGAGCGAAGCCAAGGGCATCGTGATCATTCACCAGGAGCTCGCTCTCAGCCGCTACCTCTCGATCGCCGAGAACATTTTCTTGAACAACGAGCTCAAGGGCCCGCTCGGTCTCATCGACTGGGACCGCACGAACCTCGAAGCGAAGAAGCTGCTTGCTCGGGTCGGACTCGACGAAGACCCCACCCGTCGCATCATCGACATCGGTGTCGGCAAGCAGCAGCTCGTCGAGATTGCCAAGGCGCTCTCGAAGGAGGTCAAGCTGCTGATCCTCGATGAGCCCACGGCGGCCTTGAACGACAGCGACTCCGACCACTTGCTTGACCTGATGCGTCACCTGAAAGAACAGGGCATTACGTCGATCATCATCAGCCACAAGCTCAACGAGATCAAGAAGATCGCCGACTCTGTCACGGTCATTCGTGACGGCAAGACGATCGAAACCATTCACGCCTCTGAGGTCTCGGAAGACCGCATCATCAAGGGCATGGTTGGCCGCGATCTCGAGCACCGCTACCCCGACCACACGCCGCACATCGGCGAAGAAGTCTTGCGGGTCGAGAGTTGGACGGCGCACCACCCTCAAGACCCGACGCGTGTCATTGTCGACAGTGTCGACCTCACCGTGCGTGCCGGCGAAATCGTCGGCATCGCCGGGCTCATGGGCGCCGGCCGCACCGAGTTCGCGATGAGTCTGTTTGGCCAGACCTACGGCAGCCGCATCAGCGGCAAGGTCTTCAAGAACGGTGTCGAGATCAAGACTCGTTCGGTCGACGAAGCGATTCGCAACGGCATCGCCTACGCGACCGAAGACCGCAAGATGTTCGGGCTCAACCTCATCGAAGACATCAAGCGCAACATCTCGATGGCCTCGCTGCGCAAGCTCGTGCGGATGGGTCTGGTCGACGACAACGAAGAATACAAAGTCGCTGACGAGTATCGCGAGAGCATGAACATCAAGGCTCCGAGCGTGCTCACGAAGGCGGGCCAGCTGTCGGGTGGAAACCAGCAGAAGGTCGTGCTCTCGAAATGGATCTACAGCAACCCCGATGTGCTGATTCTCGACGAGCCAACACGCGGCATCGATGTCGGCGATAAGTACTAGATCTACACGATCATCAATCGCCTCGCGAGTGAGGGGAAGGCGATCATCGTCATCTCCTCCGAGCTGCCCGAACTGCTGGGCATCTGCGATCGCATCTACGCCCTCTCAGAGGGACGGATCACGGGCCAAATGCCCGTGGCCGACGCCACCCCCGAAGCCCTCCTCAAGCTCATGACCCTGGAGAAGCAGCGCTAATGTCTGACACAATGACGGCCCCGCCGAAAGAACGCGGAGGCTTCAAGCTCCCCGCAACCCTGCAGTACATCGTCACCGACCTCGGCAAGAACGGCATCTTCCTCGCCCTGATCGCCGTGGTGGTGCTCTTCTCGATCACGACCAACGGCATCTTGCTGCGGCCGCAGAACATCTCGAATCTCGTCGTGCAGAACGGCTACATTCTGGTTCTCGCCATCGGCATGGTGCTCGTGATCGTCGCCGGACACATCGACCTCTCGGTCGGCTCGATCGCGGCATTCATCGGCGCAATCTCGGGTGTGTTCATTCGTGACCTCGGTTTCCCGTGGTGGCTGGCGATCATCGGAGCTCTTGTCGTCGGTCTCATCGTGGGAGCGTGGCAGGGCTTCTGGATCGCCTTCGTCGGTATACCCGCGTTCATCGTGACGCTCGCGGGCATGCTCATATTCCGAGGCCTCGCCCTCATCACGCTCGGCAACTCGAACATCGGCTCGTTCCCCGAGGAGTACCGAGCGCTCGGCAACGGGTTCATCGATCTCCCGTTCGATATCGGCGTCAATCAGATCGACGTCTTCACTCTGCTGATTGGTGCCTTCGCGATCGTGGGCCTCGTCGTTTCGCAGGTGCGTACGCGTGCTGGTCGCCAGAAGTATGGTCAAGCAGTTGACCCGACGGTCTGGTTCATCGCCAAGATGGCCCTCGTAGCCGCCGGTATCGGAGCGTTCTTCTTCGCGCTCGCGAGCTTCAAGGGCGTGCCCATCACCCTCGTGATCCTTGCGGTCTTGGTGATGATCTACGGCATCATCGCGAACCGTTCAGTCTTCGGCCGCCACATCTACGCTGTCGGTGGCAACCGTCGTGCTGCCGAACTGTCGGGTGTCAAGACGCGCTCCGTCGACTTCTGGCTGTTCGTCAACATGGGACTGCTTGCGGCGATCGCTGGCCTGATCTTCACTGCTCGACTGAACCTCGCTGGCCCGAAGGCGGGTGACGGATTTGAGCTCGAAGCCATCTCCGCCGCCTTCATCGGTGGCGCCGCAGTTCAAGGCGGCATCGGAACGATCGGTGGCGCCATCATTGGTGGTCTCATCATTGGTGTTCTGAACAACGGTATGTCGATCATGGGCATCGGTATCGAGTGGCAGCAGGCGGTAAAGGGCCTCGTGCTGCTGCTCGCCGTGGCCTTTGACGTGTACAACAAGCGCCGAGCGGGCACGAGCGTCGCCCGGTAACGCACGAACGATTGATGGGGGCGTCCGCTGGGGCGCCCCCATTGTCGTCTCATCGCGCGCGTGACACGTAAGGACAATCGCACCTAGCGCCTTGTTGTCCAACCGGATAACATGACGCTTATGAGAATCCTCCTGGTCGGCGCCGGAGGCGTCGGAGACGCCATTGCCAAGATTGCCGCTCGCCGCTCGTTCTTTGAGCAGATCATCGTGAGCGACTACGACATCACCCGGGCCGAACGCACGATTGCGTGGATTACGCAGAAGCACGGCCCGCAGGGCGACCGTTTCGTCGCGGCGCAGATTGACGCATCCGACGCATCGGTCGTCGCGGCAGTGGCGCGCGAGCACGGAGCGACTCACGTCATGAACGCCGTCGAGCCGAAGTTCGTCATGCCCATCTTCGAAGGTGCGAAGGCCGCGGGAGCCGACTACATGGACATGGCCATGAGCCTGTCGAAGCCGCACCCCGAGAACCCGTACAGCGAGACGGGCGTCAAGCTCGGCGATGAGCAGTTCGCCGTTGCCAATGAGTGGGAGTCGGCTGGCCGCCTCGCTCTCGTGGGAATGGGCGTCGAGCCGGGGCTCAGTGACGTCTTTGCGCGCTACGCCGTCGACCACCTGTTCAGCGACGTCGACGAGCTGGGCACGCGCGACGGCGCCAATCTCGTCGTGCGCGACGACGAGGGCAACGAGATCTTCGCCCCCTCGTTCAGCATCTGGACCACGATCGAAGAGTGCCTCAACCCACCTGTCATTTGGGAGAAGAACAAAGGCTGGTTCACCACGCCGCCCTTCAGTGAACCGGAGGTCTTCGACTTTCCCGAAGGAATCGGGCCGGTTGAGTGTGTCAACGTCGAGCATGAAGAGGTGCTGCTCATGCCGCGCTGGCTCTCCGCCAAGCGCGTCACTTTCAAGTACGGGCTTGGTGACGAGTTCATCGGAATCTTGAAGACCCTCAACCAACTGGGGCTCGACAAGACGGAGCCGATTCGCGTGCGGTCGAAGAATGGGCCGGTCGAGGTCGCACCCCGCGATGTTGTCGCGGCCGGTCTGCCCGACCCCGCCACGCTCGGCCCGCGGATGACCGGCAAGACCTGCGCCGGCGTCTGGGTGACGGGCACCGGTGTCGACGGTGCACCCCGCGACGTCTACCTGTATCACGTGAGCGACAATGAGTGGACGATGGCCGAGTACGAGGCGCAGTGCGTCGTGTGGCAGACCGCCCTCAACCCCGTCATCGCTCTCGAGCTTCTCGCGACCGGCGCCTGGAACGGCGCGGGCGTACTCGGCCCCGAGGCCTTCGACGCTCAGCCATTCCTCGACCTCATGGCAAAGCCGCTCGACGAGGGCGGGTACGGCCAGCCGTGGGGCATGCAGGAGCGCACCCCCGTCGCCTAGCCTGAGGGCGTGCCGTCGAGCCCGCGTTCTGTGATGCGCATCGTCATCGCGCCTGATTCGTTCAAGGGTTCCGCCTCGGCGATCGACGCTGCGAGTGCCATCGCCGAGGGGTGGCGATCGGTGCGCCCCGACGATCACCTCACAGTGGTGCCCATGGCTGACGGCGGAGAGGGCACCGTGGATGCGGTGGCCGCAGCGGTGTCGCAGGCGGAGGTCAGGCGCACGCGCGTGACCGGCCCTGACGGCCGCGAGGTCTCTGCCCGGTGGTTGATCATGCCATCGGGCGACTCGCCGCGCACGGCACTCGTCGAACTTGCCGAAGCTTCGGGGTTGCTCTTGTTGTCGTCGCTCGCGCCGCTCACCGCGCACACCCTCGGCCTCGGTGAGCTACTGGCGGCAGCGATCGCTGACGGTGCCCAACGCGTGCTCATCGGACTCGGGGGCAGCGCGTCGACCGATGGCGGGGCGGGCGCGTTGCTCGGCCTGGGTGCGACGCTCGTTGACGAGCACGGCGCCCCGGTGCCTCTCGGAAACGAGGGGTTGCACCGGCTCGCGCACGCCGACCTCCGCACGACGATGCCGCCGCCGCCCGGCGGGGCGTTCGTGCTCAGCGATGTCGAAAACCCTTTGCTCGGCGCTCGCGGGGCTGTCGCGGTCTTCGGCGCCCAGAAGGGTATCGACGAGAGCAGCGCAGCCCAGGCCGAGCAGGCACTCGAGCGCATGGTCACGGTGCTCGGCCCCGCGGCGGCTGCCTACGCCGACTCCCCGGGAGCGGGCGCCGCAGGAGGGACAGGCTTCGGCCTGCTCGCGTGGGGTGCCGAGATCGTGTCGGGTGCTCGAGCCATCGCAGAGCTAATCGGCTTGCGCACAGCGATCGCGAGCGCCGATTTCGTCATCACGGGCGAGGGGCGGTTCGACGGGCAGTCTGCGGGCGGCAAGGTGCCCGTCGAGGTCGCTCGGCTGGCGGCGGCAGCAGGCATGCCGTGCGCCCTCGTCGCCGGCTCGATTGACGCCTCCCCGACCGGATTCGTGGTGGCCGAGGAGCTCGCGTCGCGCGCCCCGTCGGTCGCCGCGGCGATCGCTGAGCCGACGACATACCTCCGCCGCGCAGGGGCGAACCTGGCGGCTCGAGTCGCCTGATGCGCGCACAGTCGCACGCACGCGAGGCGGCGTGGCCGCCGCGCGCTGGGTTCCGTAGGCTGAGGGCATGACTGATCCGCAGGAGGCCGTCGCGGCCGCGAAGAAAGCGCTCGACGAGGCGGAAGCGGCACTTGCCGCAGCGACGAAGGCCGCAACTGAGGCCGCGAAAGCGGAGGTTGCTGCCGACAAGCCCGCGGCCGGTAAGCCCGCTGGTGCGACCACGACCGACGTGCCGCTCGACGATGAGCGCGTGGCGAGCATCCGTGACGGCTACGCCATGGAAGGCGCCGTGCTCGAAATGGGCGCGCTCGTGAACGGCGAGGCCATGCCCGATGTGCCGGTGCGGATTCCGATTGCGATGACCAACCGGCACGGCCTGGTCGCGGGCGCGACCGGCACGGGCAAGACCAAGACCCTGCAGGTGCTCGCCGAACAGTTGAGTGCGGCGGGCGTTCCGGTGTTTGCCGCCGACATCAAGGGCGACTTGAGCGGCATCGCTGTTGCCGGGGCGGCCGGCGAGAAGCTGCTGGCGCGCACCGAGGGCATCGGTCAGAACTGGCAACCCACGGCGCATCCGACCGAGTTCTACTGCCTCGGCGGAATCGGTCAGGGCGTTCCGGTGCGCGCGACGGTGTCGAGCTTCGGCGCGCTCATGCTTGCGAAGGTGCTCGGCCTCAATCAGACGCAAGAGTCGAGCCTCGGGCTCGTCTTCCACTACGCCGACATCAACGGTCTGCCCCTCGTCGATCTCACCGATTTGCGCACGGTCATTCAGTTCTTGACGAGCCCCGAGGGCAAGGCCGATCTCGCCGAGTTGGGAGGGCTCAGCAAAGCGACAGCGGGCGTCATCTTGCGTGAGCTCATCACCTTCGCAGCCGACGGCGCCGACGTCTTCTTCGGGCAGCCTGAGTTCGACACCGCAGAGTTTTTGCGCACGACCCCAGACGGTCGCGGCGTCGTGAGCCTGCTGCAAGTGCCGGGCGTCGCCGACAAGCCCGCACTGTTCTCGACCTTTCTCATGTGGCTTCTCGCTGACCTCTTCAACGACCTGCCCGAGGTTGGTGACATCGACAAGCCCAAACTTGTCTTCTTCTTTGATGAAGCGCATCTTCTCTTCAAGGATGCGAGCAAAGACTTCCTCGCCGCGATCACGCAGACGGTGCGCCTCGTTCGGTCGAAGGGCGTTGGCATCTTCTTCGTGACCCAGACCCCGAAAGATGTGCCCGCCGACGTGCTCGCGCAACTCGGGTCGCGCGTGCAGCACCAGTTGCGCGCTCACACGCCCGACGACCAGAAGGCCCTGCGCGCGACCGTGCGCACCTACCCGAACTCGGGGTACGAGCTCGAAGAGGTGCTCATGAGTCTGGGCATCGGTGAAGCGATCGTCACGGTCATGAACGAGAAGGGTGCGCCCTCGCCCGTTGCCTGGACCAGGCTGCGCGCTCCGCAAGGCTCGATGGACCCAGCACCGGCCGAGCTCATCACCTCGACCGTTGCGGCTTCTCCGCTCATGGCCGTGTACGGTCAGGCGATTGACCCGCAGTCGGCGCACGAGATGCTCGCCGCTCGCATGAACGCTGCGGCAGAAGCCGAGGCGGCGCGCGAAGCCGTGACACAGAAAGACAAGGCGCAAGAAGAGTACGAGAAGGCACTGCGCGACCTGCAGAAGGGTGACCGCACGAGAACGCGCACGACCACTCGTCGCTCGAGCAAGCCGGCGCCGGGTGTCGGTGAGGCGGTGGGCGACTGGATCGGCTCGCGGTCGGGCCAGACCGTCATTCGCGAAGTCGTGCGGGGAATCTTCGGCACGCTCGGTCGTCGCTGAGCTGTGATCGCGCGCCCGACAACTACCCGAGGAGACCACCGTGAATGCCAGTGACGTCATCGTTCTTGGGGCCGGCCTCGCCGGGCTCTCGGCAGCTCGCGACCTTGCCGCGGCGGGGGTTGACGTGCGCGTGCTCGAAGCCCGGGGCCGGGTCGGCGGCCGCGTCGAACAGACGGAACTCGCCGATGGGCGCCTCATGCAGCTGGGGGGCGAAGTCATCGGCCCCTCGCACACGGCGTACATCCAACTCGTGGGCGAGCTGGGTCTGACGCTCGTGCCGGCCTTCGCCGGGTTGCCCGGCGACGATGTGTGGGTGCTCGCTGAGGGACGGGTGCGGGGGGAGGGCATCCCGTGGTTCAGCGATGACGATCGCCGCAGCTACGACTCCGCCGAGCGGGCGTTCGGCGAGCTCGTGCGCTCGGTCGACCCCGTCAACCCGTGGGCCCATCCCGACGCCGAGCGGCTTGACGCGCTGAGCGTCGGCCAATGGCTGCGGTCGGTCGGGGCGACCCCCAACGTTGTGCGCGCTCGCGACATCGCGATGCTCGCCCTCGCGGCCGAGTCGGTCGAGCGCACCTCGTTGCTGAGTGACCTCCGCAAAGAGGCGGCCGTGGGTGCGACCGGCTTCTACGACTACGACGTGTGGGAAGTCTCGCGCGTCGGAGAAGGTTCGGCCACGGTGGCGCTCCGCATGGCCGCCGAGCTGAGCTCTCGCATAACGCTCGGAGCCGTCGTTGACCGCGTGACGCTGGCGCCTGCCGGGTGCACCGTGACACTCGAGAGCGGCGAGCAGTACACGGCCGCGGCGATCATCTCGACGATTCCGGCGGGGCCCTTGCGCCGCATCCGAATCGATGGGCTGTCGGATGCTCGCCGCACCTCCCTCGACCGCCAGCGCCACGCCCTCACCTCGAAGGTCACTGCTGCGTACAGCAGCTCGTTCTGGTCAGCCGACGGCCTCAACGGAACCTCGTATGCCGAGGTCGGCATGATGGGCGGCACGTGGGTGCAGCGCGACGGGATTCTCTCGGCTCTCGTTCCCCCGGAGCGGCAGAGCGCGTTTCTCGCCACCTCACCGGCGCACCTTCACCGCGAGCTCGTCGACGAACTCGTGGCCGCCTTCGGGCCCGAAGCGCGAGAGGTCGAGCGGCTGGCCGTGCGGCGTTGGGCGACCGACCCGTTCACGCTCGGGTACATCACGAGCTGGCGACCGGGCGACGTCATGGGAGTCGGCCCGCTCCACGGCACGCACGAGCCACCGTTCTATGTGGCCGGAAGCGATCAGTGGGTGTGCGGCTACATGGAGGGAGCCGTGCGCACCGGCCGAGCCGCTGCTGCCGCCGCACTTGCGCAGGGCCGCTAGCGGGCTAGAACGGAAAGAGAATCGGAACCAGTAGGGCGGCAACGGCGAGGTAGACGACCATGATCGGCAGCCCGAACTTCCAGTAGTCGCCGAACCGGAGACCGGCGGGCGCCATGATCATCAAGTTGCCCGGGGTGGCCACCGGAGTCAGCAATGCTGCCGACGACACGACTGCGACCCCGAGCAGGAAGGGCAGGGGTGAGACGCCCATTTCATAGGCGACCGAGATTGCAATCGGCGCGACCATGAGCGCTGTCGCCGTGTTGCTGATGAGTTGGCCGAAGATCAGTGTCACCACAAGCAGCGCGGTCAGCACGATTTGCGGCCCGAGGGATCCAACGAGGTCGACGATGCTGGTCGCAATCAGGTCAGCGGCACCGGTCTGCGTGATCGCGGTCGAGACGGGAATCATGCCGCCGACCAGCAGCACGGTGGTCCACTGAATTGATCGGTGAGCCTTCTCAATCGAGACGACGCGCGTGAGCACCATGGCGCCGGCCGCGAGGAGTCCGGCGACGGCGGGAGGCATGACCCCGGTGGCCAGCGCGATCACCATCAACACGAGAACGATGAGGGCCACGTAGGCGCGTTGGCCAATGGGGGCGGCCTGCCGACGGATCTGGTCGGGGGCATCGACGACGAGCACACTCGGGTCCCGTAGGTTCTCGTCGAGGGCTTCCCAGCGGCCCTGCACGAGCAGAATGTCACCGGCCTCGAGTCGAAGGTCAGTCTGATCGTCGAGTGTTTCGCCACCGCGCTGGATGGCCACGATGATCAGGTCGCCACTCTCGGTGACCATTCCCGGCCAGACCGGGTCACCGATCGCGCGCGAGCGGGGCGGGATGACGATCTCGGCTACGCCGTAGTCGGCGTCGAGAGTCGACCAGTTGGCGGCCACCGTGCTCGTGCCGACGCCCTCGAGCTTGGAATCATCGCTCACCGAGCGAATTGCCGTCGGGGTGCCCTGCAAGATGAGCACGTCGCCGGCCCGGATCGGGGTTGCGGCATCGCGCGGGCCCCGCTGCGTCGGTGATTGGATCGCGATGAGTGACACCGGCGTTGACGCCACGAAGACGATTTCGCTCTCGGTCTTGCCGATGAGGGGTGAGCCGGAGAGTACGCGCACGCGGCCGAACGGCTGAGCACCACCGAACTGCGCCAGGAGGGTGCGGGCGTGGTCGCCGAGGTCGGTGGAGAGGGTCGACGGCGTGCGTACCGGGATGAGCCGGTTGCCGAACAGGACGGTGATCAGAATCGTTCCCGCTAAGACCGGAATGCCCACGAGGCCGAACTCGAAGAACCCGAACGCGCGGCCGGTCTCTTCTTCGGCGAGCTCCGACATGATCACGTTGACGGGTGAACCGGTCAGCGTCAGCAACGATCCGGCGTGAGCGCCAAAGGCGAGCGGCAATAGCAGGCGTGCCGAGGAGATAGACATCTTGGTCGCGATCACCACGACCACGGGCAAGAGCGCGGCGACGGCGCCATTGACGCTGATGAGTGCCGAGAGCACGGCAACGACGGCCATGATGATGACCGTCAAAGTGCGCGCGCTGCCACCACCGCTCGCGATGAGTCGTTGGCCGGTCCATGCGGTAAGGCCCGACGAGTCGAGCCCTTCGGCCACGACAAAGAGGCTTGCAATAAGAATCACGGCCGGGTCGCCAAACCCCGCGAACGTCTGACCGAGATCGAGAATGCCCGTGGCATAAAGCGCGAGCGACGCGCCTACGGCGATGAGCCCAACCGGAATGCGGTTCGTGACGAAGGCCAGAACGACGATTGCCAGAATCAGCATGGTTATGGCGATATCACTCACGGTCAGACACTAACCGAGTTGGCGCATTCTCCCTAGAGTGAGCACAGCGGAGAGGGTCTCTCTTTGCACTCGCTGTCAGAAAGGACCACCACCATGGACGGACTCTTCAGCAACATCTGGGATCTCGTGCTTCTCTTCTTCATCTCGTTCGCCTTCATCGCGTACTTCATCACGCTGTTCAGCGTGGTCGTCGACCTGTTCCGCGACACCTCCCTCGGTGGATTCGCCAAGGCAATGTGGTTGCTGTTCATTTGGTTCGTACCGTTCCTCGCCCTCTTCATCTACCTCATCGCTCGCGGTGGTGGAATGGCGAAGCGCAGCCAGGCCCAGGCTCAGCGGTCAGAAGAAGCAGCGGCCGAGTACATCCGCGGAGTTGCCGGCACGAGTGCCGCCGACGAGATTTCGAAGGCGAAGGCACTCCTCGCCGACGGCACGATCTCGCAGGCCGAGTTCGACGCCATCAAGGCGAAGGCGCTCGCGTAGCCTCTCGCGCTACTGCAGTGACGACGTGAGGCGAGCGAGGCTGTCACGGACTCGTTCGCCTCGCGGTCGCTTAACCCAGTCGTCGAGGTGCAACTCTCTGCTGTGTGCGCGATACGAAGCCTCAATCGCTCGCAACCGCTCGACGAACTCGGCGCCGTGCACCATGACCGACACCTCCATGTTGAGGCTGAACGATCGAATGTCCATGTTGCTTGACCCGACGATCGCCACATCGTTGTCGATCGTGAAGTGCTTGGCATGCAGCACCGTCGGTGCTTCGTAGAGGTAGATCCGCACTCCCGCCCGCAGAAGGTCTTCGTAATACGACCGCTGAGCGTGATACACCAAGAACTGGTCACCGATCTCGCTTACGTAGAGCTCAACCAGCAGGCCGCGCGATGCCGCTGTCATGATCGCGAGTTGAATCGCCTCGTCGGGCACGAAGTAGGGGCTCGTGATGCTCACCTGGTGCTCGGCCTTGTGAATGAGGGTCGTGTAGAGCTTCAGATTGTTGTCGTTCTCGAAGCTCGGCCCGCTCGGCAGGATCTGTGCGTCGAGCAAGTCGGGGTCGTCGCCCAGCACGACGGGTGTGGTATCGAGCGGCAGGAGCTCGTCGGTCTCGCTGTACCAGTCGGTGACGAAAACAGCATCGAGCTCTCGAACGATCGGACCCTCGAGGCGCACCATCACCTCCTTCCAATGCAAGCCACGGGCGATCGACTTCTTCTTGCCGTAGCTCGATTGAATGACGTTCTGCGACCCCGTGTGCCCGACGCGGCCGTCGACGACCACGAGCTTGCGGTGGTTGCGCAGGTCAGGGCGCTGCCACTGGCCTCGCAGCGGGCGCAGGGGGAGCATCCCGTGCCATTCCGCTCCCATGTCGGCGAGGCGCTTCAGAGTCTCTTTGCGCGGCGGGTACAGGATGCTCATGAGGTGGTCGCTCAAAACGCGCACGGTGACCCCGCGCGCGGTTGCTCGCTCCAGCGCGGCGAAGAACGGCTCGGTCGTCGCATCGAGCGTGAGGATGAAGAACTCGACGTGCACGTAGCGTGTCGCGGTGTCGATGTCCGCGATCATCGCCGCGAACGCGCCCTCGTAGTCGTCGATGAGTGTGGCGCGATTGCCGCCCACCATCGGCAGAGCGCCCAGGTTCTCGTTGAGCCGCACCGATGAGATCAGCCACTCGGGCCACTCGTCGCGATGGCTCACGGCGTCAAGCCCCTCGGTGCGCGCGAGAATGAGTTCGCTCACTTCGCGCTGCTTCTCGCGTCGACGCTTCGGCAAACGACTGAGGCCGACCAAGAAGAAGGCGATCGCGCCCACGTAGGGAATGAAGATGATCGTGAGCATCCACGCGATCGCCGTCGACGGCCGGCGGCGTGCGGAGATGAGAATGATCGCGATCGTGCCGAGCACGACGTGGAGAGCGACCGCGATAACCGCGATCAGGTCGGCCCGCTCGAGCATCATCGGGCTCGCTGCCGGGGAACAACAACCTTCTTGAGAATCAGCAAGATCGACGCGACGACGGGCGACGCGACGAGTGCGCCAAGCAGCCCCAGAAGGGTGGCTCCGACGACGGCGCCAATCAACACGAGCGAAGCCGGAATGCTGATGGCGTTGCCGATGATCCGGGGCGAGATGACATACGCCTCGAGCTGCATGTAGACGATCATCACGATCGCCACGACGAGCGCGGTCGTGGGTGACGTGAAGAGCGACACGAACACCATCAGTGTCGTGCTGATCACCGGCCCGACCACGGGAATCAAGGTGACGAACAGAGCGATGAAGGCGAGGATCGGGGCGTATCGCACGCCCATGATCGTCAAGAGGATGAACGAGAAGGTAGCGTTCGCGGCCGCGATCACGACCTGACCGCCGAGGTACTTGCCGATCGAGTCGAAGATCTCTTCCGAGATTTCTGCGAAGCTGGCGCGCTTCGTGCCGGGCACGAGGTCATAGAGCGCTTGCTTCATCGAGTCGAGCGAGGCGACGAAGTAGATCGTGATGACGACCACGAGAAGAAAACCGAACGTGCCGTTGATGATGTCGGCACCGATGCGCAGAACGCCGCCGCCGACGGTGATCCAGAGGTTCGGGTCAGACGACGTCAGCCGAATCCACTCGAGCAAGATCAGTGGGTAACCGTTGAATTGCTCATCGAGATCGACGAACCAGATCTGATTCTCGAGATCGCTGATGTTTTCGGGCAGCGTGCGAGCAAGCTCGGTTGCTTGATCGATCACGATCGGAACGATGAGTACCAGCAAGATCACGACGACACCCAAAAACGCGGCGAGCACGAGACCGATCGCGGCAGCCTTGGGCACACCGCGCTGCTCGAGCCTCGTGACGACCGGGTAGAGCCCGAGACTGATGAACGTGGCCAAGAAGATCAACGTGATTGTGTAGGCCAGTTGAGAGATCGCCGCGCCGAGCACGAGAGCGAGAAGTACACCGAGCGTGCCGACGAATCCGATCGCGAACGGACCGGTTCGCAGGAGTCCGGTGCGAACTCCCGGGCGTCCCGGAGGCCCTGCGGGAGGAGCGTCGACCGTCATGGCTGTCCTTTCCGATTTCTGCCCGGAAGGCCGAGAGAATCGTGGTCACCATACCGTTCACGGCCGTCGGGGAATAGCCTAAGCGCGAGACCTCACTCATCACCTTCACGAGAAACGGAACAGCCATGACCAGCCTGTCGGTGACCACTTCAGCGGAGGCGCCTGCCTCTCTCGACGTCGATGTCGTCGTTGTCGGCGTGCGTGCAGGGGCCGATGGCCCCGAACTCGTTGCGCACCCCGCTCTCGCCCACCTCGCCGGCCACCTCGCCGCGATCGGTGCAACCGGCAAGGCCGACGAGCTTCTGCGTGTTCCGACCCTCGATGGCTCGCGCGCGTCAGTCGCTTTCGTCGGCATTGGCGCTGAGCTTTCGGCCACGACTGCGCGGCAGGCTGCTGGCTCGGCAGTGCGACAGCTCACGGGAACTGTCGCTGTCGCCCTCGCACTCGGGCTCGACGACGACGCGCTCGTTCACGCGATGATCGAGGGTGCGAGCATCGCGGCTTATTCCTTCACCGATTACCGCATGAAGACCGCGTCGAAGGTCAAGGCTCCCGTGCAGTCCGTGACGCTGTGCACTACAGCGTCGGTGTCGGCCGAGGCGATCGAGCGCGTGCGCATCGTGGCCGACCACGTTGCGCTCGTACGCGACCTGACCAACCGCTCGGGCGGCGACCTCTACCCCCAGTCGTTCGCGGACGCCGCGATCGAAGCGGCACAGGGTGCCCCGGTGACTGTCGAGGTGTGGGACGAGAAGAAGCTTGCCGCCGAGGACTGTGGCGGCATCATCGGCATTGGCCAGGGGTCGTCGCGCCAGCCTCGCCTGGTGAAGGTCTCGTACACCCCCGCCGGTGCTCAGAAGCACGTAGGCCTCGTCGGAAAAGGCATCACGTATGACACCGGCGGCATCTCGGTGAAGCCTGCAGACGCGATGAATGGCATGCAGAACGATATGGGTGGAGCGGCCGTGTTGCTGGGCGTTCTGTTGACCGCCGCACGCCTAGGGCTTCCGGTGCGCCTCACCGCCTACCTCTGCATGGCCGAGAACCTCATCTCGTCGACCGCCATTCGCGTGAACGACATCCTGACGATGCGCGGCGGCACGACCGTCGAAGTCATGAACACTGACGCAGAAGGTCGGCTGGTTATGGCCGACGGTCTCGTGCTCGCGAGCGAAGAGAACCCCGACGCGATCATCGACGTCGCGACCCTCACGGGTGCCGCGATCGTGTCGCTCGGCCGCCGCACCGTCGGTGTCATGGGCGACACCGACCTCGTCGGCGAGATCGTCGCGGCGGGTGAGCAGACAGGCGAGCCGCACTGGCACATGCCGCTGCCGGCTGAGCTTCGCTCGCAGCTCGACTCGCGCTTCGCCGACATGACCAACCTCAAGCCGGGCAATCGCGATGGCGGCATGCTCGTGGCCGGCATCTTCTTGAAGGAGTTCATTGGCAAGGGTGCCGACGGCAACCCCATTCCGTGGGCGCACCTCGACATCGCGGGCGCAGCCGTCAACGAAGGCCCCGCCTACGGCTACTTGGACGCCGGGGCCACTGGCGTCTCGGTGCGTACTCTGCTCACCGCGATCGAGAAGGGCTTCACGGCGTAGCGCTCGACGACAACGAACGGGCCCGGTGCGGAGTCATTCCGCACCGGGCCCGTTCGTGTGTAGCTAGTCCTTCTTCTCCTGATCTTTCGGGTAACCCACGAAGAGGTCTTCCTTCTGGAACCCGGGCATGCGGCGCGCCGGTACGACAGCGAGTGCGGCGAGACCGCCGAGCACGAGCATCGTTGTGCGCAGAGCGTCGAGGCGCGACTGGGTGAATTGCTCGACTGCATAGTCGATCTGCTCGTCCGTCGCATCGGTGCGCTCGATCAGCGCTTGCTCGAGTTGGGCGTTTGTGAAGAAATTGACGTTGTCGAAGTTGATCTGTTCGACGATCTCAGGCGTGAAGACCTCTGAGTCATTCGCCGCGGCATAGGCGCTCGACGTCAGAAGACCGACGGCGAAGGCCGAAGCCACCGCGATACCCGCACTCCCCGAGAGGTTGTGGGTCACGCCACGGATTGCTCCGACGTCGCCAGCATTCTCCTTTGGCGCTGCAGTCAGCAAGGAGTTGAAGACGAGCGCGACGACGCAGCCCTGCGCGAGACCGAGCACAACGAGTCCGATCACGACAGAAGCTTGGCCCCAGTCATTCGCGATCGTGAACGAGAGCCACACGAGTGCAATCGTGACAACCGCCATGCTGACGCTCGCGATGGCGCGAGGCGCGAATCGGTCGTACAAGCGAGCGACCAAAGTGTTCGCGATGAAGATCGAGATCGTGTAAGGGATCACCGCCAAGGACACTTCGATGCCGATGAACCCCTGCACGACCTGCATGTAGAGCGGCATCAAGAAGCTCACTGCCGTGCCGACAAAGAGCATGATGCCCATGACCCACACGGTGGCGCGTTCTGACGGTTCGCGCACGATGTCGAGATTGACGAGAGGCACCTTCTGCTCGGCCATGCGCTTACGCGTGCGGCTCAGGAACAGCTGCGCAAAGATCACAGCAGCAACAAAGAAGAGCGGAACGATCGAGAAGCCGCCGATCGAGATTGGCGCGTTTCCTGTCGCGGTGAGCAAGCCCCAGTCGTTCATGACGCTCATACCAAAGCTGATGAGCAAGATCGAGATTGCTGCGAGCACACCACCTGTCCAGTCGACGATGAGGTTCTTCTGCGCCGGAACCGGCTTGAGCAAGAAGCTCATCGCGAAGTTGAGCAGGCCGATCGAGGCGACGAGCACGAACGACCAGCGCCACCCGATGGTCGAGGCGAACTGACCCGCGATCAAGAGCGAAATGACCTGGGCAAGGGGGATGCTCGCGGCAAAGTATCCGATCGCCGACGCCTGCTGCTTGCCCTGGAAGCTCGCCGCGATGATGATCGTCAGCGCAGGAAGCGTGATGGCGTTCGAGGCACCGGTGATCGACTGAGCGACGAAGAGCACTGAGCCGTCTTGAGCCGTCGCAATCAAGAGTGCGGCGAGGGCCGGAATGATGACACCGATGCGGAAGGCGAGCACAGGGCCGATCTTCGCGGTGATCTTGGCACCCAAGAGCAAGAATGCCGAGACAGCGAAGGTACTGGCGGTGTTCGCCAGACCCACGGTCGTCGGCGGGATACCGAGGTCTTCCGTGATGCCGGTGATCGAAACGTTCCAGGCGTTGAAGGCCAACTGCACCTGCGCGAGCATGACGACAATGAGCGGCAACCACGACGATCTGGTCTCGACGGCGGAACCTGCAGACATGGGGCGAACCTCCGGCTCGGGCGCTCGCTCGTGCGCGCGCTACTGCCGCCATCTTGCACTACGCGGGCGCGGTTCGCGAGAGCCGGTCTGCACACCAACTCCGTGCGTCACCTGACGTCGCGCAATCGTCGACCAAGTTCTGAAATGTGCGACACGGACGGGGGCAAGACAAGGGTGGCTACCCCTGAAGAGGGGGGTGGTGGTGCCTATGCCCCGTTGGCGAAGCCTGGGAAACTAGTGTGAATATCTTTGGCCACCCCTACGCCATCGACAGATCATTCCGACTCACCCATCGGAAGAACTTCAACCCGAATGAAGGTTCCCGTGTCTCGTTCGCAGTCTGCCCAGCCTGTCGCCGCTCGTCCTCGACGTTTCGCTGCGGTTACGGCGGTCGTCGCGCTCATCGGATCATTGTTGGCGCCCCTGGCAGGTGCCCTTCCCGCTCAGGCTGCTACCGACTCGCTGACGATCACCCCGATCGAGTGGAACGTGGTCGGCCTCGACAGCAACAAGCCTGAAGACGAGGGGCCGAACAAGTTCGTCGTCGGCGCCCGGGTGTGCAACATCACCGGGACCGATGTCAGTGATGTCACGATGACGTGGCAGTGGACGAGCGCAAATGTCTTCGTCGATATTGAGGGCGCACTCGTCAAGACGTCGGATGTCATTCCCGCGAACTCGTGCGAAAACCGATGGTGGACCATCGAGGTGCAGCGAACGACAGATGCGCATGACACCACTCGGAGCTTCGTCATTACCGCGAGCGCTCCGGATGTTAACCCCGTCAGCACACCCACCACTCGCGAGATCTATGTTGAGAGCCTGATCTCACAGAACCGCAACGAAGCGCTGTCGGTGAGTGGCCCCACTGCGGTCACTGTGGGCCAGGTCGTCCAGTATGTGGTCGAGGGTGGTACAGCGCCCGGAGGCTACGAACAGCTGTTTGTCGGGCCGGTCCTCGACGGCAATATGTTCGAGATCATCTCCGTCGCCGCCACCTACGCAGAGCCGGCTGGTCAAACGAACACCTTCTACTACGCAGACGCGTGTGGCTGGGATCCAGTGATCGGCCCAACGCCTCCGAGTGGCACCTACCTTGACTGCCTTGACACGAACCCCATTGTCGGCGGCAAGGTTGGCGGAGCCCCCCTCATGGTCACGGTCTCGGCTCGTGTGATCGCCGTTGGCACCGGGCTCGTCGTGCCCACTTTGTACGACAAGTCGGGAAGCTCGTTCCACTACAACCCCAAGTTCACTCCTCTTTCCGTAACGTCGACACTGCCGACGGGGTCGTTCTCGCTCGAGAAGGTCTTGAGTGACCCGGGCAATGACGTGCCCGACAACACCGCGTTCACTGTTCAGTACAGCGTCGATGGCGACACACCTGTTTCGGTCACGCTCCAGGCTGGCGCACCTCCCGTGGTTGTGTCGGGTTTGCCGACCGGCGCTCGCGTTACTTTCACCGAGGACCCGCCGTCGTATCCCGCCGTGGACTGGGGCACCCCGGTGTTCAGCCCGAATCCCGTCGGCGGAATCACCATCGGCGATGGCACGACCGTGGCCGTCTCGGTCACGAATAGCTTCACCCCGAGAACGGGCGATGTTTGCGAAACGAACGTTAACAGCGCTGGTTATCCGATCGACACCGCTATCCAGAACCAGCTTCCCTTGACGCTTCTGAACGGATCTGTCGTCTTCAACGCTACCCTCAACGGTTCCTCGGTATGGGCCGACGGAGTAGAGCTCCAGAACTCCTCCGTGACGCCTTTTGCCACAGATGACGTCATCTACCTGCAGCCGACCAATGTGCCGAACTACCGCACAAGTGCGAACTTCGTTGACTACACGATCACCTTCCCGAACCCGATCAACAGCTTCCAGATGCGCGGCGCCGGCCTCAACAACTTCGACGGCATGACCATGTTCCCGAGCTACCAGGGAACCCCGATTCCGGTAACCGCGGCAAACTTCAGTGCGCTGAATCCGGTGGGGGTCAACGGGGGAACCCCCGGCATGTACACCATTGATACCGACAGCAACGGTCAACACGACACAGTGATCGGGTCGTCCTCTGAAGGCGGAACCAGTGTCGCCACGAACCTTTTCCAGTTCAACATCGACGGGCCGATCGACCAACTCATCATCCGTTCGGGAAAGATCGATAACCGCACGTCTGCCGTAACTGTCGCACTGCACTCTTTCGTGGTCTGCCAGCAGACGGGCTCTTTCACACTGGCGAAGGCGCTTTCAGGGCCGGCGGCGGGCTTGGTTCCCGACGACACGATGTTCACGGTCCAGTACTCGACCACGGGAACAGGCGGCCCGTGGACCGATGTGCCTGTGAACTCTGACGGCACAATCGTGGCGGGCCCGGTGCTGCCCGCCGGCACAGTTGTCGATTTCCGTGAGGTTGTTCGCACGGTTGACGGCCTGAACCTGGTGTCGTCGACGTTCAGCGAAGACCAGATCACGATTGGTGATGACACGACCACTGCGGTGACGGTGACGAACGAGTTCACGCAGCAGCTCGGGTCGTTCTCGCTGCAAAAGCAAGTGACCGGAATCAACCCTGCCCTTATTCCTGCAGGCACGGAGTTCACGGTCAACTACAGCGTCGATGGCGCCGCGTCGATCCCCGTTCAGTTGACTGCGGGAGCAGCGCCGGTAGTTATCTCAGACTTGCCCACGGGTGCGACGGTTACCTTCACGGAGGACGCTCCGTCGTTCGGCGGCGTGAACTGGGATGCGCCTGTATTCGACCCGGTGAATGCTGAGATCACGATCGGCAATAGCACGACAGTGCCGGTCACCGTGTCGAACCCGTACACGCCCAAGACGGGCACGTTCTCGCTGCAGAAGTTGTTGTCGGGCTCGGGTGCTGGGTTGGTGCCGGATGGCACGATCTTTGAGGTTGAGTACTCCACGTCGGGTCTGACGGGTCCGTGGACGACGGTTGAGCTGAACTCGGATGGCACGGTTGTTGCGGGTCCGACGTTGGCCACGGGCACGGTTGTTGATTTCCGTGAGGTTGCTCGCACTGTTGCTGGCGTGAACTTGATTTCCTCGACGTTCAGTGCTGACCAGATCACGATTGGAGATGGCACGACGGCCGCTGTGACGGTGACGAACGAGTTCGAAGCTCAGGTGCCGGCGATTTCGTTGGTGAAGAGTGTGGCGTCGATTGATTTGGGCGCTGATGGTGTTCTGGGTGCTGGGGACGAGATTACGTATGCGTTCACGGTGACCAACACGGGCAACGTTGCGTTGAGTGATGTCACGGTGACGGATGTGGTGGCCACGATGGATGGTGGTCCGATTGCGTTGGCGGTGGGTGCGAGTGACTCGACCACGTTCACGGCGACGTATGAGGTGACGGCTGCGGATGTGACTGCTGGTGGTGTGGAGAACACGGCCACGGCCACGGGCACGCCGCCGTCGGGTCCGGATGTGACGGATGTCAGTGACACGGGGACGGGTGTTGATGGGGATCCGGTGACGACGCCGGAATCGACGGAGACGGAAAGCCCGTTGGGTGTGAACCCGAACGATGACACTGATCCAAGCGATGACCCCACGACGGTGCGGATTCTTCCGTCAGCTGTTGATGATGAGGATTTGGACAACGCGATCGGTTCCGCTGTGACGGTGGATGTGTTGGTCAATGACTCGGCTGGTTTGGTGCCGTCGACGGTGCGCATTCTGACGCCGGGCACGAATGTGCCGGTGACGTCGTTGGTGGTTGATGGTGAAGGCACGTGGAGTGTGGATGCCACCACGGGTGCGGTGACGTTCACGCCGTTGTCGACGTTCTTGGGTGACCCGGCGCCGGTGGAGTATCGGGCGGCGAATGGTTTTGGTGACACTGCTGAGGCAACTGTCACGATCACCTACGTGGCAGCGGTGCCGGCGATTTCGTTGGTGAAGAGTGTGGCGTCGATTGATTTGGGCGCTGATGGTGTTCTGGGTGCTGGGGACGAGATTACGTATGCGTTCACGGTGACCAACACGGGCAACGTTGCGTTGAGTGATGTCACGGTGACGGATGTGGTGGCCACGATGGATGGTGGTCCGATTGCGTTGGCGGTGGGTGCGAGTGACTCGACCACGTTCACGGCGACGTATGAGGTGACGGCTGCGGATGTGACTGCTGGTGGTGTGGAGAACACGGCCACGGCCACGGGCACGCCGCCGTCGGGTCCGGATGTGACGGATGTCAGTGACACGGGGACGGGTGTTGATGGGGATCCGGTGACGACGCCGGAATCGACGGAGACGGAAAGCCCGTTGGGTGTGAACCCGAACGATGACACTGATCCAAGCGATGACCCCACGACGGTGCGGATTCTTCCGTCAGCTGTTGATGATGAGGATTTGGACAACGCGATCGGTTCCGCTGTGACGGTGGATGTGTTGGTCAATGACTCGGCTGGTTTGGTGCCGTCGACGGTGCGCATTCTGACGCCGGGCACGAATGTGCCGGTGACGTCGTTGGTGGTTGATGGTGAAGGCACGTGGAGTGTGGATGCCACCACGGGTGCGGTGACGTTCACGCCGTTGTCGACGTTCTTGGGTGACCCGGCGCCGGTGGAGTATCGGGCGGCGAATGGTTTTGGTGACACTGCTGAGGCAACTGTCACGATCACCTACGTCACGCCGCCGCCCCCGCCGCCGGTCACGGGTTCGTTCTCGCTCGTGAAGGACTTGGACGACCTCGGCGACAGGGTTCCCGACACCACTGAGTTCATTGTCCGCTACAGCGTCGATGGCGCTCCGGCGATTGCCGTTCCGTTGATCGCGGGCGCTAATCCGGTCGTCGTGTCGAACCTTCCTCTCGGAGCGATCGTGACGTTCGCCGAGGACGACCCGGTCGCGATCCCTGGCATTGTCTGGCAGGCTCCCGTCTTCGCCCCGGAGAACGCCACGATCATGATCACCGAAACGCTGACTCCGGTTTCGGTAACGAACGCGATCGACCTGACGACGTTGGCTCCGCCGGAGATCTCGAGTCGGGCCTACGTTGACGGTGTTGCCAACGGAACCATTACGTCGGGCCCGGCGACTGTCGTCGACCGCGTGTTCTATCTCAACCTGATTCCCAGTGAGCAGTATCGCTTGGATGGCGAGCTCGTCTACATCGAGAACGGCGTGATCGTCTATACCGGCATCACGGCGGAAGGCCTGTTCACTCCGACGACGTCGGATGGCGAGACGGAGGTCATCTTCACGGTGACCGAGGAGAAGCTCGCAGAGATGGGGTCGAGGCAGATCTTCATATTCTTGACGCTTTACAACTCGGGCAATCAAGAAGTGGCCTTCGACGGAGCATCGGTGGCGACCGACCCCTGGTTCGACACGACGGAGGAGTGGTTCGTCATGGAGCCGCGCCTCGACCTTGCCTTCACCGGCGCGGCCCAGACTCTCGGCATCGTCGTGGGCGGCTTGGGCGCTCTCGCGGCAGGTCTGCTCCTGTTAGTGCTCGGGCGTCGTCGCCGGACCTCGGTGGGGGCATCCGCCGCGTAGATCCACACGGGCGTCGAAAGTCGTGATGTGACGTCGCGCGCGAGATCGCGCGACGCCACCGGCGTGAGGAAGACGGGGTACTGTTTCCGCCGTCCGTGTACAGTCAACCCACTGTCTCGGTGGAGCGCGGGCGCCGAACAGGCTGGACGCGGTGATCGGGACGTCGTGAGACGCTCGGTTTGGCGTCGAGTAAGGGCACCCGCGCCCGTCACGGCGAAGAGGACTCCTGATGACCTCATCTACGGTTGAGACAGCTGCCGGGGCACCGGACGCGAACCCTTTCTTGTCGTCCGCTATCTATGGCGTGACGCACGTCAACCCGGCGAAGCAGAACAGCATCCCGTTCGCGATTCCGCGCGGCACCCGTGAGATTGATCTCGACAGTCTTGAGCCGGTGTGGGGCGGGCCGGTCAACAACGCCACGTATGCCTCGGTGATGCCGGGCTTCTATTGGTCGGTTTCGACCGACCGCGTCGCCCTCATTGACGCCCGGGAGGGACGCTGGGAGGCGGTCTGCGATATCGACCTACCCGGTGCCAGCCGTCGTACCCGGGACGAGCTGGAGCGCATTGTCGCTTTCCCGTACGACGACATGGCCTCTGCTGAGGCGCACCTGAGAGCCGTACTGGGGCCGACACCGGGAGACGTCTTGCCGGCGGGTGTGTATGCACTCGTGAGTCATCGTGACTGGGTATACGCAAACGCGGGCACTACGGTCTCGGCGGTCGGGCTTGTTGATCGCCACGATTTCTCGAGGGGCCTGGAGATCAAGGCGCAGTTCGACACCTCGACGGTGATTCCTGCGACGAGCGTGCTGGGACAGGAACCGCGCGTCAGTCTCGTCGGCATGAACATGACCTATGACGGGCACATCGTGATCGGTGCCCTCAACGGAGTAGCCGTTATCGACGAGCAATTGCACGCCGGCCAGTTCACGTCGTTCGCGGACGACAACCAGATCTGCACGAACTCCCTCGCTGTCGATCCCGATGGTGGAATCTATGTCGCCACAGGCTCGCAAATTCCTCGCCAGCCGGGCGTTATGCGCAAGCTTGTCTGGACCGGCACGACCCTCTCGGACAAAGAGGTCGACGGGGCATGGAGGGCTGAATATGACGGGGGCGACTGGCCGCCCGCGATCAAGGCAGGAACTGGAACGGGCTCGACTCCGACCCTCATGGGCTTCGGCGAAGATGACGACCGCCTCGTGCTCATCACCGATGGCTCGAATCGCATGCGGATTGTGGCCTTCTGGCGGGATGACATCCCTGAGGCTGCCCGATTAGTTGACGGCGCGCTCTCCCCGCGCATTGCCGACCAGCGTGAAGTGCGCGCGGGTATCTCGGAAGAGAGGCCGTGGCTGCAGTCCGAGCAAACCATCATTGTTTCTGGCACGGGCGCTTTCGTCGTGAACAATCTGATCGAAGAGGGGCACACCGATCGCATCATCGATGTCATGACAGTCGGCCCGGTGCATGAACCGCCGCGCGGTGTCGAGAAGTTTGCATGGAGTACCCGGGAGAAGAGATTCTTCTCCGTCTGGGCGCGGGGCGATGTCGTCTCGATCAGCATGGTGCCGCTCGCGAGTTCAGGGGCGACTGCCGTGTTCGTCAACGGGTTTAGCCGCGAGGCCGGTTGGGAGGTGACAGGGCTCGACTGGGAGACGGGAAAGACTGTTTCTCGCGTCGTGTTCGGTCACACCAATAAAGGAAACGGCGCTTACGCGATGGTGCAGTTCTTGGACAACGGCGACTTGTTGTTCAACTCGGTCATCGGGCCGTTTCGCGTGCCGCTTGGCTAATCACTCGATCGAGGACACTCGCCGCAGCGTTCGGGCAACCGGGGTTGCGATGGTGTGGCGGAGAATGGGGGATTCGAACCCCCGAGGGCTTGCACCCAACACGCTTTCCAAGCGTGCGCCATAGGCCACTAGGCGAATCCTCCGGATGCCCCAACGGGGCCTTCCCATCCTAGCCTGACCGCACAGGATGGTGATGTCTGAGTGGCGGAGGCCGCTAGGCGGTGGGGGGTTCTGATGTGTGCTGCGCCCACACCTCGGGCGCCCACCAGTGAGCCTCGCCGTGTGATTCCCCCTTCGACACACGTGTGACCCAGCCGAGCTTCTCAGCCCGGGAGAGTACCTTCATCGCGTGGCGTTCGTTCACATCCAGCACTTCTTGGACCAGCGAGACACTGAGGATGGGGTGGGGGAAAAGGAGAGTCGCGAGGGCGAAGACGGAAAGGGGCTCATCCCTTGATCCATTGCGCATCGACTCTCGGAGCTTGTGCAGGCTGACAATTGCCTGGTGAGACCGGGTGGCCTCCCGATAGATCAGGTGCGCAAAATAGGCCACCCAGGGTTCGGTGTCACCTGAGTCGGCGACAGCTTTGGTCGCCCGGTGGTAGCCCAGGAGGTCCTCATTCATGGCCCGAGCAATGCCAAAGACCGGGGCTGGAAGCCCGGCTTCTTGCATGATGTGAAGTGTGGCGAGGGTTCGGCCAATCTTGCCGTTTTCCTCCTGGAACGGGTAGATGGTGTCGAATCGATGGTGGGTGAGGGCCGCCCTCAGAGTCAGGGGAAGCGGGGGAGGCGTGGCGAGGTACGTTTCCCAATCTCGAAGCAGGGCGGGAAAGTCTCTCGGAGTGGGAATAGCCCGAATCGTGTCCGGACGGGCACCGGGAACCCGAACAAAGTGTGCTTGGTCGCGGAATGCCCCCGGGTGTCCCGGGGGGCCAATAGTGTTCATGATGAGGTGACGGTGGAGTTCGGCCGCAACGTGACGGTCGATTGGGCGCTGTCGAACAATCTGCGACCCGGCAGATGTCATGAGGTGAATGGCGAGAGCTTCGTCAACACTTTG
>CAYWZI010000015.1:0-23524 GCA_964462815.1 uncultured Microbacteriaceae bacterium
GGCAACGTCAAGCTGCGCCCCGAACTACTTGCCGACATTCAGGCCGGCATCGCCGCGAAATACGGCACGGATGCTCTTCCGCTCGACCTCGTCTTCCACGGTGGCTCGGGCTCGACCGACGCTGAGATCTCGACGGCCGTCAAGAACGGCGTCATCAAGATGAACATCGACACCGACACGCAATATGCGTTCAGCCGCTCGGTCGCCGACTCGGTGCTCAAGAACTACGACGGCTTCTTGAAGGTCGACGGCGAGATGGGCAACAAGAAGGTCTACGACCCGCGCGCGTGGGGCAAGACCGCCGAGTCGGCGATGGCCAAGCGTGTCGTCGAGGCGACGCAGCAGCTCGGCTCGGCCGGACACTCGGGCCGCTAGGCCCTCATCGAGACGGGCCTGTTCGCGTTAGCGCGCAACGGGCCCGCCCGGTGTGCCTGGTTCAGGCGTGCGCTGCACGGCGGCCCGTGGGCGCGAGGCGCCCGCCACTTCAAACTCGACGGCGGTCACGGGTCCGCTGCGCCACCGAAGCTTATCGACGGTCGACCGCAGCCCGACGTAGTACGGCGCCAGGAAGGTCTCACGCCGCCCCTCGGGCATCGACGACGCGATGCGCAAGGCAACGGCCACCGCACCATCGTCGGTGCGTCGCAGCTCAAGTCGCGCACGACCAATGCGGCCCTCGTCGGGCGTCAACAGGGCGTCAAGCAGTGCCCGCAAAGCGGTGCGCTGAGCGAGGTCGAGCTGGTCGGCGAGTCTCTCCTCGTCATCGATGCGCAGGGGCGCTCCGAGGGCAACCCGCTCGAGCCATGTACGGTCGACGTCTCCGGTCAACTCTGCGCGCAAACGCTCAGCGAGTTGAGCTGCAGCAGACGCATCTGCGTCGGTCACTTCGCCCCGCGCGAGCACGTCGCGAATGAGGAGAGTGGCGTTGGCAATGCGAGCACTCGTCGTGGCGTCAATCTCGGCGATCAGGGCCTCGTCACAGGGAACAGTCGCGACGTCAAGCGGGCGTTCGCTCCAGTCGGCAAGGCCGCTCGTAACGGCTTGCACGAGCACCACTCCGCCAACCGCGCCGACGACAATCGGAAAAAGCGCAATCACCACCGTCGAATACGGGGGCCACGACGTTTCATCGGGCACCACGACGAAGAGCACCGTGACCGTGGCGACAAGAGTCATGACGGCGCCGACGGTGGCAAGTCGCTGCGACGACGAGTACGGCGCCATGGCGAGCAAGGTGAGCGAACAGACGAGAGGCGCCCACCACAGTTCGACAGCGAAGTCTTCCCCGCGATAGCCCCACGCCGAGACCACGAGCGCTGCACTCGAAAACAGGGCGAGCGGAATCGCCACACGAAGCCTCAGCGCGCCGCGAGGAGAGCGGGTCGCCACATGGACTCCGACGAGGGCTGCAACCCCGATAACCAGGGCACCGACCTGTGCGATCGGCCGAGTGCCGATTTGCCCACTCGCTGTCAGCACCAAAACACCGTGAACGAGCGCGATGCTCGCGGCGGCAAGCGGCAGGTTCGGCGCGGTGAACCAGCTCAAGGGGTCAGCGTCCCAGGGGCTGCGCTTCCATGACCGCGCGCGTCTCATGACTGGCCTCCGGCGACCGGCACCGTCATCATGACCGTGGTGCCCTCCGGCCCTGACCAGACGCGCACTGACCCGCCGACCTGGGTGATGCGGTCGTTGATGGAGGCGCGCATGCCCAGTCGATCAGCCTCCACGCTGTCGGGATCGAATCCGACCCCGTCGTCGACGACAAGAACCGTCAATTGGTGATCGCGCAGACCGACCACGAGCTCGGCCCGGTCGGTGGCGGCGTGCTGCACGACATTGTCGAGCGCAGCCCGCACGGCCCCCACCACGGCACGACGCACCTCGGGCGCGATGTTCTCGTCGAGCGACTCTGACCCGCTGACGTCGACCCGCACTCCGCTCCACTGATAGTCCTGTACGAGCCCAAGAACCGCATCGCCAAACTCGCTTCCGGCTACGGCAGACGCAGGTTCCCGGCGCACCGACGATGAGTCAATCGTGTGGAGGTGATCGTCGAGCACGACCCGCATGCGGTGCATCACCGGACCTGGCGAGCGCGCGATGGCGGTGAGATCGGCCAAGACGGTGTCGTGAACGATGCCTGCCGCCCGCAGCTCGAGCGCTCGGCGCTCGTCGAGACCGTGAACTTCGCGACCGGCCGCCCGCAGAGGTTCAAGCTTGCGATCACTCTGCCGCTGAGCAATGGCGAGGGTCAGATACGAAACAGCCGAGATCGAGAAAACGATGAGCGGCCCACTGCCGGTGTCGAGCGTTGACCCCGAGAGGGCAAGACCCAGCACCACACTCGACTGCGCCACGACAAAAGCCAACGACGACCACAGCAAACCGCTGAGTGCGCTCCCCCCCACCGCTCCGACCAAGCAGATCGCCGTGGCGATGCGATTGATCAGATAGACACCGGGTTCATCGAAGAGCGGGTCAGTGGCGAGACCGATGACCGGCACAGCGACCGACAGAATCGCCCCGCCGAGCAAGTACACCAGGGCGGTGAGAACCGTCGCTCTCCAGATAAGAAGCAGAGCGAGCATCCCGATGCCCACAAAGGGCGCGAGGAGCACCGGGAGATTCTCGACCGAACCACGACTCATCTGAACGTCGATGACGAGAGTTGCCGAAATGGCCGCACCCGTCACAGCGATGACGCGCTGAGTGAGTGCCAGACCGTTGACGGTGACCCGAGCAGCAACGACGCGCGGAAGCCCGACGTCGATCATGCGCTGGGGCCGTCAGTCTCGCGTGCGTCCGCCGAGGGCACGCTCGTCGACGTTGCCCTCTTTGTCGCGCCGAAGCTCTTTCGGCAGCGAGAATTGCAGATCTTCTTCGGCCGTCTTGACCTCTTCGACAGTGTCGAAGCCGGCGTCACGCAAGTCGGCCAGCACTTGCTCGACCAGCACTTCGGGCACGCTCGCCCCGCTCGTCACGCCGACAGTCGCCACACCCTCGAGCCACTCTTGCTTGATCTCGCTCGCGTAGTCGACGCGGTACGAGGCCTTGGCGCCGTACTCCAGCGCCACCTCGACAAGCCGCACGCTGTTGGAGCTGTTCGACGAGCCGACGACGATGACGAGATCGGTTTCGGGCGCGACCTTCTTGATGGCCACCTGGCGGTTCTGGGTCGCGTAGCAAATGTCGTCACTGGGCGGATCTTGCAGGTGCGGAAAACGCGCGCGCAACCGGCGAACGGTCTCCATGGTCTCGTCGACACTGAGCGTCGTCTGCGACAGCCAAATGAGGTCATCACCCTCGGGCACCTCGATGAGGTCGGCTTCGTCGGGGTTGTTGACGAGAATCGTGCGTTCGGGCGCATGGCCCATGGTGCCTTCGACCTCTTCGTGTCCGGCGTGTCCGATGAGCAGGATGCGGTAGTTCTGCTTTGAGAACCGCACCGCCTCTCGGTGCACCTTGGTCACGAGGGGGCAGGTCGCATCGATAGCCTGCAGGTCGCGATCTGCGGCGCCTTGAACGACAGCGGGGCTCACGCCGTGGGCCGAGAAGACGATGTGCGAACCGGGGGGCACCTCGTCGACTTCGTCGACAAAGATCGCGCCCTGCTTCTCGAGCTCGGTGACGACGTGAACGTTGTGCACGATCTGCTTGCGCACGTAGACCGGGGCACCGTATTGCTCGAGCGCCTTCTCGACGGCGATGACGGCACGGTCGACTCCTGCGCAGTAACCGCGCGGGGCAGCGAGAAGCACCCGCTTGGGGCGGTCGACCGGCATCGCCACCAGTCGTTCACGCCGCTGCGGAATGACGGGCGTTGTCAGGGTCGAGCCGAGGGCGCCGTTCGAGATCGTGCTCACCCGATCAGTCTACGAGCCGCTGACTGCGTGTGCGCTCAGACTCCACGCTTACTCCGTGCCTACTCGACGTCGCGGCGCACAGTGGTGAGTGACGCTGCGACGAGCAACACCGCGGCGAGCGCCGCCACCACAAGGCCGCCTTGCCACCACAGCAGAGCATCCACGTCGGCCGACGGCACCGACGGATCAAGCGCGCCCAGTGAACTGAGGATGCCCGCCCCGACCAGCGCGTCGGTGGCCGACCCGGGCAAGAAGCGCCCGATCGAGGCTGACCACTCCCACACGCTCGCGACGAGGCGCAGGATCGGCTCGACGAACTGCGTGAACACGAGCACGATCACGATCGCCGCAATCTGGCTCGTCAAGAGGGCTCCGAGCCCCAAGCCCAATACCGACCACAGCGCCATGGCGAGGACGGTGCGCAGCAGCACGCCGATGACGTCGGGGTCGCTCAGCATGGGCTCTTCGCCCAGCACGATGAGCACGGGGGCGCCGATGCCGACCGAGCCAATGAGCCCCAGTACGCCGTAGATCGCTCCGACGACCGCGGCGACGACGCCCTTTGCAGCAAGCACGATGCCGCGCCGCGGCTGGGCGAGCACGGTGGGAGTCAGCGTCTTGTAGCGGTACTCGCCGGTCGCGAGCAAAGCACCGAAGAGTAGAGGAATCACGAGGCCGACAGCAGTCACGCTGCTGTAGACGAGGTTGGCCGTCACGACGGGGTCAAGATCGGGTGCGCCCGTGCCGCCCAGCTGCGACCCGAGGTCGCTGAAGAAGAAGGCGAGCCCCGCGGCGGTGATGCCAACGTAGGCGACCAAGATGAGGCCGAGCAACCACCACCCCTTGGTCGAAAGCACCTTGATGGTCTCGGCGGCCACCGACCGGGCGAATCCTGTCATGACACCGGTGCCGCTCATGCTGCGGCCTCATCGGCCGTGAGTGCGAGGAAGACCGACTCAAGACCGTCGGTTGCGTCGCTGAGATGGGTGAGAGCGATGCCGGCGTCACGGGCGACTTCGCCCGTGCGCGCCACGTCGATCCCGTCGACGATGAGTCCGACCTCGCCCGACTCGACGTGCGCGCCCGCACCGCGCAGAGCCGCTGCCAAAGCGGCGCGGTCAACAGCGTCGACACGCACGCGGGCCGTGCCCGCCTCGAGCGTGCTGAGCGGGCCATCGAAGACGATGCGCCCGTGGCGAATCACGACGACGTCATCGACCGTTTGCTGCACCTCGCTGAGAACGTGCGAGGAGAGAAGCACCGTGCGCCCCTCGTCGGCGAGCGCGCGCAGCAAAGACCGCATCCACCGAATGCCGTCGGGGTCGAGACCGTTGATGGGTTCATCCAGCACGAGTGCCGCGGGGTCGCCCAGCAGCGCACCCGCGAGCCCCAGTCGCTGCCGCATGCCGAGCGAATAGCCTCCCACGGCGCGGCGTCCGGCCGAGGTCAGCCCTACTTGCTCGAGCACAATGTCGACTCGCTCGCGATCGATGCCCGCGGCGAGCGCAATCGCCATAAGGTGCGCGCGACCGCTGCGGCCCGGATGAAAGACATCAGCCGAGAGTGACCCACCGACCCGGTGGGCGGGGCGATCAAGCTCGCGGTAGCGCAGCCCGTCGATGAGGGCAGAGCCGGCCGTCGGCCGGTTGAGTCCTAGCAAGATGCGCAGAGTTGACGTCTTGCCCGCCCCGTTCGGGCCGAGAAACCCCGTTACGCGGCCGGGCGCGGCGGCGAACGAGACATCACGCAGCGCCGTGACCTCGCCGTACACCTTCGTGAGCGAGTCGATGACGAGCGGGGTTGGCGTGAGCATCCATCTCCAGTGACATGAGGGTCGGTTGTCTCGACTACCCTGGCGAACACTGTCGGTTGACGCAAGGAGGGCACGTGAGCGACACCACCGTGCCCGCCGCCGCATCGAGCGCCGATGCACCGTGGCCCGTGGGCCAGCTCTCGGCAAAGCTGAAGGACTACATCGACCGCCTCGGTCAAGTGTGGGTCGACGGCGAGATCGCGCAGTGGGGCATTTCGGGCGGCAACGTCTACGGCAAGCTCAAAGACGTGTCGATCGATGCAACAGTGTCGTTCGTCATCTGGTCGTCGGTGCGCGCGACCCTGCCCGAGGGGCTCGGTCAGGGCGACCGGGTCACCGCCCTCGTCAAGGCCAACTGGTGGGTCAAGGGCGGCACCCTCACGATGCAGGTCTCGCAGATGCGGCGCGTGGGGCTTGGTGACCTCCTCGAGCGTCTCGAACGACTGCGCGCCACCCTCGCTGCTGAGGGCCTGTTCGCCGCCGAGCGCAAGAAGCCGCTGCCCTTCTTGCCCCAGTGCATCGGGCTCGTCACCGGCAAAGACAGCGACGCCGAGAAAGACGTGCTGCGCAACGCGCAATTGCGGTGGCCGTCGGTGCAATTCCGAGTCGTTCACGCGGCTGTGCAAGGCGACAAAGCCGTCAGCGAGGTCACGGCCGCGATCACGAAACTGGATGCTGATCCCGAGGTCGACGTCATCATCGTCGCTCGTGGTGGCGGTGACTTCCAGAACCTGTTGCCCTTCAGCGACGAGAGCCTCGTGCGCGCGGCCGCGGCGTGTGAAACCCCGCTCGTGAGCGCAATCGGGCACGAAAACGATCGACCCTTGCTCGACGAGGTCGCCGACCTGCGCGCCTCAACCCCGACCGACGCCGCCAAGCGCGTGGTGCCCGACGTCGGCGAAGAACTCTCGCGCGTGCAGCAGGCTCGCTCGCGCATGCTGTCGCGCGTCACAACGACCATCGGCACCGAAGTCGAGCGCATCGCCGCGATTCGCTCGCGCCCCGTGCTCGCCGACTCGGCTTGGATCATCGAGACGCGCGCCGATGACCTCACGCGCGCGGTCGCTCGCGGGTCAGAGCTCACCACCCGCTTGCTCGAGCGCGCCGCGATCGATCTCGACGAGCGGCGCACGCAGTTGCGCGCGCTCTCGCCGCAGCGCACACTCGATCGCGGCTACGCCATCGCGCAGACTGATGACGGTGCCGTGTTGCGGTCGGCATCGGCCGCCGTCGTTGGCACCCGCGTGCGCTTGACTCTCGCCGACGGCCGAGTGGCCACGATCGTCGAGGCTCCCACCTCTGTCGAAGAAAGGCCCGCTTAGCATGGTGACCGTGACCCCTTCTGACTCGCCCCAAGCGGCTGACACCGCGAGCCTCAGCTATGAGCAGGCTCGCGACGAACTCGTGCGCGTCGTGACCGAGCTCGAGCAAGGCGGGTCGACCCTCGAAGAGTCGATCGCCCTGTGGGAACGCGGCGAGGCCCTCGCGCGCCGGTGCGAAGAGTGGCTCATCGGTGCCAAGCAACGGCTCGACGCGGCGCGGGCCGCAGCAGAAGGCTGAGTCAGTGCCGACAGAAGCACCGGGGGGTGCCGACCTCGGGCACCCCGAGACGCCCGATGAGAAGGCGGCCCGCGTGGCCGAAGCGCGGCGCCGGCGCCGCGCCAATCAAACGACCAAGAACCTCGTGCTGTCGCTGGCAGCGTCGCTCGGAATCGTGCTTTTTCTCGTGCTCGTCGTTGTGCGCCCCGAGCCCGCGCCCCTCGTGATCGACCACCTCGCCGCGGCCGCCGAGGCTGAGCAGAGCCTCGGCACGACCGTGGTCGCCCCGATCGTTCCGCCGAGCTGGGTAGCTAACCGAGCCGAACTGGCGGGTTCGGGCGGAGTCGACGAGTGGACGATCGGCTTCATCACGGCTGACGAGACCTTCATCGGCCTCGTGCAGGGCTTCGACGCGAACCCCACGTGGCTGCGCGACGCCTTGCGTGACCCGGGCGAGAGCGACGACGTGGACATCGCCGGGCAGTCGTGGCAACGATACGACCGCCGTGACGTCGAGGGGGTGGGCCTGCGTGAATACGCTCTCGTCACTGAGACCGCCGACAGCACGATCGTGCTCTACGGCACCGCGAGCGACGACGACTTCGCGCTGCTCGCCACGGCCGTGGCCGCCGAGCTACCCGCCCTCGGCGGCTGAGAAGACTACGCTCGTATCTCGCCTGTCCGCTGAGCGCCAACCGCCAGGAGCGAGATGACCATCGAGAGACCCCGGCCCGACAAGGTCTGGAGCGAGATGCTGCGCGGCAACGAGCGATTCGTCGCGGGTGAGCCCCAGCATCCTCGTCAAGATGTCGACCGACGGGGCGAGCTCGCGGCTGCGCAAGCGCCGCGCGCCGCCCTCTTCGGCTGCAGCGACTCACGACTGGCCGCCGAGATCATCTTCGACAAAGGCCTTGGCGACCTCTTCGTCGTGCGTAACGCGGGCCAGGTCATCAGCGAGAGCGTCATCGGCTCGCTCGAGTACGCGGTCGCCGTGCTCGGCGTACCCCTCATCATCGTTCTCGGTCACGACGAGTGCGGAGCCGTTAAGGCGGCCATCGCCTCCGAATCGCCCGAGGCGGTGGCGCTGCCCATTCACATTCAGGGCATCGTCGACCAGATCATGCCCGCGGTCACGCGGGTGCGGCTCGCCGCGGGCACCTCGACGGCAGAAGCGATCGACGCACTCGAGGTCGGCCGACAGCACTTGCGCGACACCGTCGGCGCCTTGCTCGCGGCAAGTGAACTGATCAGCGACGAGGTCGCCGCCGGTACGCTGGGAGTCGTCGGCGCGAACTACCGGCTGCTCGAAGGCCGCGTCGTGCCCGACGTCGTGCTCGGTCGATTCTGACTCGAGCGCCGCTTCGCATCGCACCCCTCCTGAATCGAAGGATCACACTGCCGTGAGTGACACGACCGACTCTGACTACCGCATCGAGCACGACACGATGGGCGACGTGCGCGTGCCGCGCAGCGCCCTGTACCGCGCCCAGACACAGCGCGCCGTCGAGAACTTCCCGATCTCGGGTTCTGGCCTTGAGCCCGGCCAGATCGTGGCGCTCGCGCAGATCAAGCGCGCCGCCGCGCTCGTCAACGCTGAGCTGGGCATCCTCGATTCCGCGCTCGCGAACGCCATCGTCGGCGCCGCTGACCAGATCATCGGGGGGCAGCACCACGACCAGTTCCCCGTCGACACCTACCAGACCGGATCCGGCACGAGCTCGAACATGAACATGAACGAGGTGCTCGCGACACTTGCCTCGACGGATGCTCTGCCGGTGCATCCCAATGACCACGTCAATGCCTCGCAGTCGTCGAACGACGTTTTTCCGACCTCGGTGCACCTCGCTGTCACGTCCGCCCTGCTGAGCGATCTGATCCCCGCCCTCGAGCACCTCGCGAGCGCGCTCGAGGTCAAGGCCGAGCTGTGGAAGACCGCCGTCAAGGCCGGGCGCACGCACCTCATGGACGCCACCCCCGTCACGCTCGGGCAAGAGTTTGCGGGATACGCGCGTCAGGTGCGGTTGGGCATCGCGCGCGTGCAGAGCACGATCGAGCGCGTCGCCGAAGTGCCGCTCGGCGGAACCGCCACCGGCACCGGCATCAACACGCCACTCGGGTTCTCGCAAAAGGTCATTGCCGAACTTGCGTCGTCGACCGGGCTGCCGATCACCGAAGCCCTCGATCACTTCGAGGCACAGGGCGCTCGCGATGGCCTCGTAGAAGCATCGGGCGCCCTGCGCGTGATCGCGGTGTCGCTCACGAAGATCTGCAACGACATCCGCTGGATGGGCTCAGGGCCCAACACGGGGCTTGCCGAGTTGCACATTCCCGACCTGCAGCCGGGCTCGTCGATCATGCCGGGCAAGGTCAACCCCGTCGTGCCCGAGGCCGTTCTCATGGTCTGCGCTCGCGTGATCGGCAATGACGCGACAATCGCGTGGGCCGGAGCATCGGGCTCGTTCGAACTCAACGTCGCGATTCCGGTCATGGGCACCGCCCTGCTCGAATCGATTCGCTTGCTCGCCAACTCGACACGCGTGCTCGCCGACAAGACGATCGATGGCCTCGAGGCCAATCTTGACCGCGCCCGCGCGCTCGCCGAGAGTTCGCCCGCGATCGTGACGCCGCTCAACCGCGTGATCGGCTACGAAGCAGCGGCAAAGATCGCGAAGCACTCCGTTGCGACGGGCCTCACGATTCGTGAGTCGGTCATCGACATGGGCTTTGTCGACCGCGGCGAGGTGACCCTCGAGCAGCTCGACACCGCGCTCGATGTGCTGCGCATGACAGCGCCTGGGCTGTAGACCAGCGCTGAGCGCCTCAGCGGAAGTAGTGCGGGCGACTCACGTAGGTGTCGGAGACAAACATGACACCGGCCGTGAGGTCGAGCAGTGAGCGAAGACCGTCGATGAGTTCGTCGGCATTGTCGTCGGGCACGACCGTGATCACGAGGGTGAGCGCATCCCGATCGTTGAACAACTGACGACCCTCGTGTGCTCCGTGGTGGCCGAGACCCGTGACGGCCGGCAGGCTCGTGTAGCCGGTCGCCCCCGCTGCGACGATCTGCCGTCGCACGGCATCGGCGTCAACCGTGCGCGCAACCACCTCGATCTTCGTCATCTTGGTCAGTGCTTCGCGGCTCATGCCGCCTCCTTCTGCTCGTCGCCGGCACCCGGCTCGTTGTTCCACGGCACCCAACCGAATGCCGTCCGGCGTTCCCAGTCTCCAGGGTTCGCGCCGGGTCGCACCATGATCACCCATTCACCGTGCACGAGATCGTTCACGACATCGGCGTGCTGCACGATGCGATCGATGCGCTCGCGCGGGGCATCCACCACCACCAGCAGGCGCACGGGCTCGTGGTGGAGCCCTGCACGCGTGCCCACCGACTGCCAAGGCAAGCCGATGCGGAGGTCACCCGACGGCCCGGCGAGCACACCCGCGCCACCCACCAGGTTGTGCACGGTCTTGCTTCCGGCGCCGAACACCTTTGTGTCGACCGACGAGAAGTAGTACTGCGCGTTGATCCAGTGGGCGACCACGAGGGGCGCCGTCAGAATCGTCTCGAGGGCCGTGCCTTCGGGGTCGTGTTCGGGCGAATACGAGTGCAAGAAGACGCGACGCTCGAGGTTGGCACCCGCCGAGAGTGATCGTGGCCCAATGATCAGCGCGGCATTGCGGGCGAGGCCCCACTCGGGGTAGACCTGCGCCCAGTCACGCGATCGTCGCGCAACCGAACGATAAGAGGTCGAGCGCGCGCCCGGCAGCTCAGCCGCCCGCTCCGCCGCCAAGGCTCTGCTCGCACGTACTGCATGCGCGAGCAGGCGCTCGACCTCGGCTCGACGATCGACCCGCAGTCGCGAGCGATCGAAAACTGTCAGCGTGTCGGTCGCGGTGTCGTGCTCACCAGCGACGAACAGCGTGTTCTCCGGGATGCTGATGCCCCGCTCCACGAGCCCGACTCGAACCGCGCCAGAGTTGAGTAGCGCGGCTGCAATGCGGGCGTTCGGGGCACCGCGGTGGCCGCCGCACGCGCCGCAGTCGAGCGCGGTGCGGAAAGCGTTGTTGGTGGTCGAGGTGCCATGGCCGATGAGCGCCACGATCGGTGCAAAATTCTCGACCATGCCCATCGTGCGCAGGATCACCTCGGCGGTGTTGAGCTGGTCGTCAGGGGTCAGGGCAGTATCGATGTCGAACAGCGTCAACAACTCGAGCTCAGGGTCGTCGGGCCGTGCCGCGAGGGGGGCGCGACCGCCCAGCACGCTGCGAGCAATAGCCGCGGGCCCGAGCAACCACCCCGTTGCCTCGGCCCAGCCGAGGGGGGCACCGGCAAACGCATCGGGTGCCTTGATGGCCGAGCGAATCGCCCGTTGCGACCCCAGGTCGTTGACGAACCGCGATGCGGCCTCCCATTGGTTCGGGGCAGGCCGCTCAGCAACGAGGTAGCGAGGTGTCAGCAGCACCGGGCAGGCCGCCGAGGGTTCGGTTGCTGCGAGAGGCTCGACAAGGGCGGCGATTCCAAAGAAGCCAGCAAAGCCGGAGGTAGCGTACGGCCCTTGCTTTTCGAGGTGGCGGCGAATGCCTTCGCTGCGCGGGTCGATGCAAAACACGAGGTGTGCCTCGGCAGGCGGCGCCGGGGCGGGCGTTGTTGTCAGTTGTTCGAGCACCCGCCGGTGCGGCGCCGCCTCAAGGGCTTCTTGCCACACCAGGGCGCGCGCGACAGCCGTGGACTCCGCTGACGGACGAGCGAGCGTGGAAGCATCCAGGCCGAGAGCCCAGGTGAGGCTCACGCGCACAGCCAGCAACTCGACGATGTCGACATCTCCTTCCGTCATCGAGCGCCAGCGGACGTAGGCCGACCATCCCGGAAGCCTCGATACCTCGGTGCGCAGGAAAGTGAGTTGCTCGTCATCGTGTACGTCGAGGTGCTCGAGAGCATGCGCAAGAGCGGCGTCGGCCGCCTTCGGCAAGTCGGCGATGCGTCGACGAGTGGCGCGCGGCAACGACACGTCGTGGCGGGACACGGCACGCCACGCCCCGTAGAAGCCGAGCTCGCCGACGGGCACGGGCCACGATGCGGCCTCGGGGGCGAGTGCGGTGCGGCACCACCGCGCCACGCGTTCGTCGACCGTGCTGAGGGGGTCGGAGGCGTCAGGCTTCGTGAGCTCGACGGCGTCAACGAACCGCGCCACGAGGTCGTCGTCGCTCATTGCTGCGGCACCCTGCACGGCCGCGTGGCGACGAATCGACGCGGCAAGGTCACCGATGCTGATTCGACCAGCTTCCAGGCGCGCGCGGAACTGCTGCTCGGTCAGCGTTCCGCGCGCGCCCACCGCGGGCGCCGCGTGCTCGACGGCGTGAGCGAAACCATCGCTCAGCGACGGGAGCACCGGGTTCACCGCGATCGCCGCATCGAGCCCGTAGTACGGCGCGATGACGCTTGCGGCGACTTCGGCACGGGCTCGAACGCGGAGGGGACGAAGGGGCGAGGCAACAGGAGAGGTCATGCGGGGGTTCCCATCGGCTGAGGGGCGGAGTGAGAAGTCTGAGGCGTGCCGGTCGCGCCCAGCAAGGAGATCGACCGCGCACTAGCGAGACGCTGAGGAGGCGCACCAATGCTGTGGCCCCACGCGAGCAGGGCAAGCGCAGCCGTGCTTGCGGGCGCCCACTGGCGAATCGCCGCGAGCGCGAGAAGTGACGCGAGAGCGACAAGCGCGATGACGATGACGACCTCACGACCGGCCATCGCCCCCGCGCTCGAGCCCGTGGGCGAGCTCGCGATCGCGGCGGTGAGCAGCGACGTAACGATCACGAAAGCGACAGCCGCGGCCGCCGCACCCACAACAGCAACGATGGCGCGGCTCACTGTCGGCATGAGCGCAGCGAGGCGGGCCCCCGCTGTTCCGAACGCGACCGCCAGCACGATCACGACGACCAACTCCGCGATTCCGCGCGAGCCGGGGTAGATCGCGAGGGCAGCAACGACCAGCGCAACAACGGGCACGACGGCGCCGGCAGCGAGGCGCAGTCGACGTGCGCGAGCAGACAGCGCGATCGGGCGAGGGGAACGGCGATCAGCGGCGCGCCGGTCGATGCCGTCGCTCGAGGCCAAGAACAGCGCGCTCTTGTAGAAGCCGTGCGCGATGAGGTGGAGAAGGGCGGCGGCAACCAGGCCAAGAGCGGCAATGAGCAACATGAAGCCCATCTGCGCGACCGTCGACAGCACGAGTCGTCCCTTGACGTCGGTGCGCACAAGGGAGGCAACGACGCCGACGACAATCGCAACCGCTGCAACACTCGCGAGAGCGATGACCGCGACAGCACTCTGACTCACGAGACCGAGTTGCGTGATGATCAGGATGCCCCCGCCGTTCACGATTCCGCCGTGCAGTGCCGCGCTCACGGGAGTCGGAGCGTAGAGCGAATCAACAAGCCACACGTGCGCGGGCGGGAGCGCACAGCGCACCACCGCGGTCGCGACGAGCAACAGAGCAACGACATCAACCGGCCCGCCCAGTGCGGCGACAACGACGGCACCCCAGAGCGCACCATCAGCCAGAGCAAGCCACGGTGCCGCGCGCACGAGGGCGGGGCGCCCGCCGCCAAACCCCAGGGCCGCGAGCGTCGCGACGGTGGAGGCTGTCCAGGCGATGGCGAGCATCCACAGCGGGCCCGCAACGCTCACGACAGCGGTCGCGGCGAGCATGAGCGCGATGGCAACGGTGGTCTCGCGACCGCGGCGGTCGCCCCGCAACGAGCGGTGAGCGAACGGCAGCACGGCAGCGGCAATGCCCACCACGAGCACCAGCAGCAGGATCGACACGGAGTCGATGCGCCAGAGCGTCAGCGCAGGGTCGAGCAGGGTCACGGGCGGCCTCCTTGTACGCATCACATTACACGTCTTTTGTGTCGTGTAAAGCGATTCGTACAAAAATGGCACGCATATCGCGGCCAGCCGCCGTACAGTGTCTGCGTGACTGAGTGGACCTTCTTGACGAACCACACGCACGTGCTCGTGTGTATCTCGGAGAACCCCGAGCTGCGCATCAGAGATATGGCCGAACTCGTCGGAATCACCGAGCGGGCGACGCAACGCATCGTGGCCGAACTCGTGGCGGCCGGCTATCTCGAGAAGTCGCGCGAAGGTCGGCGAAACCGCTATCGCGTCGTCACGAGCGAGCCGCTACGCCACCCGCTCGAGCGCTCGCACTCCGTCGGCGAGCTGCTCAGAGCAGTCGCCGTACGCACCGCAGAACAATAGAGCGCGCCACCCACTCCCCACCGAAGCGGGGAGCATCACGCCAGCTCGTTGCCCTCGAGAAGTTCGGTGACGAGCGCCGCGATCGCACTGCGCTCGCTTCGCGTGAGCGTGATGTGCCCGAAGAGCGCGTGGCCCTTGAGCGTCTCGATGACACTCGCGACGCCGTCGTGACGGCCAACACGAAGGTTGTCGCGCTGCGCGACATCGTGGGTCAGGACGACCTTCGAGTTCTGGCCGATTCGGCTGAGCACCGTCAGCAGCACGTTGCGCTCGAGAGATTGCGCCTCGTCAACGATCACAAAGGCGTCGTGGAGGGATCGCCCGCGAATGTGGGTGAGCGGGAGAACCTCCAAAAGCCCTCGGTCGATGACCTCGTCGAGCACGTTCTGCGACACCACTGAGCCGAGGGTGTCGAACGTCGCTTGGGCCCACGGGTTCATCTTCTCGCTCGCGTCGCCGGGCAAGTACCCGAGCTCTTGACCGCCCACGGCGTAGAGCGGGCGGAAAACCATGATCTTGCGCTGTTGCTGCCGCTCGAGCACCGCTTCGAGCCCTGCGCACAATGCGAGAGCCGACTTGCCGGTGCCAGCCCGGCCGCCGAGCGACACGATGCCGACCTGAGGGTCCATGAGCAGGTCGATCGCGAGACGCTGCTCGGCCGAACGGCCGTGCAGACCAAAGACATCGCGGTCGCCACGGACCAGGGCAACCTCGCCCGCCGACACCACACGGCCGAGCGCGGAGCCTCGATCACTCTGAATCACGAGTGACGTGTTGATCGGCAGCGCGGCGACTTCCTTTGTCGCGAGCACTTCGCGGTCGTACAACTGCGCCATCTGATCGCTCGACAGCGACACCTCGGCCATGCCCGTCCAGCCGCTGTCGACCGCGAGCTCTGCCCGGTACTCTTCCGCGGCAAGGCCGATCGACGAGGCCTTCACGCGAAGAGGGAGGTCTTTCGACACCACGGTGACATCGACGCCCTCGTTCGCGAGGTTCATCGCGACGGCGAGAATGCGCGAGTCGTTGTCTCCGAGCTGCAGACCACTCGGGAGCACGGATTGGTTCGAGTGGTTCAACTCGACCCGCAGCGAGCCGCCTGCGTCGCCGACCGCGATGGGAAAGTCAAGGCGTTCGTGCTGAACACGCAACTCATCGAGGTTGCGCAAGGCCTGGCGCGCGAAGTAGCCGATCTCGGGGTCGTTGCGCTTTGCCTCGAGCTCAGTGATGATCACCACCGGAAGCACAACTGCGTGCTCGGCGAACCGGAAGAGCGCTTTCGGATCACTCAGCAACACCGAGGTGTCGAGCACGTATGTGCGCTGCGCGACCTCGCTCTCGCCACTGGTGTTCGTGGAGTTCTGACGAGAAGTCTTCGCAGCAGCCACCGGTGCTCCATCCCCGGGGACACAGGCGGCCCCGGACCAGTCATGTGCAGTTCGGCCGGAAATCGCGAGGACGATCGTTCCGGCCGTCCCGACCAGGCGCGCTGCCTGGTGATGCCGACGCTAAGCCCGCCAGAGCGTCATCCGGCGGACGACACGCGGGTCAGTCCCGACCCGTCACGTGCCGGTCACATTGCGTCAGACACGCGGAACTCATCGAACGACGCACGCAGCAACTCGAGGGTCTCGTCGGTCGTCGACACGTGTGCCGAGAGACGCACGCGACCGTCGCGCACTGTCGCTGAGACCCCGTGGTTGTGCAGCGCGGCGGCGAGCGCGCTCAGCGCGTGATCGGGGGGCCGAAGCGACACGATTCCCGCCCGCTCGCTGTCGTCGCGCGGCGACACGACCTCAAGGCCTACCTCGTCGGCGAGCTGCATCATGCGTGCAGTGCGCTCGATGACGACCGCACGGATGGCGGGCACGCCCGCTGCCCGCACCGCGTCGACCGCGGCGGCGAGCCGCGCCTGCGCGGCCGCGTCGGCATACCCCACGCGAAACGCACTCGCGTCGGAGGCGGGCGGCAGTACCTCGCGCACGACACCCTCGCCAGCGTGCGCTGTCCACCCCGACCACACGGGCGTGAGTTGCTCGCGCGCTCGATCGCTCAGCGCCAGAAACCCGGTGCCCTGGCCAGCACGCAGCCACTTCTGGCCGCCCGACACGACGACGTCGGCGAGCTCCCAGGGAGCATCCACAATTCCCAGCCCCTGAATGGCATCGACGATCAATAGGCGATTGCCGATGACTTGCCTGATTCCTTCGAGATCAACCAAGTGGCCCGTGCGATAGTCGACGAGGCTCACCACGACCGCGACAACGGACGATGCGAGCTGGTCGCGCACGACCCCCGGGGTGACGCGCTCGTGCTCCGGGGTGATCGTGTGCGGCACGAGCACGCCGAGCGCCTCGGCCGCGCGTGCGACGGCGTAGCCCACCGCGGGAAACTCCCCCGCCGAGACGGCGATGCCTCCCGTGAGTCCGAACATGACATGCATGAGGCCCTGACTCGTGCTCGGTTGAAAGACGACCTGGTCGGGTCGCACCCGCACGAGAGACGCGACCGCTTCGCGCACTCGCCGATCGTGATCATCGAGCGTTGCAAAGGTGCCGAAGCGGGCGGTCGCCGTGAGCTCGAGCATCGCGCGCCCTTCCGCGGCGGCGGGCTCGCCCACGGGCGCAAGGCGCGCAAAGTCGAGAAAACCAGGGTCGTCGGTGAAGCCGGCGACGAAGGCGTCGAACTCACTCATCGCGAGCCCTACTGCCCGAAGCGACGCTGGCGCCTCGAGAAGTCACGCAACGCACGCAAGAAGTCGACCTCGCGAAGGTCGGGCCCCAATGCCTCGACGAAGTAGAACTCGCTGTGCGCGCTCTGCCAGAGCATGAAGTCACTCAACCGTTGTTCGCCCGAGGTGCGAATCACGAGATCAGGATCAGGTTGGCCGCCCGTGTAGAGGTGCTCGGCGATCTTCTCCGGGGTCACGAGCTCGGCAAGCTCATCGAGGGTGCCCCCGCGTTGCTCGTGCTGGTGCACGATGCTGCGTACGGCATCGGCAATCTCTCGCCGGCCGCCGTAGCCGACCGCGAGGTTGATGTGGAGACCGGTGCGATCACTCGAGGCCTCTTGAGCCGCGTCGAGTTCGGCGATGAGAGATGGGGGAAGTCCGTCGCGGCTGCCGACGTGCTGCACGCGCCAGTCGCGAATCGTTGAAAGTTCGGTAGCCAGGCCGCCGATGATCTGCACGAGCTCGCGCAGTTCGTCATCGGCTCGGCCTGTGAGGTTGTCAGTCGAGAGCAGGTAGAGCGTCACGACGCCGATGTCGGCACTGTCGCACCACGTCAAGAACTCAACGATCTTCTCGGCCCCCGCGCGGTGACCGTGCGCGGTCGTGCCGCCGATTCGAAGGCGCGCCCACCGACGATTGCCATCGAGAATCATCGCCACGTGTCGAGGGTGCGTGGCATCCGCCAGTTGTCGGCGCAAGCGCCGCATGTAGAGCTGGTAGAGCAGGCCACGACCCCGCGGAGTTCTCGACGATCGCACACGCCCAGGGTAGTCGGCCAGGCCGCAGTTGTGCGGTCTCTCTAACCGATGTGGCTCGCTGATGTGGCTCCCGTATCATCAGCCCATGACCTCAGCCTCTCGCTCCGCATCCGAACCGGCGGCAACCGACGAGGAAAAAGGCACCGATATCCCGAATATCCCGCTCTTGGAAGAGTCGATCGCCTACCACGCGCTCGATGTAAAGCCGACGTGGCGGGGGTGGATTCACGCGGTGACCTTTCCCCTCGCGATCGTGTTGGGCATTGTGCTCATCGCGTTCGGAGCGAGCCCTGCTGCGCGGTGGTCGAGTGGCGTCTTCGTGCTGTCGTCACTGCTGCTCTTCGGTATCTCGGCGACCTACCACCGGTTCAACTGGTCAGAGCGCACGCGGGTGCTGCTCAAGCGGCTCGACCACGCGAACATCTTCTTGCTGATCGCGGGCACCTACACGCCGCTGTCGATCATGGCCTTGCCGCCCGAAAAGGGCTACTTGCTGCTCGTTCTTGTCTGGGCGGGCGCGCTCATCGGAATCGGCTTCCGCGTGTTCTGGATCAACGCACCACGGTGGGCCTACGTGCCGCTGTATGTGATGCTCGGTTGGGCCGCCGTGCTCTACATTGTCGATCTCTTCCAGGCGAACGTCGCCATGATGGTGCTCGTGATCGTGGGTGGCCTCGCCTACACCGCGGGCGCGATTGTCTATGGAATGAAGAAGCCCAACCCCGTGCCGGGCGTCTTCGGGTTCCACGAGATCTTCCACACACTCACGGTCGTGGCGTTCCTATGTCACTGGACGGCCGTCTTGCTCGTCGCCATCGACCCGCCGTTCGGCGGCTAGCGCGGCCGGATCAGGCTCGGACGGGCCGCCTTCGGCGATCATCTCTTTCTCGGCCTGAAGCTGCTCGGCCTCGAGGCGCTCGCGAATCTCGCCGCGGTAGCGTACGCGTCGAATACGGCGCGCCATGTCGACCATCAGCAGAATCGCGGCGATCGTGACCAACGCGATGGCGACAAACCCCGCGACCCCGGGCGTCACTGTGTTGGGGTCGAACCCCGGCGGAGTCTCCGGACCATCAATCGGGTTCGGGCCGATTCCCATCGGGGCCAGCAGGCGGGCCAGGCCGAATGTGATCACGCGGATGCTCCTCACGACGGTGACGTTCAGCCCGGGTCAAGCCGACCGGGGCCAGGGCGCTCTACGCTGTAATGACAGCGTAACGAGTCAGTCTGAAGGGCCATGACCGCATGACGAGCACGCAACAGCGCCTCGACGAGCGCTACGGTCGCACGCCCGGCGCCGACCGCCGCACCCGCAGGCAGATGATCATCGCTGGTGTCGTCTTCGCTGCCGTGTTCACGGCGTGGGTGGTCTGGGGCGGGCTGTCGGGCACCAACGCCGCCCTCGAAACCCGCGACCTGGGGTATTCCGCCGTCACCCCGACGACGATCGATGTGCGCTGGGAGGTGTCGGCGACGCCCGGTGACGAGGTGACCTGCGCGCTGCAAGCCCTCAACGAAAGCTTCGGCATCGTGGGGTGGCGCATCGTCGAACTCGGCGCCTCGACCGAGCGCACCCGAATCTTCGTCGAGACGATTCGCACCGCCGAGCAAGCGGTTACCGCTTTGCCCTATCGGTGCTGGCTCCCGTAAACTCGCCCAAATCGAGAGACGGAACCGGCCCGCGGGCCGGTTCCGTTGTATGAGGAGGCATTTCATGAGTGGCAGCACCGGTTCCACCACCCAGTGGCTGACCCAAGAGGCGCACGACCGCCTGGCGGCCGAGCTTGCGGACCTCTCGACGACGGGGCGAACAGAGATCGCGAAGCGCATCGAGGCGGCGCGCGAGGAAGGTGACCTCAAGGAGAACGGCGGGTACCACGCCGCGAAAGACGAGCAGGGCAAAATGGAGGCCCGCATTCGCACCCTTACCGAGTTGCTGCGCCACGCCGTTGTCAGCGAGGCCCCCGCGGCTCACGGCGTCGTCGAGCCCGGCACCGTGGTGACGGCGACGATTCTCGGCGACGAGGAGCGTTTTCTGCTCGGCAGCCGCGAAATCGTGGGCGATGACAGCGACATCGACGTCTACAGCGAGCAGAGCCCGCTCGGTCAAGCGATTCTTGGCCACAAGGTCGGCGACACGGTGAGCTATGAGGCGCCCAACGGCAAGAACATCGAGGTCACCATCGTCGACGTTTCAACCTACACCGGCTAGAAGTCGATCCGGGGGTCATAGCCCGCAACGCGTCAGCGTTGCGCCGTGCTGCTAAAGGTCGATTCTTGGGTCGTACCCGGAACGCGCCAGCGTTGCGCCGTGTCGCTAGAAGTCGATCCGGGGGTCATAACCCGCGACGCGAGAGCGTCGCGCCGTGTCGCTAAAAGTCGATCCTTGGGTCGTAGCCGGCATCGCGCAACGCCCCCAGCACCTGGTCGGCGTGCTCGGGCCCGCGCGTCTCGATGTGCAGCTCGAGCTCAACCTGGCTGATGGCAAGCCCCGAACCGTGGCGCGTGTGAAGCACTTCGACGACATTCGCGTTCTGGTCGGCGATGATCTCGCTCGTGCGGGCCAACTGACCCGGCCGGTCGGGCAGCGGAATGCGCAGCTTGAGGTAGCGCTCCGAGGCGGCAAGCCCGTGGGCGATAACGCGCTCCAGGATGAGCGGGTCGATGTGGCCCCCTGAGAGCACAACGACGGTATTGCCACTGTCGCGCACGGCCCCGGTCATGATGGCCGCGACTCCGACTGCACCGGCTGGTTCGACGACAAGCTTGGCCCGTTCGAGCAGCACGAGCATGGCCTTGGCGATGGCATCGTCGTCGACCGTGACAACGTGGTCGACAGCATCCCGAATGATGGCGAAGTTCAGCTTGCCGGGCTTCGACACGGCGATGCCGTCGGCGATCGTCGGGCTGATCGTGATCTCGGTGGGCTCGCCGGCCGCGAGCGAGATCGGGTAGGGGGCCGCGTTGGCGGCCTGCACGCCGATCACTCGAATCTCGCGGCCCTGTTCGGCCGCTCGCCGCTTAAGCACGCTCGCCACGCCCGAGATGAGGCCGCCCCCGCCGATCGGCACGATGACGGTGTCTAGGTCGGGCACCTGATCGAGAATCTCGAGGCCGAGCGTGCCCTGCCCGGCGATGACATCGTTGTGATCGAACGGCGGAATGTAGACGGCCCCCGTGCGCTCGGCGAACTCTTGCGCCGCGCGCAGGGGCTCATCGACGGTGTGCCCGCGCAGCACCACATCGGCACCGTAGGCGCGGGTTGCCTGCAGTTTGGGAAGGGCGACGCCGATCGGCATGAAGATCGTCGCCGGAATTCCGAGCTCGCGCGCCGCGAAGGCCACGCCCTGCGCGTGGTTGCCAGCGCTCGCGGCCACGACTCCGCGCGCCTTTTCCTCGTCCGACAGCTGCGACATGCGGTTGTACGCGCCGCGAATCTTGTACGAGCCCGTGCGCTGCAGGTTTTCGCACTTCAAGTGCACGGGCGACCCCAGCAGCTCGGCGAGGTAGCGCGACGTCTCGACGGGCGTTATCTCGGCGACCTTGCTGACCACGATGCGAGCAGCCTCGACGTCGGCGAGGGTGGGACCCGCAAGGGTGAGCGGAATCGTCATGAGCGCTCCTGAGCTGAATGACCAGAGTCGACCGGTGGCCGAAGTGTGTCGCCAGTCTACGAGGCCCATCGGCGTCTTGCCTGCCCACTACTCTCGGCAGGGTGACGCGATTGACCGCAGCGCAGGCACGCCGCCTCGCGCTCGCCGCCCAGGGCTTTGACCGCGGGCATCCCAACGCCGTGGGCACACGTCAGCTCACGGCAACGATCGATCGGCTGCAGGTGTTGCAGCTCGACTCGGTCAACGTCTTCGCACGCTCGCACTACCTGCCGCTGTTCGCGCGCCTCGGCGCCTACGACCCGGCGGACCTTGATGCGCTGATCTTCGCGCGGCGAGGCCGCTACACCGAGTACTGGGCGCACGAGGCGGCGATCATCCGTCGCGATGATTGGCCACTGTGGCACTGGAAGCGCGAGGCGCTGCGCGAGCGCTTCACGCTCAAAAGTGCGTGGGTGCGCGAAAACACCGCGATGCTCGACTGGCTGCTGCTCGAGTTGGAGGCTAAAGGGCCTCTCACCGTGAGCGAGGTTGAGCATGACGCGACTGAACGCCGCGGCCCGTGGTGGGGCTGGAGTGACGTCAAAGAGGGGCTCGAGTACCTCTTCGCCTTCGGCGACGTCGTGAGCGCCGGGCGCCGCGGGTTCTCGCGCGTCTACGCGCTGCCCTCGCAGGTCGGCCTCGATGCCCTGCACTTTCTGTCGGTGCCCAGGGTCGAGGCCCAGCGCGAGCTGGTTCTTCGTAGTGTGCGGGCCCTCGGCGTGGGCACGGTCGGCGACATCGCCGACTACCACCGGCTGAAGATCGCTCCGACGCAGGATGCCCTCCGGGCGTTGCTCGCCGCGGGCGAGATCGAGCAGGTGGAGGTTGAAGGGTGGACGACCGCTGCAGGACGCGCGCTGCCCGCGTTCGTCGTGCCGGGCGCGCGCATCCCGCGCCGCATCGAGACGACCGCCCTGCTCTCGCCCTTCGACCCCGTCGTCTGGAGCCGCGACCGCGCCCTGCGCCTCTTCGGCTTCCACTACCGCATCGAGATCTACACTCCCGCGCCGAAGCGGCAGTTTGGCTACTACTCACTGCCCGTGCTCGTTGACGACCGGCTGCTGGGGCGCATCGACCTCAAGAGCGACCGCCAGGCGGGCGTGCTGCGGGTGCAATCCGCGTGGGTCGAGCCGGACGCTTCGCCCACGGAACTCGCGGCTCGAGTCGCGCCGGTGCTGCGGCGAGCATCCGCGTGGCAGGGCCTTGGCGAGGTGATCGTGACCGAGCCGCTCTGGGGTGACGCTGCGGCGGCCGTCCGCGCCGCGCTTGAGGCGACCTAGAAGCGGTTCGAGTTCTCGATGAGACGCTTGACGCGTTCTGCGATGGGCGGGTGGGTCTGGAACATGCGGTCGACGACACCCGGCTTCATGGGGTCGCTGATGTAGAGGTGCGCCATGGTCGAGTTCTGGCGGCGCATCGGCTGGGCGTAGTCGCCGAGCTTCTGCAGGGCACTCGCGAGCGCCTCGGGGTCGCGCGTGGTGAGGGCTCCCGTGGCGTCGGCGAGGTACTCGCGCTGGCGCGAGACCGCCGCCTGAACGACCGCGGCGACGAGCGGCGCGATGATCATGGCGAGGAGGCCGAGCACGAGCATGATCGGGTTGCCGTTGTTGTTGCCGCGGCCACCCCAGAACGCCATGCGCAGCAGCACGTCGGCGATGAAGCCGACCGCGACGACGAGCCCGAAGACGATCGTCGCCACACGAATGTCGTAGTTCTTAACGTGCCCGATCTCGTGGGCCATGACACCGGCGAGCTCACGATCGTTCATGATCTCGAGCAACCCCGTGGTCGCCGCCACGCTCGCGTGCTTCGGGTCGCGCCCGGTCGCAAAAGCGTTGGGCGCTGGGTCGTCAACCAGGTAGACGCGCGGCATCGGCAGGCCCTCGGTGATTGCGAGGTTCTC
>CAYWZI010000016.1:0-23181 GCA_964462815.1 uncultured Microbacteriaceae bacterium
GATCTCGTTCTCAAGATTCGCGAACAACAATCGATGGAAGGCCCGATCCGCGTCTGCCATTGACTCCCCGAGTTCGGCGCGAGTTTTCATCTCATCCAAGACACCAGAGATTTCTGCGGCTCGCGATTCAGTCATAGCCTCGATAGCTGAAGCAATCAGTGCAACCTCGAGGGCCCGGCGAATCATGAGTAGGTCCGCCACCGGTTTGGCGCCAGCGAGCATCGAGTAGGGCAGCTTATGAATGAGTGGCTCTATCGAGAAATCACGCACGAATAAGCCGCTACCGCGTCGAGATTCCAACACCGAGCCAGCCACGAGCCCCTTGACCGCCTCACGAACTGAATTGCGGCTGACTCCCAGTTGACGGGCGAGTTCACCTTCCGAAGGAAGCTGGTCTCCCGGCCTGAGCCGCTGCTCGAGGATCAAGCGCTTTATCTCAGCTTGAACCGTCTCGAACAATAGGGGTGTCTTGATGTTGCGAATCGAATTTGAAGAACTCCGAACGAGGCCACCTCCGTCTACATCAGAAATGGACATAGACCCATCCTTCATCTTCTTCTACTTCGAAGGCCTTCAGCCTCTTGTGCGTGGCCACCAAGTGCTCTCCTGTCTCCAGGTCGAACTCCCATCCGTGCCAGGGGCATCGCAAGACCGGTTGCTCACGAAGACAGTACTCGCCAGGGCTCGACTGCGCAGTCGTGTTGACGATCGGCCCGAAGTTGAGGGGCGCCCCGGCGTGAGGGCAAGCGTTCCTAAAGGCTCGAACGACTCCGCGAAATCGGAACAGCACCAAGTCCTTCTCGTCTACGGTAGCGCGATACCGCTCACCCTCCCGCAACGCCTCCACCTCGATCACTGCGTAGCGAGCCACGTGTCCTCCGGAATGGTGAGGCCGTAGAGCTCTGCCGCATTACCTCCGAGCATCTTCGTTCTGAACGTGGTCGACATTGGCGGAAGCGCCGTGATCGGGTTGTCGAAGTCCCAGTGCGGATAGTCGGAAGAAAACAGGAGGAGATCCTCACCTCCCACCATATCCATGAGCCGTTGGAAATCCCCAGGATTGCTGGGCTCCTCGATGGGTTGAGTGGTGAGTCTGAAGCTTCGGCGAATGTAGTGGGAAGGGAGTTCCTTAAGCCATGGCGCCGTGGCGCGAAGCGCCTTGAAGTTCTTGTCCATCCGCCACATCAAGTGAGGGACCCACGCAACCCCGCCTTCAACCGCAATGACCTTCAGGTCGGGAAACTTTTCGACGACTCCCTCACAGATCAAGCTGTTCACATGAGCCATGAAGTTCGCGGGCAAGATGTTGTGCCACTCCATATAACTTGACGGGTACCCGGAAGGCGTTGGTGCCGAAGCGATTCCCTTGCCCTCCGTGCCGGGGTGAATCGCGACGTGCAACCCGTATTCGCATGCAGCTTCATAAATTTGATGAAGCGAGCGATGCCCCAACAAGATCCTGGAGCCACTACCGATCAAGATCTGCACCACTCGGTCGGTGCCTCCGAGCCGACGAATCTCGGCAACAGAGGCTGCTGGATCGGCCGGATTCACAATCAATGCTCCGAGGAATCGGGGGCTCGCTGACAGCCAGACGTCAATCATCCAATCGTTGTAGGCCCGCATAAGCGCGTTTGCGTAGTCGGTCGAGGGCAGCACGTTGATTACGTTTATTCCCTCTGCCAAGAGAACGGCGAAGTCGACCCCCGCCGGATCCATGTAGTGCTCCAACATGTAGGCCGGATCGCTTGCAGGTGGACCACCAGATGGGGGGGAAGCGTCTTTCCTGAGCTTGCCGATGGGCGTCCAGTACAGCGGGCCGAGACCGTATCCAACCGTGGACCATTCCTCCCGCCACGGAGCGTCCAAATATGGCAACAAGTCATCGTTGGTGGCGAAACTGTTGTGCACATCACAGTCCACGATGAAGTCTCGAACGCTTGAGTTCAATTCGGCCTGCCTTCCCATGAGTGGCGAACGGTTGTAGGATATCCGCTATGCTCACCGATAGCAAGAACCGTCGAGCTCAGACGCATTCCACTCCCTGAAGAAAGCATCCAACTCAAATCATGAACGAAACTCCCGCCCTTGGCGTCATTCCGCCGATCGTTACACCTTTCGATGCCTCTGGTGAGATCGATGTTCCTTCTCTTGTGAACTTGACCGAGCACCTGCTTCGGGCGAACGTCGCAGGGATATTCGCATTGGGCTCATCAGGTGAAGCGACGGGCTTATCGAATGAACAACGTGATCTAGTTCTGGGAACTGTTGTGTCAACTGTCGGTAGACAGGTCCCCGTCTTCGCAGGAGTGATTGAGACTTCCACGAACCGGATCCTGCCGCTAATTGAGCGAGCTCAGGATCTTGGTGCCGCTGCAGTCGTCGCGACCGCGCCCTTCTACGCCTCTTCTCATCCTGACGAAGTTGCCACGCACTTCCGTTCCATACGCGGGGCCAGCAACGTTCCCGTCTTTGCCTACGACATCCCCTCCCGAGTGGGATTCAGGCTTCTTGACGAGACCGTCGCCCTGCTGGCGGCAGAGAACGTCATCTCAGGAATCAAGGACTCAAGCGGATACCCTGCCCGAATTAGGCGCCTGGTGCGTGACCGTACTGAGGCTGCCCGACTTTCATTCAGTATTCTGACGGGGTCAGAGGTCACCGCTGATACGGACTTGTTGTTGGGCGCAGATGGTGTAGTCCCAGGACTGGGCAACGTGGATCCCGACTCCTATGTCGCTATCTTCGAAGCCGTCAAATCAGGTCACCTTGCTACAGCGGTAGAGAGCCAGTCTGCGATGATCGAATTGTTCAAGATCGTCGATGTTCCAGACCGTTCAAGGATCGGGGGGACAGCTGGGCCCCTAGGTGCTTTCAAGGCTGCACTTTATTTGCGGGGAGTCATCTCCAGTCCCCTCACGTGTACACCGGGTGGGCAGCTTATCGAGCCCGAGATCGAAGCGATACGGACGATTCTCAAACGGTTGGACCTTCTATAGGGGGTGGGGTTGGGGGCGCCCGCGGTTGGCCATCTCCCATGTGGGGCCCGCTCCGAGAGTGGATCACAACGTATTGGACTGAGGCGCTAGATAACAGCGTTAATCGCCCCGGGTTTGGTCGAGGGCGAGTTCTCCCGACAACTGCTGCTGTCAGGTGTTGATCTCACGGTAGTACGCGTTCTCCCTCTCCATCGGAATGAGAAAACCAATCGATGAGTGCAGCCGTTACTCTTTCACCAGCGCACCGAAGACACCGTGGCGAGCTCGAGTTCGGCGACAATGCGTGGAGGGCCGTCAATCTTGACGCATTAGGTCTCAGAGAGGCCGATCGCCGACTCGGCCCGAGCGTTCGAGCGGTGATCCACAGACCGCTCAGCGTCTTCCCAACTGGCTAGTTTCAGGACATAGGAAACCCCTGTCTCACGACATAGGAAACTTCCCGGCACGCTCAACCACGTGTCGAAAGCGCGCCTGATCATCACCGCCATCACCATCCAGGGCCTCAGCAAACCCTAAGCCGCCCGCACCTACGGCGTCTCGAAAGGATGGGTCTCCAAACTCATCGCCCGATGGCGCATTGACGGCGACGCCGCGTTTGAACCACGCTCCCGACGACCCCACAGCACCCCGAACGCGATCCCCGCCGAGACCATTGAGCAGATCGTGCTGCTGCGCGAACAGCTCTCGAAGAAGGGTCTCGATGCCGGCGCTCACACCATCGCCTGGCACCTGCAGCAGCACCACAACACGCACGTCTCACCGGCGACGATCTGGCGCACTCTGAAACGGGCAGGCCTCATCGAGCCCGAACCGAAAAAGCGGCCGAAGTCCTCCTCCGTCCGCTTCGAAGCGGACCTCCCGAATCAGTGCTGGCAATCCGACTTCACCCACTTTTCGCTCGTCGACGGCTCGAACACCGAGATCCTCAGCTGGCTGGATGACTGCACACGCTTCGCGATCTCACTCACCGCCCACAAGGCTGTCACCACCCCGATCGTGGTCGCGACCTTCCGACTTGCTGCTGAAAAGCACGGTAATCCGGCCTCCACCCTGACCGACAACGGCATGGCTTCACCGTCAAGCACTCAGGTTTCGGGCGCCGAGGCGGCCGCAACGCCTTCGAAGCCGAACTGCGAGATCGCAACATCGTGCAGAAGAACGGCTCGCCCTCGCACCCCCAGACTCAGGGGAAGGTCGAGCGGTTTCAGCAGACGATGAAGAACTGGCTGCGCGCCCACGACCCCCAGCCAGCGACCCTGGAAGAGCTGCAGCAACTGCTCGACCAGTTCGCCGAGGAATACAACCACCGCCGACCGCACCGATCCCTGCCGCACCATTCGACCCCCGCGGCCCGCTACCTCGCCCTGCCGAAAGCTTCCCCGACCACAGGTGCTCGAGACGCCGACAATCACACTCGCGTGCGCCACGACCGCGTCGACACCACCGGTTGCATCACCCTGCGCGTCGCAGGCCGAATGCACCACATCGGCATCAGTCGAACCCACACCGGAACCCACGTCCTCGTGCTCGTCAACGACCTCGACGTCACCGTCATCAATGCCGCGACCGGCGAACTGCTACGCGAACTCACGATCGACCCCAGCCGCGACTATCAGCCCACGGGCCGCCCCAAAGGCCCCCAGAAAAGACAGAAACCCCCGAACCCGTAGGTTCGGAGGTTTCCTATGTCCTGAGACAGGACAGTGGTTGCGGGGGCAGGATTTGAACCTACGACCTCTGGGTTACGAGCCTGCCGCCCGGTTTCACGCCCTCGACCGACCGGTCGACGAGAGCTTGCCGGAGTGGCCCCCTTAAGGGGTAGACCGCTCAGTCTTCCCCGCAGATAGGCTGAGCAGTCGTGCCGCAAAATCGACCCGACATATGCTCGACTCTCACGCGGCAGTTTCGTCACCATCTTCTCGACCAGGGGTACGCCCGCGGAACCGTCCTACAGCGGGAGGGCGACGTCGCCCGGCTCGCGGCCAGCTACTCACTCTCGGAAGTCACCGCCGACGAGCTCGCGATGTACCTAAGCCCGGCCCGCACAGCGTGGCGGCCCGAGTATCGAAAGCGCGTCTCGACTTCGCTGCGCATCTTCTACTCGTGGGCCTATGCACGCGGCCTCCTGGACAACAATCCTGCCCTGGCGCTTGCGCCAGTGCGAGTCCCACGGGCCATCCCTCGGCCCGTCCCCGAGGCAGTCGTGCTCAGTGCATTCAGCGCCGGCACCCTCGCCGAGCGGGCCATGCTCGCCCTGGGCGCCACCCTCGGCCTAAGGCGCGAAGAGATCGCAAGCGCCCACCCCCGCAACCGGTACGGTGCAACGCTGCGAGTTGTGGGCAAAAACAGTGATGAGCGAGTGCTGCCACTGGATGACCTCACCGCGTCGCTTCTTCACGAGCTCGAGGTAGAGCAAGGCGTCGATTCTCACTACTTCCCCGGCCGGTTCGGCGGACACCTCCATCCGGCGACGGTCTATAAGTGGGTGAAAGCACGACTCGGAGGCGACTGGAGCACGCACAACCTGCGACACCGGGCAGCGACCATTGGTTTGGAGACGACCGGCGATATTCGCGCCGTCCAGGAGATGCTCGGTCATCGCTCAATCACCTCCACGCAGCTCTACACAGCCGTCACCGGGACGCGCATCCATGACGTTGTCGCCGCCACCTCTCTAGGTGAAGACAGCAGTTCTCGACGGATCGCCGGCACGCCCCTTTTCGCCACCATGAGGCGGCCGGCTACAGATCAGGAAAAGCTCGAGCTGGCGATGCGGCTACTGGCCGAAGTGCACAGCATCGAGCGCGTCCGCTAGACCAACGGCGCCGCGCGCGGCGCTGCTTTGTGCGCGCCTGACGGCGCGGGCAACTTCGTTGCCTTACGGCTTGAGGATCGTACGGCCCATTCCTCTCTGCGCAACCCGTCGCTGAGAAACAATCTCGACGCGCCCCCTGGCAGGGGCTTATTTCGCCGAGATTCTTCCTCGCTCTGGGTACCGCGCGCAGGCGCGCTTGCGCATTCACTCCTGGCCCTGTTTCGACGACCTTGCCGAAAGGCAATGAGTTGAGAGAGAGCAGAGGACCCCATGAGCAACGCAAGCACCGCCAGCCAGCCGAACGAGGAGTACATCGTCCCCATCGACCCGATGGATGACCTCCAATGCGATTCCTGCCAGTAAGCCCCACCCCACCTTCAAGGAGAGACACCATGACCAACAGCTTCCGAGCCACCGACCTGCCCACCACCATCGACGAGGTTACGGCCCGCCTTCAGGCCGCCAACGGCTCGGTGCTTTACGCCCTGGCCGACCTGATGAACGTGTTCGCCTCACACGCCGAACTCAGTGGAGGTGACTTCGTGGAGATCGCGGGCGAGAAGTTTCAGAAGCTTGCAGACCTCGCAGGCCTGCCCAACGTCAGCGCCGACCGCGACCGCACCTGGTGGCGCGCTGTGGCGGAGCACCGCGGCGTCGAGCACGACGGCGACTACGTGCTCGACACCTCATCCAGTGCCTCCTGCCAGCACTTCATCGACGCCGGCTACTACCTCACCCTTCGCCCCGGTGTCGGGCACGACCTCACCTACTAGAACCCCGGTGCCCCGGCGAACCCGCCAGGGCACCCCACCACGTGAAGGAGCCCACCGTGAGCCAGATGACTTTCGACATCGACCAGCTGCTTCGCGCTGTCGAGCGCGAATCGCTGCCCGCCTGGGATGGCATGCCGATGTTCCAGTACACGAGCCGCTACTACTCGCCCGCCGAGCATGAAGCGATGTTCGCCCGCCGCAAGCTGGAGGATTACCACTACACCGACGCCCGCCACACCTGGGGGCGAGCGATGTGTCTTGACCTTCCCGGCGAGACGGCCGCAGGCCACACCTTCGTCGCTTACAGCGCCGACCTGCGATGCTTCTGCTCCTTCGGCTACCGCACCGTCAGCGAGTACGAGGAAGCCGGATGGTGTCGGTGCCCTGGCGAGCTGCTGACGAAGGTTGTCTGCGACGGATGCTCCTGGCACCACATCGGCACCGAGTCCCAAGCCGTCGAGGCATGGCACGACCACGCCTTCCCCGGCTGGCGCGATCTGCCGATGTTCCCGGCGAAGCTCCGCGGCCAGATGGGAAGCCGCGAGCTGACGGCCAAGCGTGAGGACTGGCTGGAAGCGAATTACCCAGCCTCGTTCCGCACCCCGCTTGCGCCGATCCTCACCAGCCGACAGAAGTTCGGCACCCGCCACGTCCCCGGCTACAGCCCCTACGGCGGCTTTGATCTCGCCGCCGACGACACCCTTCCCAGCGGCGTGCTCTGACCCACGCAAACCCTCTGTCACGACAGTGTTCCCCGGCTTGTCTGGCGACCTCGCCGCCTGGTGTGGCTTGCGCCGCCCCCCAGATCACCTATTGAGCGGGCACTACCGCCCGCGCGACCTATCTCTTACTCAAGGAGCAACAACATGTCAGACAGCATCACGCTCAACGGCCTCGTCGCCACCACCCCTCGCCACATTGTCACCAGCGAAGGGGTCGCCATCACGAGCTTCCGCCTGGCGTGCAACCAACGCCGCTTCGACCGCAACGCCAACGCCTGGATGGACGGTGACACCAACTGGTACACCGTCACCGCCTTCGCCGAGCTTGCCAAGAACGTCGCCACCTCGATCGAGAAAGGTCAGCGCATCGTGGTCGCAGGCGACGTGCGCATCCGCGACTGGGAGTCCGGCGAGAAGTCCGGCACCACGATAGAGATAACGGCAGGCTCCATCGGGCACGACCTCAGCTATGGGACCGCTAAGTTCGCCCGTGCAAGAGTCAGCGCCGACCGTAGCAAGGAGCGCGCCGAACCGCACCAGGGGCTCGATGCCGTGGCCGAACCCGCGCACGTCATCTAAGGGGCGGACGGCATGACCGAAAGCGCGCGCGTCGACGAGTTCGCCGCAGCACTGGAGAACAAAGGCTACGGCTCTGAAAGCCTTGACAACGACACCTTCGCCCGCCTGGTGTTGACCACTATCAACGGCACCAGCAATGGCGACGTCGGCCACCTGGTGGCCGACCACGGAGCGTATGAAGCTCTCCGGCTACTGCTGGACGCTGACGACGATGGGCTCGACGCCGCCAACCTTCGACCCATCGCTGAGGCGCAGCGCGCTGGGTTGCGCGAGGTTGGCTTGGTGACTAAGACCATCACCGACGCCCTGCGACTGCAGTACGTCGGAAGCATCGAACTCCTCACCCCCGAGCACGAGCACTGGCCTCAGAAGGTGGGTGATCTGCGATCGGCCCAGCCGTTATTGCTGTGGGCTCGAGGTGACACCGAAGCCCTCAACAATTGGCGAACCACCTCAATCGTCGGCGCGCGCGCCGCCACCGGCTACGGCGAACACGTGGCAATGGAGATGGCTGCCGATCTGACGTTCCGCGGCCAAGCCATCGTCAACGGTGGCGCGTACGGGATCGAAGGGATGGCGCTTCGCGCGTCCCTGGCCGGCGACGGAACGCCGATCGCGATCATGGCCGGCGGCCTCGATCGGCTCTACCCCTCAGGGCACCAGGCGCTGCTGGAGCGCGTCGCAGACAAAGGAGTCATCATCAGTGAACAGATGCCGACCATGGCGCCCTCTCGCTGGGGGTTCCAGCAGGCGAACCGTCTGAAGGCAGCTCTCTCACACAGCACCATCGTCGTGGAGGCCGGAGCGCGATCCGGAGCGATACACGCCGCAACGCAGGCGCAGCTCCTGGGGAGATTCGTTGGCGCTGTGCCCGGGCCGGTCACCAGCGCCGCCAGCGCCGGATGCCACCAGCTGATCAAGGACGGCACCGCCAAGGTCGTCACCGCCGTCACCGACATCCCCGCAGTCGCCACTGACCCGTCAACAGGGCCGATGCGTCGGCAGGAGTTCACCCGCACGGCAACCGTTGCCCACGAGGCACCGGAGCACGACGCGGCACCCACTCGCAGCACCTAGCGCGTCACGCGATCAGGGCGGCCCTCTCCAGGTGGAGGCGGCCGCCCTTTGCGTTGGCATCCACGATGGCCTCTGCGGAGCAAGCGTCGGCGACGCGGTTCAAGACGCGCCCCGGTGACGCGGCCCGGTGGCGCGGTGACGCGCACCATGACGCGGTGACGCGGTGCAGTGACGCGATGCATGACGCGCTCCATGACGCGCTCGGTTACGCTCTCGGTGACGCTCTCGGTGACGCGGGTGACGCGGTGCAGTGACGCGCTCCGTGATGCGCTCCATGACACGGGTGGCGCCCTGCGTGACGCGCTCCATGATGCGGCTCGATGACGCGGTGACGCGGTGCAGTGATGCGGCGGCGGGCGGAGGGCGGGGCTAGACCGCCGACGCCCTCTCTATCCACCACACTCACGCACTCACCACAGATCAACCCTCAGACGACCAAGGACACGCACTCCGCAGACCACTCACAGAACCACCCCACATGTCACAGGTAACGACAGCACGTCTGGCACTCAAGGCGCTTAGCGTGACCGAGTTTCGTTCACGCTTGCGCGAAGAGCATGTCTTCCATTGACAGCACCTGGCCAACTGGAGGAGTGGGACGCATGGGCGCACGCGGTTCGATCGACTGGCACGCAATGGTCCCTGATGCTGCTGGACTGTATGACCGCCGCTGCTCGTGGTGCGGTGAAGCGTTTCGCGCGTCACGGCGTGACGCGCAACTCTGCTCAGCAACGTGTCGTGCAGGTGCGTCACGCGATGACGCGCGGCTTGCTCGCGCGTCAGTCACTGCACTGTCCTCACGGTGCGTCGGTTGTGGTGACGCGATCGAGCTGAAGCGAAGCAGCAAGCGATACTGCACCGATTCATGTCGGCAGCGAATGCACCGACGTCGGCGAACAAACAGTGGCGCTCACGGGTCGGCGGTCAGGGTGCGCGCGTGCGCTGAACGCTCGTGCGCGTCAACCTTCGCGGTTGTGACGCGGGTAGGCCGGCCTCGACGGTTCTGCTCCGACCGCTGCCGGCTGGCCAATCACCGCGCGTCGACGACCAAGGCGACGGAGGTCCCATCGTGATCTCGATGCGAATCCTGAACCCCACGAGTGCTGGTGGCATGATCGCTTACCTATCCGAGACGGTCACCACCGACGCGGCGACTGTCGGCGACGCTCGCTTGTCGGCACTGACTCGATACTTCACCTCCGCCGGCAACCCTCCCGGCCGGTGGCTTGGCTCAGGCGCGGTGGGTCTTGGGCTGACCCCCGGCTGGACTGTGTCGGAGGCGTCAATGGAGCGCCTGTTTCAGGACGGCACCCACCCAGCCTCAGGGGCCGCGCTCACCTCTCACGAATACACCAAGCATGTGCCGCTCGAGCAGCGAATCTCGAAGGAGATCGCCGCGCTGCCGGCAAGCCTCACCGACGGTGAACGTGCCGACGCGGAAGCAGCGATCCGCACCGAGCAGACAGAGAAACGCCAACGTCCGTCGGTGTCCGGCTTTGAGATGGTGTTCTCACCTCCGAAGTCGTTCTCGGTCGCGTGGGGCTTGGGAGATGTTGCGATGAAGGAACGCCTGTCGGCCGCGCATGATGCCGCGCTCGAGCAGACGCTGGCCGTGATGGAGGAGAGCTATCTGCGCACGCGCGCCGGCGCTGCAGGCGTTGCGCAGCTGACCACACAGGGCGCGGTGGCGGCGAAGTTCGACCACTGGAACTCCCGAGCACTTGACCCGCACCTGCACACGCATGTGCTCATCGCCAACCGCGTGCAAGGAGTCGACGGGAAGTGGCGCACGGTCGATTCCCGCGGTGCGCTCGCGCCTGCTGTGGTCACCCTGTCGGAGACCTACACGGCACTGCTAATGGATGCGGTCACGCGGGACTTGGATTGGGAGTGGGCGAACACGGCCCCTGACGCCCTGGCCAAGAACGCCAAGTGGGAACTCGAAGGTGTGCCCGCAGAGCTCATCACCGGATTCTCCCAACGCTCAAACGCTCTGGTGGCGGCGAAGAACACGATGGTGGACGAGTTCGTGCGCGATCGCGGTCGGCAACCCACCTCGGCCGAGGTGCTGCGCATGCGGGAGATGGCACGCCGCAACACGGCACCGAAGAAGGAAGTGCTGTCCCTGGCGGCGCTGACCGAACGGTGGACTGCTCGCGCCGCGAACCTCCTGAACGCTTCAAGCAATGGATGGCTCGCCCGCCTGGTGAAGACCGCCGATGCGCTGGAGCCAACTCGCCTGAAGACCCTGTGGCGGGCCGATGACATCTCCCCAACTCGAGTGCAGCACCTCATCGATCAAACCCTGGCCACGTTGAGCTCGGAACGGTCCACCTGGCGACGCCACAACGCCGCCGCCGAAGTGCAGCGACTGCTGAAGGGTGACCGGTTCGCCTCTGCCGCCGATCGGCAACGGCTCGTGGACTTCACGGTCGAACAGATCGTGCACGCCGCGGTGCCGCTCACTCCCCCAGCACGATTCTCTGCCCCACTCCAGTTTCAGACCCCCGACGGGCGTAGTGCGTTCGCGCCTGCAGCAGCCGAAGTGTTCACCACAGCTGAGGTACTCGCCGCCGAAGCCCGGCTGATGACGGCCACGACCGAACGGGCCACAACACCAACCGTGGCCGAGCAGGTCGTCGAAAAGGTGCTGGCCAGGCACAGTCAGCTCGACGACGGTCAGGCGGCCGCGGTCGCAGCCGTCACCACTGCTCAACGACCTCTGGATGTTCTCGTAGGCCCAGCCGGCACCGGCAAGACCACCACCTTGCGAGCGGTGCGCGAAGCATGGGAACAAGCGCACGGCGAGGGGTCGATCGTCGGGCTTGCACCGTCGGCTGTCGCCGCCGACATCCTCGGCGAATCGCTCGGGATCTCTACCGAGAACACCGCGAAGTGGTTGTTTGAACACGCGCGAAACCCCGATCGGTGGTCGTTCCGCAAAGGGCAACTGATCATCGTCGACGAAGCGGGCCTGTGTGGCACGCTCGCGCTGGACCGGCTACGCGAGCAGGCCGAGGCGGCAGGCGCAAAGCTGCTGCTCGTCGGCGACCCCCACCAGCTGACCGCCATCGACGCAGGCGGGGGATTCGGGATGCTCGTGCGAGAGCTCGGAGATGACGCGGCGACCTTGGAGTCGGTGTGGCGGTTCCGCAACCAATGGGAAGCGACCGCATCTCTGAAGCTTCGGCACGGCTCCCCCACAGCGCTGAACGCCTACCACGAACACGAACGGCTCCACTACGGCAATCAGGACGAGATCCTCGCCAGCGTGTTCGAAGCGTGGACTGCGGACGAGCAAGCAGGCCTTCAGTCACTGCTGATTGCAGACGCGGGCGACACCGTCGCTGAGCTCAACGGACGCGCCCAGCAGTGGCGCATCGAGCAGGGCCTTGTCGACATGACGATCACAGCGGCAGCTCGAGGCGAGCAGATCGTCGGCCGCGGCGATCGCGTCATCACCCGCGTCAACGACCGACGCTTGGTGAGCGCTCAGGGCAAGTTCGTGAAGAACGGGCAACGCTGGACTGTGCTTACCTGCTTCGACGACGGCAGCGTAGTTCTTGTCTCGCCGGAAGACGGAGACACGCTCACCGTCGGCGCTGACTACGCCGCCAGCAGTGTGGAGCTTGCCTACGCGGTTACCACCCACCGCGCCCAAGGGGCCACCGTCGATACCGCCCACACAGTCCTCACCGCTGCCGGGAACCGTGAGGCGGCGTACGTGGCCATGACTCGCGGCCGCGAAGCCAACCACGCGTGGGTGATCGTCGACGAGCCCGACGGCGACGACCCGACGTTCAGCGCACCAAAGACCGGGCGAGAGGTTCTCGAGGGCATCATCGGCACCTCCAGCGCCGAGCACTCCGCCCACGAAACCCGCAACAGTGCGATGCGCTCCGCCTCCAACATGCAACGTTTGGCGCACGAGTACGAGACGCTTGCCGCGGTCACTTCATCCGCACGCTGGTCAGCCGTGCTCGAGCGTGAACTCAACGGTGACGCTGTCGAGCGAGTGCTCGCCTCCACCGCATGGGATGCACTTTCCGCGTCCCTGCGCGAGCTCGACGCGAAAGGCATCCCCGTCGAAGCTGGCCTTGCACAACTGGTGAGCTCTCGGCCCTTTCAGGCAGGCGATGACCCGGCAGCGGTGCTGCACTTCCGAGTGGAGCAGTGGGCTGCAGATCAGCGACCTCGACAGGCGCCCGCTCGCATCGTCGGCATCATCCCAGCCGCGGACTACACCGCGGCAGACGCCGACATGACCGAGGCTTTGCGGGAGCGGGAGGCGGCCATGCTCGAGCGCGCGAACGCACTCGTCGACGCCGCACTGACCAACAAGACTGCATGGTTGACGAAAGCGCCTCCCGAGTCGATCGGCACACACCGCGAGCAGCTGGTGACGGTGGCGGCGTACCGAGACAAGTACGGCATCGGCGGGCATGACTCGCGGCCGCTCGGTGGACCGCCCTCCAGCGGCGGCACCGCGCGAGCTGACTGGCGGATTGCTCGCACAGCGTGGCGCCAACTCGTTCCCGAACGTGCGACGTCGACCACCGCTGCCCCGGAACTCACCGAACGTGGGCCGGCCCCGGCAAGCGCGAGGCCGCGGCTATAGCGCAATCGTTTCCCGCCCGCCGCTTTCGTCAGAGTTCTCGTGGAGCGAGTCCTGGCTTCTGCTCGTGAGCTTCGCCTCTTTCACCGCTACGACGGGCCTGCATCGACTTAATCCACTGAATCGATACGCGGCGTCTGTCTGCCGTGAAGTCGTCATCCAGGGGGATCGTATCCAGGCGGGCTCGCACGAGATTCGCATTGACCAATCCGGCTTGGACAAGCGACGCCACGTAGCTACGGTCCTTCGCTTCGTTGCGGGCAAGCTTTGACGCGCACAGGTCGTGCGGCTCCAAACACATCGACACGCTCGATTGGCTGACCCCCTCCACTTCCAGAACTACTGCTCGCTCTTCCCAGCCCACAGGCAGCTTTGCGGTCTTCGGTGACACCCCCTGGATATGCCAACCGTGTTCAGCGTGGAAGGGGGACATCTCTCCGAACTCAGCGTCGAGCACATCCGCAGCAAGGCCACTCTCCGAATCATCGAGAAGAGCCATGTCGAACTCGACCGACATCGTGACGTCCTCAGGAAGCTCATCCTCGGAATGGGAACCGAGGATGGACTGCGATCCGACTACCAACAAGCGGCCACGCTTGAGCTTTGCGTGCGCCACTCGGAACGCATCCAGGAGGTCCGCTCTAGTCGCCATCCCGCTGCGCCTTCGCTATTGCCTCGAGCCGCTCCTGCTGCGTCAGTGCACCCGCGAACGGCGTGCATTGACGCATGTCCACACCCTCCTGGCTCGGGTCCAGCATCACCTGAACCAGCCCAGGGACGTCGCGCTCCGCAGCAAGGCTCTCCCACCGGTCGAGCCACTGCGCCGGCGCGGCGCCTCGCACGTGTGGTCGCATCTTCTGAACGTTTGTGGCCACCACGCTGAGCACGGCGTCGGGGTCGACCATCAGCTTGGCGACCACCCCGCGATGCAACTCCAGCGAAACGCGCTCTTCCCGCGTCTGTCGCCGGGGCGATGGGTTCGATGGCTTCGACGAGAGCAGAAGGTCCTGCTCTAGCGCCCGCAGTGCACGCTGGAGGGTTCCGATCTGAATCACGCCGCGCTCTTCGGCTTTCTCCCAATTCACGACCGCCGAGGGGGAAACGCCGAGCGCGGAGGCGAGCTGGCGAACGCTAACGCCGCGGTCGTCCCGAGCTTGACGAATCATGCCCTGAGTCACCATCAGTCCTCCACTAGTGTTCACCTACAAGTGTACGCCCGCCGACGGGTTCATGGCAGTGTCTACAGCGACCTGCTTGCCGGTCCTTCGGTGCCTTCGTCGCCGTGCTGCTGTGCCCGGTCTCGGCGCCGTTGCTGCAGTTCGTCGACGGGCAGGGCAACGACGTCATGCTCCACGCGCACGACCGCCCCCTCGATCGGGCTTGCCTGCTGTTGCTCCTGGTCGCCGCTCATGGCCGCCGTCAGCTGCTCCAGCCGTTTGCTCTTCTTGTCGTATTCGTCTTGCTTCGCCCACGATGCTTCGGCCATAACCTTCAGTTCCTCCACCTGGCCAGCAAGCGAGGTGCGCTCGTCCCGCCAAAGGAGTGTGGTGTCATCGAGCCCGGCTACTCGCGTCTCGAAACGTTGGGCGAAGGTGGAAGCATCCAACGTCGCAAGCTCCGACTCGAGGAACTCGAACCCCACCGCCTGCAGCCCGTCGACGTTCATGCGGATGATGCGATCCGCGGGCTTGGATGCGTTGTAGCGAACGCCGGCGACGAGGGCCACCTCACCGACTTTCACCTCGAGCCGGAACAACGGTGTGGGCTGTTGCATGTGCTGGTTGAGGTAGATGCCGGGGGTGGCGAGTAGCCGGGCGACGCGATGCTTCACCGCCTCGCCGAACTCTGCGCGACTGCCGTACTTGCCAACTCCCGGCTCGCGGGCGTCGCTGGCTTCGGCGTAGAACGCATCACCCTTCGTAGTGACACGTGCGGCGAGGTGCTGATGTGCGGTGACGAGATCTCGGTCGATGTTCTCCATGCGCGTCTGCGCCACCTGCAGGCGAGAGCGGGTGGCGCTGATGCCGCGCCCCCACGCGCGCTGGGATCTTCGCAGTTTCGACACGTCAGCATCCAGCTGCGCCTTCTCCAGAATTCGCATGTCTCCAGCGGCGATCGCCGTGATCTCGGCATAGCTCATCACCGACTGGGAGATGTCCTCCACCTCGCGCACATCCAACTTCCCGCTGAGCACTTGGTCGATGAACTTCGCCTTGCGCATCACCGTCTGCCACATATAGGCATCGAAGCTGCCCTCGGTGACGTAACGGAAAATCGACACCTCTTTGTTCTGGTTTCCTTGGCGAATGATGCGCCCCTCTCGCTGGGTCACATCTGCAGGCCGCCACGGACAGTCCAAATGATGCAGGGCAACCGCGCGCACTTGGATGTTGGTGCCGGTGCCCATCTTCTCGGTTGAGCCGATGATGACCGACACCCGCCCATCCCGGCAGGCGGCAAACAGCTTCGCCTTCTCGTCATCGCCGGCCGCTTCGTGAATGAACCGGATCGACTCCTTCGGCATCCCCTTAGCCACCAGCGCACCCCGCAGTCCGTCGTAGGCGTTCCACGAGTTCGACGGCGTGCCGCGATCGGCAAACACGATCTGCAAGCCTCCCGGCCGGTCGGAATCCTCCCCGAGCGCGTCGGTGTACCCGCGATTCTTGGTGGTGTCCCACACCCGGAAGATCGTCTCGGCGGCCTTCTCGATCTTGGTCTGCTCTCCAAGTTCGGGGGTGAGCTCCTCGTCGGCCAGCCGTGCGTCCATAGCGTAGGTGCGGCCGTCGCTACTGATCTTCAGCATGTTGTCCTCAGTCGGGTCAACCATGCGGGTCTTCACCGCCTCGGCCCGTTCGATGAGCTCAGAGATGAGCGTCTCTTGGTGCACTGTTGCCGGCACCGACAGAATCGACGGCTCACGTGCACCGTCCTCGGAGCGAGGGGCTTCCAGTGGCACGGGCAGGTTCAGATCCTCCGCCGTCTTGACGTCGGCCGAAGTGTGCCACATCCGCAAAAGCTCCGGCAGGTTTCGAAACTTCGCCGTGCGCGTCTTCGCCTCAAACCTCGAAGTGCCCGACATCTCGATCGCAGTGACCTGCTCAGTGAACTGCGAACACCAGTCGTCGGCCGAGAGGATGCCGGCGCGCTCCAGCAAGTCAGGGCGCAGGTAGCGCTGCATGACATACATCTCGATCATCGAGTTCGCCACCGGTGTGGCCGTCGCCAACGTACACACCCGGTCACGCCCAGCGATCTCCCGCAGGTACCACAGCTTCGCCTCCAGGTCGGAAGCCTTCTGCGAGGAGCCCTTCTTCAAGTCATCGACGGTGGTCTGCACGGCGAGGTTCTTATAGCCGTGGGCCTCATCGACGACGAGGTAGTCGATGCCGGCCTTCTCGAAGGTGATCCCGTCGTCGTGCGGGGAGTCCATCAGCCTTTTCAGGCTCTCCTCGGCAGAGACGATGTCCTTTTCTATCTGCTTCACCGACTTGCTCGACAGCGTGGAGCCCTTCATGGCCTCCAGGTGCTCGCGAAGGTCGGCGAGCTTCTTCTCAATGAACGCCGACTGCGTATCGGCCGACAGAGGGATACGGGCGAACGCGGTCTGCGTCATGATCACCGCATCCCAGGAACCCATGGCGGCCTGGGCGACAAATAGCTTCCGGCCATCCCGATCGCCTTTCTTCGCTAGCTCGTTGCTGCCGGCAGACAGCACCTGCGCGCGCGGGTAGATCTGCTTGAACTCTCGCGTGAACTGCTCGAGCATGTTGTTCGGCACCACCACTAGCGGCTTTGCCACCAGCCCTAAGCGTTTCATCTCCATGATGCCCATGACCATTTCGGCAGTCTTGCCGGCGCCCACCTCGTGGAACAGGCCCGTGGAGGGTTCTGCGATCATGCGCGCCACCGCCGCATGCTGGTGGGGGCGCGGGGTGAAGCTCGCCGCTCGCCCGGGCAACGTGAGGATCACTCCGTCGTAAGAGCGCAAGACGATGCCGTTGAACAGGTCGTTGTAGCGGGTCTGCAGCATGTCCGCCCGCTCGGCGTCCTTCCACAGCCAGTCGCCAAAGTCATCCACGACATCGGCGGCTTTCTCCTCCAACGCCTGGGTGGCTTCCATGTCGACCACTTTCACCTCTGAACCGCCCTGCTCAATGGTGCGTTCCACTTTGAGCTTCTCGGAGTTCAGCACCTTCGTCAGCACCTGATGCACGCTGGTGGACTCGGTGCCAAACAGGGTCTCCACGGCGTAGTCGACCTTGCCGTGGATGCGAATACGCCACTTGCCACCAATGCGCTCTGAGGTGACGTTCTTCCGCGTGATGGCTTGCAGCCACTGGTTCACGGTCTTCTCGGGAATCCACGACGCACTGGGCTTCACGTCGATGTCTTCCGGGCCAAGCTCCGCCGGCACCACTGCCTCCAGCGACGCAAGGTTGCGCACCAGTGCCGGCTCATCCTCGAGCCGCTCGCGCACGACGCGCACCTTCGCCCGCACGTCCCCCGACAGGTACTCAGCCGAAGGCACGAGCTGGCCGTCCTTGTCTGGGTCTGGGAACGTGAACGGCACCACCAACGTCACCGCGGCCGCCTCGTCGACGCCCAACAGTTCAGCAACGAGCGGGATACTGATCTGCCCTTGGCGGTCCATGCATACAGCGACCGCATCCTCGGGAGTGTCGACACTGGTGATCTCATCGACGTAGCCGATCACCCGCTTGGTGAAGATGTCAGCCTTGCGAGCTCTGCCCGAGTCCTCATCGAAGATCTCCAACGCTGCGACCACTGCGAAGTGCGGGTCGCGGCGCAGTTCGATCAACGCGCGCGGATACTTCCGACGAACAATCTCCTCACCGTCCACGTCGAGTTTGCCTGTCCCGCGCGTCTCGACCCGGTTTATGGGGCCATGCACGCGCGCGTAGTCGTCGTAGGAGCCGTTCAAGCTCTGCCGAAGCTCTGCCAGCAGGTCACCGTCGTGGGAGGAACGCGACTCTGCCTCCAGCACTGCCACGGCCGCATCTCTCAGACCGATCAGCTTGCGAAGCTCCACCGCCACCGCCGCCGGCAGGCGCACCTCCACCCGTCCGTCGATGCCCTGAGCAACAATCGACCGCATCGCGTCGACCAGCAAACTGCCGACGACGCGGCCCGGCCTCTGAGCAATGCGCGCCACCGGCCGATCGGTGACCATCTGCCCGTTGGCTGCCCATCCGCGGCCAACGCGACGCGCCTGCGTAGCCACGTCGATCGCTGCAGTGCGGAACGTGGCGGCCACGGCATCGTGGCCGCGATCTGGCGGCCGTACCGTCGGCTCGAACCCGAACCGGCCCGAACGAGACGACAGCGATCCGACCACGCGCTCCGGGGATGCGTAAATGTAGTCGCTCACCTGGACCGTGTTGCCGTCGATGAGTCGCTCGGAGGAGGTGAGCCAGTCGGTACGAGACTGCGACTGCTCGCCCGGCAAGTACCGGCGGAACATCACGAGGTCGGTGACAGCATCTGTGCCGGCGACGTCGTCATGGGCACCGGCGGGCAAACGCACCGCACCGAGGAACTCGCCCAGCTCCGCCATACGCTGCCGTGCGGCATCATCCTTCGCATCCAGCGTAAACCGGCTCGTGAGCACCGCCACGATGCCGCCGGGTTTGGTCATCGCCAGAGACTTCACGATGAAGTGGTTGTGCATTGACAGCTTCTCGGAGTTGTAGGCCGGGTCGTACAGCACGGCGCTAGAGAACGGCACGTTGCCGACGACCGCATCGAAACCGTCTCCGGTCAGTTGTGTGTCCGCGAACGATTCGGTGCGAATCACTGCCTGCGGATACACCAACTGGCTGATGCGCGCCGTCGTTGGGTCAACCTCCACACCCACCATCTGCACACCGGCGGGCGCGGTGCCGATGAAATTGCCCGACCCGCTCCCCGGCTCGAGCACCTCGCCGGTCGTGAAGCCAGTCTCCGCAAGTGCTTCCCAGATGCCGTGCGCGAAGTCTCGCGAGGTGTAATGGGCATTCAGCACCGTTCGACGTGCCGCCGCCCACTCCCCCTCAGTCCACAGGTCTTTCAGCTGCGCTCGCTCTTGGGCGTAGCGGGAGTCGTCCTCATCGAACAATTCCGGGGTGGCGCCCCATCCCGGCCAGCGGGCTAGAAGACGCCGCTCTTCTTCGGTCGGCGCTCGAGAGTCAAGAACCAGTTGCTGGAGCACACGTCCTGCAGATACTCCCAACTGAAGGCGCGCTCGTCCTCGCACAGTCGGAGCATCCGCCACAGCACGCGCAACTGCATCGGATTCATCGCCCAGAGAAGCTCCTGCGCTGCTGCTACCGGCTCCAGCACCTTCGCCAGCGCCAGCTCCACCTCCGGCGCCTTCCGAAGCGACTGCTCCTGCTCCTTCGTCATCCAGAACAGGGTCAGCGACCGGTACTCGCTGGAGAACGCCAGCTCGTCCATCTGCTCCGAGTCCTCCACGTACTCCAGCAGCTCCAGCGCTATCGGGCTCGACACGATCGGCGCGTTCCTTGAGTGCCGATACAGCAGCTGGAACGCCTCCAGCGCGGTCGGCCTGGCGGTCAGAAAGTAGTTGCGCTCCGCTTTCGTGGTCCAGTACCCAAGTTCGGAGTATTCCGCTGTCTGCTCCGCGTAGGCGATCTCGTTCGCCACCATCCGGTCGTTCTTGAACAACCCCATCCGCTTCAGATACGGGTCGTCGGCCGACACCGTTCGACGGTTCAGGTCGATCTCCACCTGACGCACCCGCTGCGGGTCCGGACTGAACTGATCGCTCATCGAGATTCCTCTCCTCATCGCCAGCGAATGCCGGCGCTTCGTCATCGGGGATTGAGTCCTCGAGCCCCCACAGGTCGAAAGACAACTGCATGTCACCGACATTCGAACCCTGCTTGCGAGCCATCGAAGCACTCCTCCACGTAGATGTGGAGGCTCACGGCGTGTAAGCCTCCGTCTACACGGAGATGACAGCCGTTGCGCACTGTGCGAGCGCTTCGATGTCGGGAGCGACATCACGGACGATCAGCTCAGGCGAACGAATCGACATTCAGGACACACCGACACGTGTCGGCGCACATCAGGCGCAAACGGGATCAAGCAGATGAGCGTGAGGAACGAATTGAGGTCATCTTGATCGGTCACCGTTTCGTTCTTCACGACCGAGGTCGGTTCGCCGTTACGTGGTAAGTGGGGCTGTGTCCGCGTCGAGGGGAGGGGCGACGCTCGCTCGCACACGATCCAAGTGCGAACACATCAGGCTCCGCGCTTTTTCGCCATCGCGCGCTCGCAAAGCGGCAAGGATAGCCCGATGCTCAATGTCGCTGGTCTCATGTGTTCCGCCACTGGATTCGGTCACGGCAAAGCCATGAGCTCGCTCCTTCGAAAGCGCATCGAACAGCGCGTCCGACACTGCGCCTACGAAACGGTTGCCCGAGGCGCGCGCTATAGCTGAGTGAAAGTCGACGTCCATCTGAGCCCTCGACGACTCTTGACTCTGGGCCAGACCCTCTATTCGCGCCAGAAGGGCGTCGAGCTTTCCAAGGTCTTCGACTGAGATGCGGTGTGCCGCTAGAGCGACCGCCTCACCCTCCAATGCGCGGCGGAAGTCAATCAAGTCAGACAGGCCCCCCGGTTGGCGATCCAGAAGCAGTGCGAAATATTGACGAACCGCGACAGGGGGCAGGTTCGCCACCTCGGAGCGGCGCCCTTGCTGGGTTCTGATTACTCCCAACTGGCTCAGAATGCGGAGTGCGTCTCGAACAACACGCATACTTGCTCCATGTGCCATGGCGATCTCTTGTTCAGAAGGTAGCGGGTCACCCTCCTGCAAGCCCTCTTCGCGAATGGCACTCGCCAACTTGTCGGCAAGCTGCTGTCCTAGGTATGGAGTTGCGCTGTCGTTCCCAATCATGAGTCAATACTAGTTCGCGGGGTCAAGACCTAGGACGGATCGGTCACGTCGGGGACTATGAACCACCCGCGCTGTCAATTCTGCTGCACCTCAGCCAGACTCGGAGGGCTACGTCGGAGTCATCGATGCCATTACGTTTCCTGGCGGCAGGCCCCGGCCTTGCCTCCCTCTGCACAGTACCGGGGCATCTTGAGTCGTAACCAAAGCCTAAAGTTTCGCTCTTAGCTCTTCCGAACAGTGCTTGCGGGTCGTTCCACTTGCGCACCACGCGCCCACACCCGTGCCACATCGGGCAGGTAATGCGACCCCGCGAGGATCTTCCCGTCCAGCAGGATCATGTCTGCCACTCGACCTTCGGCAAGCAATCCACACTCGCCGGAGAGTCCAATCGCGGCGGCAGGGGTTGAAGTGGCCATCTCGATAGCATCAAGTGCGCTGACATCAAGTGCTTCGATTCCACAGCGCACAGAATCGATGAAGCCTGCGAAGGAGGTGAAGCGAACCCCAGCGTCACTTGCGATGGAGAGTCTGCAACCGTGCTCGAGCATTGTCCGTGCCCAAGCGAAATCAGTCTCAAGCCTTCCAGTTTCTGAGCTCTCGACCGCGCTACCCATCTCCAAGGAGTTGGCCCCGGAGCCGGGAAGAAGCGCTCGTTGGATACCGGCCATCGTTAGGACAACGTGTATTCCCTCCTGCGCGATCGCGTCGACCACGTCGAGGCGAAGGTCAGTGGAACCATCTGGGCCTTTCCAGCTGCAATGTTCAATGGTGTCCACCCCAGCGGTGACAGATTGCACGATCGCGTCCACACTGTGCGCATGTGCCGCGACCGGAAGGCCCTTGGCGTGCGCACTTCGCACAATCTCTGAGAGCTGCTCCTGTGAGAACTGGCAACTGCGAAGGTTGGACTCCGCCGTCATGCCTCCTCCGCTAGCCATCACCTTCACGAAATCTGCTCCTCTGCTAGCGATGCGCGAAACGGCGCTCTCGACATCGCCAACGCGCGGGTCAATTGCGCCACCGCAGAAGTTCAGATGGCCATCTGGCGTCGTAAGCGGAGGGCCCGAGACCAGAGCCCTCGGCCCCGAACGCCGCCCGGCAAGGACTTCGTCCCGGAAACGAACCGAAGTGAAGTCGCGGTCTCCGCAGTCTCGAATTGTGGTCACACCGCCTTCAAGGCATTCGCGCGCGTGTCGTTCGATCCGGTCGTGCAACACCTCCACACTCGCCGTTTCGAGGGTTCGACGCACCGTCTCGTGGTCAGGGCCGTAATCGAAAGCCAAGTGACAGTGAGCATCGACGAATCCCGCCACGAGGGTTGATTCGGGATAACGCACTGCGGCCTCGGGCGCCAACCAACCATCTGCGATCGAAACGATTAGCTCCCCTTGAACTTGGACAGCAACATCGACTCGCATCTCTCCTTCCACAATCGCGGCGCCGACGCGGATCCATCCACCTTCGCCAGACCCCTTCATCCGTAGATCCGATCGAAGTTGCCATGCCAAACCAAGTCGCGTTCGCTGAGGCTGTAAGGAATCAGCGCCATTGAAATCGGCGCGGTCACATCTCCATAGTGCTTTCCAGTCCCGCACAAGGGCCAGTCAGAGCCCCAAGCAACCCGCTCGGGACCGAATGTCTCCAGCGCCGCTGTGAAGAACGGAATCAAGTCATCAGTGG
>CAYWZI010000017.1:0-3455 GCA_964462815.1 uncultured Microbacteriaceae bacterium
TCTACAACCCCGATGGCAACACCCACATCATCGTCGACATCTCCGGCTGGTTCCCCAACTAGCAGGCCGAGCAACAAGTTTGAAGTACTCGGTTGACTCGCCCGATGCTGAGAAGACATGGGAAGCTTCAAGTCGCCGAGTCTGACGCTCCGCCACAGGATCGCCCCGGACGAACCGACTAAGCTCAGCCGGGTGTCACTCAGAGACTTCTTTAGGCACCTGCGGAGGAGCTACGTTGCCGTCCTCGTTCTCTCTATCAGCTCAGTTGCAGTAGCAGCAATCATCCTCGCGACACAGGAGCCCAGCTACCGTGCTTCGTCGCTGCTGAGTGTCGATGTCGGGTTGCCCCAAGAGGCAACGCCGGAGGCCCTGCAAGCCGCAATCACCTACGCCAATAGCCGAACGGCGACCCTAAAGGCGCTCGTCACTTCAGATCCAATACTCGACCCGGTTATCGACAGGCTGGATCTGGACATCACTGCCAGGGGCCTAGCAGAACACGTGATTGCGCTTTCCGCCGTGGATACGAATCTCATTCAAATACGAGTCACCTGGCCGAACGCGGAGGACTCAGCCGCTATCGCAATTGCTATCGCGGCTGAGTCCTCCGCGTTCATGTCCTCGAAAAACGAGGTCGTTTCTGTGACGGTCGTGCAGGTTGTGAAAGCAGAACCAGCAAGTGCGCCTGTTGTCCCAAACCCACCCATGACGTTCGGCCTGGCGGTCTTCGCAGCCCTGATCGCATCAACGACATGGATCGTGGTCCGTCACTCAAGACATGTTTCTCCCGATGACGCAGAGGTCTGAGGTGGCCACCACGAGAACATGGATGCACCGTAGGCGCCTCACGGGAATCCTCGTGGTGTCTGCCTTCAGCTGGATCTTCTTCATGCCCGTGTCGCACAACGAGATCCTTTACCCGATCTTCGCCCTGCTGGGTCTGGCCGCACTGGTGAGCTTGGTCAGACGCGACCCGCCTATTGATCTGCATGTGTGGACCATCGGGCTCCTCATCGCCGCTCTGGCCCTGTACGGCATGGTGCTGGGTAACAACAACCCCGATCCTGTGTTTTCCATCGCCATATTCATCGCTGCCCCGGCTATGTACTTGCTCTGCGCGGCAGTCGCTACGCCTGCAACACTCCGCTACTTCATACTGGCCGCCGCCATCGGCACGCTCGCTGTGTGCTCGGTCCTGCTCATCTTCATCGCCGGTGAAGCGGGGATCATTCCTCAACTGGTTCCCGACTGGCTGATCACTTCCCTGGATCTCAAGGCGACGTTTCGCGATGGGGCTACCCAAGCCCGATCCTGGGGCCTGTCGTCTCTCGCCGGGCTTGGACCGTTCTGGGTGGGATCGCTCTTCGTGCGGAGGGACGCGTTCCTGCCCCACTGGGGAGTGAGGGGGCTCTGTGCTCTTGCCGCTTTGTCCACCGCACTGATTTCGGATCGGACGGGCATTGTGCTCGTGATCGTGATCGCACCTCTGGTTGCGCTCCTCCTTCGATTCACACTTTTCAAAACGTCCGCCAGGCCACCGACCAAGACACGATTGCACCTAGTGGTCATGGCATCCGGGATCGTCGCAGCGCTTGGGGTTGGGTTGATTCTTGCGAGAACATTCCCCACGGGCCCGATCGCCGTACTCGTGTCTTCGATCGGATCGTTCTTCGGCATCGCGCAGGCATCGGGAGCAGCTGAGCAGTCGATCCGTTCCGATCAGGCGGCCCACCTACTGGATGCGTGGGCCCTGAACCCGATCTTTGGAGCAGGCTTTAGAGCGCCCGTTCCGGGCTACGACCGAGCATCGGAAATCGTGTGGTCTCTCGAACTGCAATATCACCTTTTGCTCTTCAACGTAGGCCTCGTAGGTGTCGCAATTGCGCTGGCAGCGCTGGCGGTTGGAGTCGACTACCTACGCAAGGCGGCACTTGCTCGGCCCGCGCTTACGCCGATCTTGGTGAGCGCCGGCACTGCCGGCTTCGCGATGTTGGTTGCGAATGCGACTAACCCGTACTTGGCGGCGCCGGGGCATCAATGGGCTTTGTTCCTTCCCATCGCAGTGGCGTCGGTTGCCCTGCGGACGTCCGTGACCCCGTCGCTAGCGGAACCCCCTGCGCTCGAGATTCGACCCGATAGTATTGGCAAAGACCATGCACACGGTCTTTCCCTTGAGACACCAAGAGCGACTTCCTCAAGCATCCACGCCAATGAGACGCAATCATGAATGACACAACATCCCAGAATCGAATGAGGGGCTTCGCTCGTAGGGTGAGGACGACGGTCGGCGGTCAATATCTGTTTGATGCTTTCGCCTGGACTCTGGCGCTGTGTCTTGCGGCGGTCTTCCGATACGAGTTCGCTGTGCAATACGTCGATTGGGATTCTCTTGCACTCCTGTCCGGCGCCGCGGCCGTCCTGCAATTCTGCTTTGGCCGGGTGTTCCACCTTTACCTTGGCCGCTTTCGGATCGGCAGTTTCTACGAAGCTAAAGCGCTCGGACTCACGGTGGGCTCCGTGACGGCCCTACTCGCCGTTCCGACGGTGCTCTTCGGTACCTGGCTCCAGATTCCGCGAAGCACCGCGCTCGTCGCTCTCCCCGTCGCATTCACCTTGATGGGCGCGTCGCGATACGTACGACGGCTGTTGGAGGAGAACAGCGCTCGGCCGGGAGAAGACGCCCAGCCGACACTGTTGTACGGCGCCGGACGTCTTGCCAACTTCTTGGTTCCCCAGATGCTCACCGACCCGAACTCTAACTACGTGCCCGTGGGGTTGATCGACGACAGCGAGGTGAAGCGGAACCTTTGGATTCACGGGGTGCCGGTACTGGGGAGTCGTGAAGACATCGTCAAGATCGCCAGGAGGACGAAGGCGACCACGCTGATCGTGTGCATCGCACGAGCCGACGCCCGACTTGTTCAGCAAGCCAAGGCCCATGCTGATGCCGCAGGCCTCCGCATGCTGCTGTTTCCGCTACTAGCGGACGTGCTTGAGGGACGATCAGCGATCGTCGATCTCAAGGATGTCTCGATCGAGGACTTGATCGGACGGCACCCGGTCGAGACAGATGTCGAATCTATTGCGCACTATCTTGCGGGACGACGTGTTCTGGTCACCGGGGCAGGCGGCTCGATTGGATCCGCCCTGTGCCGCGAGATCACCAAGTTCCACCCGAGCGAACTATTCATGCTCGATCGTGACGAGTCTGGCCTTCAGGAGGCCCAGCTCATCATCGATGGCAATGGCCTGCTAGATACTCGGAACATAGTGCTCGCTGACATTCGTGATGCCGAGGCGGTCACCCAGGTCTTCGCGGATTGCCGACCGGAGGTTGTGTTCCATGCAGCCGCCCTGAAGCACCTCCCCATGCTTGAACGCTTTCCGGACGAGGCGTGGAAGACAAACGTCATAGGCACCTTGAACGTCCTCAACGCCTCGCTCAAGTACGAGGT
>CAYWZI010000017.1:3465-23149 GCA_964462815.1 uncultured Microbacteriaceae bacterium
TCAACATCTCCACAGACAAGGCCGCTAACCCCACTAGTGTGCTCGGGCACTCGAAGCGCGTTGCTGAGAAACTGACGTCATGGGCGGCCACGCAAAGTTCGACCCAGTACCTGTCTGTCCGCTTCGGCAACGTCATAGGGAGCCGCGGTTCGATGCTTCCGACATTCACGACCCTCATCGAGGCCGGCGGCCCGCTGACTATCACGCACCCCGAGGTCACCCGCTACTTCATGACGATTCCGGAAGCCTGCCAGCTGGTCGTTCAAGCCGGTGGGGTTGGACAGCCTGGGGAAGTTCTTATCTTGGACATGGGTGAGCCGGTGAGAATACTTGACGTCGCGAACCAGATGATCGCCATGTCCGGTCGGAACATAGACATCGTGTTCACGGGACTGCGACCCGGCGAGAAGCTGCACGAGGTACTGCTCGGCGAAAGCGAGCTGGATTCGAGACCTCGACACCCGAAGATCTCCCACGCTACTGTCGCTCCCCTAGATCCAGCGTTGATGGACAAAGCGGAGTGGGAGAGAAGATGCGGCCTAACCCGTCCAGATCACAACGGCGCCAGAGAACGATGAACGAGCGGATCTATCTCTCATCACCCGACGTGGGCGACCTGGAAGAGGCGGCAATCCTTGGCGCCTTTCGATCTGGATGGATCGCGCCGTTGGGCCCAGACGTCGATGCCTTCGAGGAGTCGATTGCTCGTCAGACAGGACGTGAGCACGCCGTGGCGCTCAGTTCGGGCACCGCGGCCCTGCACCTCGCTCTCATCGGGATGGACATCGGCCCGGGAGACGTCGTGCTCACCTCGACGATGACTTTTGCCGCAACCGCGAACGCAATCCGATACGTCGGCGCTGAACCGTACTTCATCGACTCGGAGGCGCAATCGGGCTGCATCTCGGTGGAGCTACTCGACGAGGCGATCGCAGACTTCTCGCGGCGTGGTGAGCGGATTGCCGCGGTCCTTCCGGTTGATTTGCTGGGCCGATGCGCGGACTACGGCCGAATCCTGCCTCTCGCTGAACGGCACGGCCTGCCCGTCCTCTCTGACGCGGCAGAGTCCCTTGGAGCCCGTCATCACGGTGAGTCCGCGGGATCATTCGGTGCCGCGGCAGCGGTGTCATTCAACGGGAACAAGATCATGACCACCTCCGGCGGAGGCATGCTGGTGACTGACGATGATGCTCTCGCGGCGCGCACCCGTTACCTGGCAACCCAGGCCCGGCAGCCGGTGGGTCACTATGAGCACACAGAGATCGGCTACAACTACCGGATGAGCAATCTCCTCGCCGCGCTGGGGCGGGCGCAGCTGCAGAGGCTCGATTCCATGATTGCGCGGCGTCGTATGATCAGGGACTTCTACGACCGGCTCTTCTCCGCGGTGCCGGGAGTGTCGATCCTCGGGCGCGACAACGATGTCGAGGACAACTTTTGGCTGACGTCCGTGGTGGTAGAGCCGGAGATCGCTGGGTGGTCAGCGGCCGAACTGTCTTCGGCGTTGACCGCCGAGAATATCGAGAGTCGACCTCTGTGGAAGCCGATGCACCTGCAGCCTGTCTTTGCGGGCACTCGCTCACTGATTAATGGGGTGTCTCAGCGGCTCTTTGAGACGGGTCTCGCCCTCCCCAGCGGCTCCGTCCTCGCGGACGCCGACCTTGGCCGCATAGAGCGCACAATTCGTGGCTTCCTGGCAACACGATGACCAAGAACCGACCTTACGACGCGGTGAAACGAGCCGGGGATCTCCTCGTCGCGGCAGTATTGCTCATCGTGACCCTGCCTATTCAGCTGGTCGTGGCCGGCCTCGTTCTCGCGAGGCTCGGGCGACCGGTTCTGTTCAAACAGGCACGACCCGGTCGAGATGGCCAAGTCTTCAACATTCTGAAGTACCGCACAATGAAGAACCCAGACCACGCCCTCGGCGTGTTGGCAGACGAAGATCGGCTCACACCTTTCGGCCGCCGCTTGCGATCCACGAGTCTCGATGAGCTTCCCGCTCTTGTGAACGTGCTCGTGGGCGACATGAGCCTGGTTGGCCCGCGCCCTCTCCTCGTCGAGTATCTCGAGCTTTACTCTCCCGCGCAGGCTCGTCGGCACGAGGTCAGACCCGGGGTCACGGGCCTCGCGCAGGTATCAGGCAGAAATGCGCTGACGTGGGAAGATCGCTTCGCACTTGACATCGAGTACGTCGAGAACCGCTCACTCTGGCTTGATCTACGTATTCTCGTGAGCACCGTCTCGACAGTCCTGAAACGCGAAGGTGTCAGCGCACAAGGGTCGGCGACGATGACGCCCTTCAAGGGATCAAACACTGCAGGGATCGGTCATGAGTGACAAGCTCGTCGTAATCGGCGCGGGCGGATTCTCCCGCGAGTCGATTGATGTCGTCGAGGCGATCAATGCCTCTCGCGAACATGCGGCGTTTGAGTTGCTCGGTGTCCTCGACGATCATCCGAGCGACCTCAACCTGCAGAGGCTAGCCGCATTGGGGGTTCCTCACTTGGGAACCATCGGCCACTGGCTTTCGGCTGACATCGATGTCCACTACGCAATCGCGATCGGGTCACCCAAAAAACGAGCACGCATTGCCCGGGAACTCGGCGAACGAGAGCAGCGAGCGGCGACCTTGGTGCATCCGGATGTCACAATCGGCCGCGCCAGCGTGATCGGAAGCGGGAGCATCATCTGCGCAGGAGCCCGCATCTCAACCAATGTCCGCCTTGGTGCCCAGGCGCACATCAACTCCAACGTGACGATAGGACACGACACCGTGTTCGGAGAGTGCGTCTCAGTGAACCCCGGAGCCATCATCTCGGGTGATGTGACGATTCAAGACGAGGTATTGGTCGGTGCTGGAGCGGTCGTGCTGCAAGGCCTAACTCTGCACACCGGTAGCCTTATCGGGGCGGCATCTTGTGTGGTCCGCGACGTGCCTGCGGGCGCAACCGTCAAGGGCATACCCGCCCACTAACTGCAGGAGCACACATGCGAGTTCTCATCACGGGTGGTGCCGGCTTCATCGGCTCAAATCTGGTGCAATTCATCTCTCAGACTGAGCCTGACTGGCAGACCGTGGTCATTGACGACCTGAGCACCGGCCGCATCAGCAACGTCGATTTGACCTCCACAACGTTTATCGAGGGCAGCATTCTAGACCTGGACGCGCTGGAAGCCGCCAGCGCAGGAACCGACGCCGTTGTCCACCTGGCGGCGATCCCTAGTGTTCCGCGGTCCATTGCGGCCCCTCGACCAAGTCACGACGCTAACGTCACCGGGACACTCAACGTGCTGGAAGCCGCTCGCAATCATGGCGTCTCGCAAGTTGTCACTGCGTCGTCAAGCTCTGTCTACGGAAGCAACCCCTCGTTGCCCAAGTCCGAAACCGACTGGACGAGACCGATGAGTCCCTACGGTGCCAGCAAACTTGCGGCGGAGGCTTACACACTGGCCTACAACTTCTCGTACGGAATGCGAAATCTCGCTTTCCGATTCTTCAACGTGTACGGGCCAGGCCAGGCCGCTGACCACGACTACGCCGCGGTGATCCCCAAATTCTTCGACGCGGCCCTCTCGGGCAACTCCCTCAGCGTGCACGGCGACGGCCGGCAATCGCGCGACTTCACTTACGTCGAGACGGTCACGAGCGTGATCACCAGCGCGATTCGAAACGGCATCTATGCCAACGACCCGGTCAACCTCGCCTACGGAACAAATGTGACGCTTCTGGAGTTGATTGCGGAGATGGAAGAGGTGACCGGCCTCCACTTGGATGTTGTTCATGAGGAATCGCGCATCGGCGATGTTCGTGCGTCGCAGTCCGATGGCAAGCAGGTCAAGGCGTTGTTTCCCGACGTTCAGCCCGTCGATCTGCGTGAAGGGCTGACGAGCACCGCGGCGTGGTTCGCCCGCGTCCGCGAATCCCATGATCATGGCTGATGTTCGTCGAATCCTGATCGGGGTGACGGCCGATTCGTCCCTGAGACTTATGCGAGGCTTTCCGGAGTACCTCCAGAATCGCGGCTGGGAAGTCCATGTGGCTTGCGCTCCCGGCCCACTGCTCAGCGAACTCGGGCGAGACTCATCGATCACCATCCACAGCCTGCCCATGACGCGTGAGCCCCGTGTGGCTCAAGACCTCCGATCCCTGGCCGCGTGGGTGCGGCTATTGCGCAGGGTCCGCCCAGACGTCGTGATGGTGGGCACACCGAAGGCAGGGCTACTTGGATCTCTCGCTGCACGGCTGACTCGGGTTCCCTATCGGGTCTACCAACTCAGGGGTCTCCGCCTCGAGACAACGAGCGGTGCGCTACGGCGTCTTCTGACGTCGCTCGAACGATTCACGATGAACAACGCCCACGATGTGGTGGCCGTGAGCCCCAGCCTTCGACAACGCGCAATCGACCTGCGCCTAGTCGAACAGGGCCGAATTCATGTGTTGGGCAAGGGAAGCTCCAACGGTGTGGCTATACCCCCGACAGTACCCACGCCAGAAGAGAAACTGAGGACGCGCCTCGAGCTCGGGTTGGATCCAACAGTACCCGTCATCGGTTTTGTGGGGAGGCTGACCGTTGACAAGGGGCTTCACATACTGGCGTCAGCGCGGCGGATGCTCGTGACTCGCGGTGTCGATCACCAGATGCTCATCGTCGGCGGCAATGACGAGAGTGCCAGTACGTCAGTGTCCGACGAACTGAGCTCGGCCGGGAGGCCCGCCACCAGAACCGGCCAGGTTCGAGACGCGTCCGGGTATTACGCCGCGATGGACGTCCTGTGCCTGCCGACTCTCCGTGAGGGATTCCCCAATGTGGTGCTCGAAGCGTCGGCGGCCAGTGTACCGACGGTGACGACTAACGCGACGGGGGCGATCGACTCGGTTGTCGACGGCGAGACTGGACTCATCGCCGCGGTGGGGGATCCGGTGTCGCTTGCCGACAAGCTCCAGGTCATGATTCAGGCTGGCAACGTGGTTCGAGCCGAGTTTGGGGAGCGTGCTCGTCGACGAGTCCACGACGAGTTCTCTCGCGAGCGTGTGTGGTCGACTCTAGAACGATTCTTGGGGACCGGATTCACCACAAGGCTCAGCCAGTGACCCCTCGAGAGGCTTCGTGATCCCCCCCTTGACACCTCAGCCGCCCGCATCTTCGACCGCTCCGCATGATTCACCGATCGTGGCGGTCTCGCCGTACGGCGTGAGTGCCGGGAGCACTCGGGTGCGGCTTGTCGATTGGTTCGCCCATATGGGGCTGGCCTCCGAGCCTCACAACTACATTGGGGCGTCGGCCAACAGTGCGCGCACGATCGTGTCTCAAATACCCCAAGTCATCGAGGCAGAGATCGACCTCCGCGCACTGAGCACTCGCTTGGCAGGCCGTACCGTCATCATCAGCCGAGAGGCATCGCCATTCAGCTCGGGTAGAATCGAAGAGTCGCTGCTGCAGCTCGCGGGACACTCTGTCTATGACTTTGACGATGCCTTGTATGCCGACACCACCTCACTGGCAACAAGGATCTGGCCCAGGAAAGCGCGCTGGATGCGTGCCGTGCGGGCCGCAGACGTCGTCATTGCCGGAAGTGCGATCTTGGCCGATGCAGCATGCGAGTACTCTGACCGCGTCATTGTCGTCCCCAGTTGCGTGGAGCCGCATGACTACGTAGTGAAGTCCGACCACACACTCGGAGAAGTCCCGCGAGCAGTGTGGATCGGTTCCCCCTCTACAGAGCAGTTCCTGACCGGAATCTCCGATGCACTGTTGGTGCTTCACAAGAAGTTCGGACTGCGCCTCACGGTGATCAGCGGAGGCAATCAGAGCCTCGGGCCGTTGTCTTCCATTGTCGATAGAGTTCAGTGGAGTCGAGAAACATTTGGATCCGAATTAGCGCATGCCGATTTGGGGGTAATGCCTCTGCCTGACAACCCGTACACGCGTGGCAAGTGCTCCTACAAGCTTCTTCAGTACGCCGCTGCAGGCCTACCTCTCGTGGGTTCTCCGGTCGGAACAAATGAAAGTGTACTCAAGTCTTTGGGAGGCATTGCGGCGACAAGCACGGAGGAATGGGTCGATGCTGCCTCAGCAGTAATCGAGATGGGATCGACCAGCCGCTTGAAGCTCGGGAACGCTATGCGAGACGGCGTAGTCAAGGATTTCAGTTTCGACCGATGGAATAGCACCTGGGCTGGCGCGCTCGGCATAGCCAGAGAGGGAACTGCACAGTCTTAGCAAGTCTTTGAATCTGTGGGGTAGATGCTCCCTGTAAAGTGGAGAAGTTGATCCCGACCGCCGTATTCGTCGAATCCCAGGAGCCCGTCTCGCTACTCTCCGATCCGTCGCAGTGACCCACACCGACAAGCTTCGACACCGAAACGGTGCGCACCCCTACAGGTACTTGACAAATACTTGCCTGGTGAAGCGCGTGGGGTCCTAGGGGGATGTCTGGCATTCCACTCGGCGGTTGGCCGCAGGGCCCTTTTCGATGCTGGGCCGAAGATCTCCCTTGCGGGGTAGGGCTCTATCGCCAGGGCTCTTTTCGCAGGAACCGAACAGGCCATCGTGGAGTGAGCATCTTCACGGGTCCGGGGACAAAGTCATCACATGTGGGCAAGAATGATGTTCCAGATCTGGCTGGCAGAGCGCCATCACGCACGTGGCACTGCGGCGGCGGGGAGTCGACCAGGACACCTGGATGGTGAACGGCTCCTGTCGCTACTCACCGATAGCGTTCGCTAGGCCGCGACGAGCGATCGCCATCCAGACTACCGATGACATGAGACTTGACAGAGCAAAGCCCCAGACCGCGCCCGACAGCCCGACTATGGCGAAGCCAACTACTGGCAGGAGGAACACGAGAACTGTCTGCGAGATGCGACCAAACATGATCTGCCGATGTGTGGAGTTCGTACGGCAGCCGATGTAATAGACAGTTCCGTAGAGGTTGCCTGCGACGAACAGCGAGGTCGGCAGGGCGTGGGGAATGAGCGCGATGAGTGTGCCGAGTTGCAGATTGAACCCTGGAATCACGTAGACCAACACGAGATAGCACGCCGCGGCCAGCGCCAGCCCGGTGCCGAGAATGGTCAGGGACGCCCAGGCGGAGAACAGCCGCTGAGGGGCCAGCCTGCCGAGTGCCGGGCGCAGTGGCTCGACGAGCAGACGCACCGGCATCGCGACGTTTGAGACGGCGCGGTAGATCCCGAAGTCTCGGGCACCCATGAAGGCTGCGAGCAAGAACGGCGTGCCGATTGCTCCGGCATCCATCAGCAGCGAGTCGAACAGGAGTGGTCGGATCGCGGAGCCGTGTCGACGAGACCACGAGACAAGCCCGACTCCCCAGACCAGTCGAGGTAGGCCAAGAACAACGGTCGCCGCGGCCCCACCGCTTAGCCACGCGATCGCGATCCATACCAAAGGTGGTTGCCCTGCAAACAGGACCAGTGCGATCACGAACGCGGCCGTCCCCATAAGGTCCGAAAGCAGCGCACGCCGAAGTGAACCGTTCGCGACGCGGTAGTAGCGCGCGCCATTCTGATAGACCGCAAGGAACACGGCGCTTCCCATGAGAATCGCGCTGTGGCGGAGATCCGGAAACAACAGGGAAATCAGTACGGCGGTCGCTCCAACGATGGCCGACAGAGTCGCGAGTGCGGATGAGTACTCGGGCCAGGCCGCGCTCCGCGCGCCGTGCACGCCCTGCCGCGCCCAGGCTTCACTGATGATCGAGTACTGCAGAGAGACGCCGAAGGCGAAAACGAGATAGGGGATCGAGAACAACCCGTATTCGGTGGGCTGCAGCAAGAGGAGTGCGAGAATCGGCGCGAGCGCCGCGTAGAGGGCACCCGTAGTGCCCGACAGGGCGAAGCCGGTAAGCCTCCTCATCTCAGCTGTATTGACGATCGCCAGGTGAGATCATGATCATCACAGTCTCTGAACATTGGCGCCGCTCGCGCGATTCTTGGCGTCCAGCACTGGAGTTGTCGGGTGGTCGAGCACGCTCAGGTCGAAGTCATCGTGATCGGTGACGAGAACGACGATGTCGTGCGCGGAAACCTCTGCCGTGTCGAGCATGGCACGACGCACCCCGGCAGGCCAGCGTACGTCGTCGACGTGGGGGTCGACTGCGGCGACTCGTGCCCCGTACTCAGTCAGCAGTTCAATGAGCCGGAGGGACGGCGATTCCCTGATATCACTGGAGTTCTTCTTGTACGCGAGTCCAACAAGCAGAACCTCCGCACCGTTGAGGGGCTTCTTGCTCTGGTTCAGTAGCTCCATCACACGCTGAACGACATAGTCAGGCATGTGGTCGTTGATGTCGTTGGCTAGTTCGACGAAGCGGAAGTTCTTGCCAAGCTTCCTACGAACTTCCCACGAGAGATAGCTGGGATCGACGGGAAGACAGTGGCCTCCAACGCCCGGGCCTGGAGTGAACTTCATGAAACCGAACGGCTTGGTGCCAGCCGCTTCGATAGATTCCCAGACGTTCACGCCGAGCTGGTGCCCGAAGACCGCGAGCTCATTGACCAAGGCGATGTTCACATGCCGGAATGTGTTCTCGAGAAGCTTCGTCAGCTCAGCTTCCTTCGGCGAGCTGACCGGAACGGTCTGGTTCACAAGACTGTCGTAAAAGGCACGGACGCGAGCGAGCGACTCGGGGGTGATGCCGGATACGACCTTCGGCGTCTCGACGAATCCCCACGTCGTGTTGCCAGGGTCGATGCGCTCGGGGCTGTACCCCACGTGGAAGTCGCTTCCGGCGAGCAGCCCCGAACCAGCTTCCAGGATGGGAACCAACAACTCTTGGGTCGTCCCCGGATACGTCGTCGACTCGAGGACCACCGTGGCGCCCGGGCGGAGTAGCGGCGCAAGAGATCTAGCTGAGGCCTCAATGAAACTGAGATCGGGAAGGCCCTCGCGCAGCGGCGTGGGCACGGTGATCACGGCGACATCGAAGTTCTCAGCATCGGCGTAATCCAACGTCGGAAGATATCGTGCGCTCTTCAGCGCCGCACCGAGAACCTGGTTGGTGATGTCTTCGACAAACGAGACTCCCGCGCGAAGGCTCTCGACCCGTCGGTGGTCGAGATCGATCCCGACCACTCGATAGCCCTGCTCCACAGCACGCATCGCTACGGGAAGCCCTACGTAACCCTGACCGACGACGACGACGGACGAGCGCTGATCATGAGTCATGGTGGTACTTCCCTGTTGCTGAGCGGTCTGAGTGCGTCATCGGCCTTCGTCGGCCTGCGAAAAGCTCGAGCATGAGCCCTTCGACAAACGCTCGTGAACCACGCCATGCCTGCACAATACGAACAATGTGCGGGGGTCGTGACGAGCGGAGGTCAAACGCCGCATGTAGCGATCGTCACGACGGTCGCCGATCTGCACGCTTTGAATCCTAACGGAGACTGCTTTGATGCCGGACGCCTCACTCGTCGGCGGGGCCGGAGGGCTTGCGATTCGACCTTCCTGCCATGTCAACCTCGACCACTCCCTCGACCATTCGCCGCGTCGCCTTTCGGTACGCCGTCCACTTCACAACGTGGTACCACGGGTTCACGAGCAACCAATACAATTTCGCGACCGGGCCGTAATCGCGGTCGAGGAGAATGCCGATCGCGTCTATGGTCGACCACTTCAGCATCTGCGCGCAGGCCGCCAGCATCGAAACCTGCGAAACAACGGTGCCTATCTTCCTCAGACCGATCATGTCTGCCTCGATGCGGGAACCGAACGTGCTCAGCGTTAACTCGTTCGAGTGATGGACCGCCGCCCGCGGGGCATAGGCCTTTCGCAACCCTGCAGCGAGAATGTCTCGCGCAAAGAGTTGATCCTCGGCGTAATCCACATCGCGATACGGAACGATCCCCCGCAGCACCGAACGGCGTGCGGCCGAATTGGAGTCCGAATAGAACGCAGCCGCGACACGCACGCCGTCATCCGACAGCTGTCCCCAGTCAGCCACGATCGTCAGTCCGTAGTCCGGTCCAAGTCTCTCGAAGACCCGATGTATGTCGTACTTCAGAACGGGAGGCGCACTGGCCCACGCCACCTGCTTGCCTACCACGGCCGCAATCCGGGCATCGTCCTGGAACGGCAGTACCAGCTCGTGCAGCCACCTGTCGTGCGAGGGTACGGCATCCTGGGTCAGGTAGGCGACGATTTCACCCGTCGCGAGCTCGGCTACAAGATTGCGAGTCCTCCCATGTCCGAACTCGTGAGGGGGAATCTGGTGTAGACGTACTCCGGGGTGCGCCGCGACAATGTCGAGAGTTCGATCCGTCGATCCCGAATCGACAACGAGCGTCTCCACCGGACCGTCAAAGAGCTGGGACCTCACTGCTCGAAGAAGTGCGTCGAGATAGTGGTCGCCGTTCAGAGTGAGTACTGAGACCGTCACGGAGGGCGATGTCACGAGAGATCCTTCTGCGATACTGCCCACACCCTCGCCATGCCCTCGTCAAGGCCGACCGCAGGGACGACTCCGAATTCCTCCACGACACGACTGATGTCGAGGACAGAGCGTTGAACGAAGCTCGGAGGCACATCGCTGACTGTGATCTGCAGGCGGCGACCCGTCGTGTTCTCCACGACAGAGAGCAGATCAGTGACCGAGACTCCGTGTCCACTACCGATGTTGTAAACCTCGTGGTCATGCGGTCGACCGGTCATGCTGCCGATTGTCGCGACCACGTCATCAATATAGATGTAGTCGCGCACCATTGAACCGTCACCGAAGACGGTAACCGGGCCACCATGCGCGGCCGCGCTGACAGCGATCGCGATGAAACCGTGGCCGCCCGTGCCCTCCTGTCGAGGCCCGTACGGGTTCGAAATGCGAAGCGCGATCGTGTCTAGACCGTGAGTGCGTTGGAAGTACCGCAAGTACCCCTCGACAGCAAGCTTCCCGATCCCGTATGGCGACACGGGGCACGGCACATGGGACTCCGAGAAGGCGGCTACAGGCTGGTCGCCGTAGATCGTTCCCCCGCTGGAAGCGAACACGACCCTGCCCACTCCGGAGTTAACCGCTGTCTGCAGTAACGCGATGCTACGGGGCAGCCCATCGCGCACATCTGAGACCGGATCGATCGCAGCTGTGGCTGGCGTGGTTGGTGAGACAAAATGGTAGACCTCGTCGACTCCACGCATTGCGGAGGCGAGTCTCGAGACATCCCCCAAATCGCCGACGACGGCACGCACCCCCTGCGCCACGTAACGGGGATGCGGTGTCGAGAAGCGATCGAAGACGGCAACCTCATGCCCGTCCGCGGCGAGACGATCAACAAGATGGGAGCCCATAAAGCCGTTCCCACCAACGATCAGGACTGAAGTCACGCCAGAACCCGCCGCATGACGTCCAGGAACTGCTCTCCTGAGCGTTCCCAACTGAGGTTGGCGACGCTCTGCGCTATGCGCGTGGCGTAAGCAGACCCGTCCTCACGATCTACGACGGACACCAGAGCTGACGCAAGTGAGGCAGGACTTGGCGCCGCGAAAGCGATGTGCGTATTGTCTGAAACCACCATGCGGTTGTTCGGCGCATCGTTCACGACTGGCACAACTCCTGCCGCCAGGAGCTCTAGGGGCAGAAGCGACATGTTGGTGAGGGACATCACGAGACCCGCAGCGCACTGGTTGTAGACCGCGTTCAGTTCACTCACGGGCAGGTTGCCCACGGTCGTGTGCGTGAAGGGGAGATCGAGACGCGCGAGGTTTTGTCCCGCCAGAATGATGCGATATCCCGGCCGCTCGCGCGCGAAGAGGTCGAGCGCCATCGCCCCCAACTCGAATCCGCGGCGAGGCGTCTCGGGCCGAGCGTAGAAGAACACCGCGTCCCGCTCGCCCTTGTTCACGAGAGAGTAGTGACTGGAATCGACGCCGAAATCGAAAGAGTATGTCTTCATGCCGAACTGGCGATGCAGACGATCAGCCAACCATCGTCCGGCCGTTATGCCGGTGAAGCCGAACCGGTAGGTGTTCTCGGCAAGCTGGGACTCGGTACCGGCCGGATAGAACTGGGGCTCGTAGTCCTGCACGAAGTAGAGGCGCCGCGCCAAAGACGAGTCCCTGAGTGATCGGTAGGCGGTCTCCCAGGATGTAGCGATCAGGGCATCGACATCTGGCGGCACCCCACCCTCCGGGTACCGCTCGATCGATGCCGAAACGTTCGCATAGGATGTAGACGAGTCGACCCGTCGACGTACCTCTTGTGGAGGCTGGTCGTCGAAGGTCGCGTAGAGGTAAATGCGCGCTTCGTACCCTGCCTGCTCAAGGATGCGGATGAACCGGAAGATGTTCTGGTGGCCCCCACTGTTGGCCCCCGGCGGCGACATGACGCAGGCCACCACGGGACGCTCGGCGATCACTTGCCGAAGTGAGGACACCGCGGGATGCGGAATCGACCAGTCGGCTGCCAGCGCGTCTTCATAATTTACGAGGCTTGGGCGTGTCGGCGTGTATGGAAAGAGACGACGAACTGCGCGGGCCACAGCGGCGTAGAGGCCTTCACTGCGCAGGACGTTCAGCGCATTTCGTAGCAGGCTCACCGCGTCGGCTCCACGGCGATCGGCTCGGGTTCACGCAGATCGGGCACGGCGGCGATGAACCGGACGACGAGCACCACCATCCCGGCCCAACTCAACGTTCCGAGAGCCCAAACGATCATGGGTCCGGGAACCCCCGTCCACCACCACTCGGAGTCAGCACCCAAGTCGAAACCATTCACGTCGTCGCCGGTGATGAAGCGACGCAGTGTGTAGAACAGCGCGAGCGACTGGGTGACGGCCGAGGTGCCGACGACGAGAGTGCGCTGCAAGAGCGTGAGTCGAGGTATCCGCACGCCGACAGCGAGAAGGGCAAATCCGGCGAGCACCACGATGAGCGGCAGCAAATAGCGCGGCTGGAGCTCGACTCCGACCATATGGCCACCTCGGGTGAGGGTCCACACCGGGATCACCCAGAGTGCCGCAGCTGCCGCCGCAGTAATGAGTGCCTTACGCCAGGAGATCACCCCGATGCCAAGAAATACCACGGCGGCGAAAACACCCACGCCACCGAGCGAGACGACATACGGCATCTGGGTGTCGAACCAGCCCAGCCCCCAGGAACCGAGCACTCCAGCCCACAGCGACGGAGCGTTGGCAAGATTCGAGAAGATCAGGCCAAGCGTCGAACCCGCAGGAACCGCTTGCTCTGCGACTCCGCTGATCGCTGCCGGATCAGGGATCACCGGTGTCGACTCGTCGAAGCCATTGATGGCCACGCCTACCTGACGTGAACCCATCAGTGCGACCAAGGCCGAGACAAGCGAGAGTGCCGGAAGTATGGCGAGACGCAGAAAAGTCCGATCCGGACGAAAGCGCAGGAACACGACTGCGGCAACGGTGAGACCGAAGTAGATCGCCGCATCCGCCCGAGAACCAAGCGCCATGACCATCGCAATGACAAACAAGACCCCCAGCCACACGCGTCGTCGACCACTGGCATCGAAGTACCCGAGGAGCGCGATCCATGCGCAACCGACGCCGATAACGGCCCACGCGCTCGGGTTTATCGATGCCAAGAGGAAGAGCCCGAGCGGTATCACGGAGATCAACCAGGACCAGAGAAGCGCAGGTCGATGCCGGGTGGGCAGGAGAATGGCCAGTGCAGTGACCATCGCCACCAAGACCGCCGTATTGGCGATCCTCATTATGAGAACCGAAGTCTGAACGTCGTCCGTGGCGATCACGCTCATGGCGCTGTAGAAGACGGGGGGGTACTGACCGGCGAAGTTGCCCCGGTTCGACTCGACTAGCTGACGGTCGTCGAACGTTCCCTCCTGGCAAGCGCCAGACGCAGCAGGGTCGCGGGCGAAACACGCGGCGCCAAGGAGGGACTCTGACACATACCGAGTGTCCTCAGTGGGTCCGTCCTCACAGAGCGATGTTCGGTCACCGGCCGCACACCAGATGCTGGCGAGGTGGTAATCGTCGTCGGGACTCGATCCGACCGGGGATGCGAAGGCCCAACTTCCCAAGGCGATCAACGCCAGCAGTGGTGCGATCCACATGATCGGACTTCGTCGCCGGCGATCCGGATCAATCGAGGGAGGCGAAGGTTCAGACATGGCACCTCAAGACTACTCGCTGCGCTCAGTCGAAGGTCATCAGCCTCACGTACTCGGCAACTGTGGGGTTCGCCTCGGAGACATGCGCAAAGGTGCCCGACGCCGTTACTTTCCCTGCTTCGATTACGTGCACGATGTCTGCCGTTTGGACTGTGGAGAGCCGGTGTGCAACAACGATAACCGTCGTCCGACCACGCATCGCTCGCAAACTCTCGGCCACGAACGCTTCTGAGCTTGCGTCGAGCCCGCTCGTCGCCTCATCGAGCACGAGCAAACGTGGCCTGTTATACAGGGCGCGAGCGAGGCCGATGCGCTGAATCTGGCCCCCGCTCAGCGCGTCGGCCTGTTTACCCAGAGACGTGTCAATTCCCTGGGGAAGTGACCTGATGAGCTCCTCAAGATAGGCGCTGACCAGCACCTCCATGACTCGATCTCGATCGATCAAGGCGTCGTCGATCCCCAGCGCGACGTTCTGCGCGATGGTGCCCGAGATCAGCCCTGGCTTCTGCGGAACGTACGAGATTAGTCCTGGCGCCGTGGCCGACAGTTCGTCGGGCGCATACCCGCCGATGGAGACGCTCCCCTCGACTGGTCTGATCAGCCCGAGGATGACGTCGACCAACGTCGTCTTTCCCGCCCCCGAAGGACCGATGATCGCGGCGAAGCAACCTGCGGGGACCTCGAGGCTAACGTCATCGAGGACCCGGGACCCCTCCGCCCCCGCGTAGGTGACCGAAACGCATCTGACCTCAACTGCTGGCGCGTCCTCGACGGCGAACCCCGACACGCCTAATCCTTGATCTCGAGGGTCGGAGTCGGACCGGGCCTCGTCGAGAAGATCGAGAGAGGCGCGCGCCTGCTCACCGTTCTGCTTGATGTTTGCGAGCGCGCTCTGCAACGGCAGGAGCGACGCCATCAATCGGACGCCCCCCGTGAGAAAGACGCCAATCGTTGCCAGCCCACTGGCGAGCTGACCGGAGAGCAGTTGCTGACCAAGCAGAATGACGACCCCAAGGATCAGAGCGGTCTCGACGACGTAACGCGGCAGCGTTGCTACGAATGTCATCTCCGCGCCCGACCGTGAGATGCGTCGTCGGGCTTCGGCAATCGAGTTGACAAAGAACTCCTGCTTGTTCATGACGTGGATCTCTCGGAACGCGCCCGTCGCATCAGCGATTCGAGACATCGTGTCGATCGTTCCGGCGACCGCCTGACGGCTCGCGCGACGAAGAGTCCGGGCAATGATGACCTGAAGGATGAGTACAAAGATCCCGAAGTACAGGACGGTGAATAACGCGACAACCGGGTTCACCAGAATGAACGTTGCAGCGATAACGATGAGAAGGAAAGACTCAGCGACGAGCGTAGACAGGTTGTTGAGCAGCCCGGTGAACGCATAGGTCGACGAACTTGTGACGGCGTACTGCAACTCAGATGTCGAGCGGTTCTTGAGCGCCAGAAGCGACCCTAGAAAAACGTATCCAGCGATCGTATCGGCGGCCCGGGTCTCGACGCGGGCCACGAAAAAGGTGAGGAACCGGGTCAATAGTATGGCGATGACCGCTTTCACGGTGAACACGCCAAGTACGGCCGATACGAGTGCGAGCAACCCTTCCCCTTCGAGTACCGGCACCTCTATGCCCAGCAGTCGCACCGGCGAATTCGCTGTTTCCGAGCTCGATTGCAGAGCGATCGAGCTCGCGATTAATCCGACCAGCAGAATCCCCAGCACGTCTAGTAGGCCGGCCAGCATTCTGACCAAGACGAAGAAGAAGTAGACGAGTCGCTCTCGCGGTAACAGGAATCGGAGAGCACGCAACATCGACTGGATCATGACATCACCCTAGAGGCCGAGAGCGAGTCAATCGGCGGGCTGCACAAGATCACGAAGCACGTCGATTGCCCCTCGCGAGTAGCGCCAGTATCGGCCCCTGATCACACCGTTGAATACCCCGGGTACTCGCGATAATGGGAAGCGTGGCAGCCGCGCTCGCGCGGCCTCGTGCGCCGCCTTGGCATCCAATTCTGACTGGATTTTCTCATCGACCGCAAGAGCCCGTCCCCGTGCCGCCAGGCTCTCTGTCCGCCGCGCTAGCCATGCTGCGCGTGCAGTCCGAGGTTCTCGCAGACGATTCCAGCGATAGTCCATCGTTGGCTTTCGAGCTCCAATCTGATTTTGGCCATGCTGTCTGTAATCAGTGAGCGCGCCAGGTAGCAATCGCATCCGACCAACACTGGCTGCCACTGCCGCCAGCCACTCGTCGTGCACCCAATCGGCTGCGAACGGACTCGCCAGGTCGCGCAGCTGGGAACGGATCATCATGGTTGCGCCGGTGACGAGACTGCGCCGAAGCAACACAGGAAGCGCCTCACCAGCGACGAGGCGCCTTCTCTCCGTTGCCGAGGCTTCCAGCGCATCGAGCAGTGTCATCCCAAGTGGGTTGCCTGCACCATCGATCAGAATCGCGTTGCTGTGCAGCAGCAGCAGTTCATGATCGCCAGCGAATTCCGCCGTCAGAGCAGCCAGTCGACCCTCGTGCCAGACATCGTCCTGATCACTCAAGGCTATGAGATCGCCCGTACATGCCGCGAGTGTCGACTCGACGTTCCGGACAGTGCCCAGTGCAGGATCACGACGTATGACGACCAACCTCGTCACCATCAGAGGGTCGGCGACTCGGGCTGCTGCATGCACGCGCTCGATGATCGCTATCGTCTCGTCGGTCGACGCGTCGTCGCCGACCACGAGTTCCAGAGGCGCCGGACGCTGCGCGAAAATACTCGCGACCTGCTCCTCTACGTACCCCGCACCGTTATGCGTGCAAAGGGCCACCGACACAGTCTGCTCAGAGTTCAATGCCACTTCACTAGCCTACGGCCGCCACCAGCGCCCCAGACTATGATTCGAACCACCATGGCCCGATTGAAAGCTGACCCCTTGGCACGAGTTGGCGTTGTTACTGTCGCATTCCGTTCGGACGAGGTACTTCCCGACTTCCTCGGCTCGATACGCGGTGCGAGCGCCGAGCCACTAGCGGTTGTGGTCGTTGACAACCATCCTGACGCCGCGTCGCCCACCGAATCCCTCGTCGCACATTCGGGCGCAATGTACGTGCCACTGCCTGGCAATCCCGGCTACGGCGGCGCAATAAACGCCGGTGTGCGCACACTCCCGAACACCATTCAGTGGGTGCTGATCAGCAACCCCGATGTCGTACTTCACGCCGGGGTGGTCGACGCGTTAGTCGCGACGGCCGAGCAGGACGAGACCATTGGTTCAATCGGACCCGCGGTGCTGAACCCGAACGGCTCGGTGTACCCTTCGGCTCGTCGCGTGCCGTCCCTACGGACGGGTATTGGGCATTCTCTTTTGGTCAATCTTTGGCCCGACAACCCGTGGACACGCCACTATCGACAAGAGACGGACGAGTTCGTGACGGCGCGTGACGCTGGATGGCTGTCAGGCGCGTGCCTGCTCGTGCGCCGCCAGGCCTTCGACGCGATCAGCGGGTTCGACGAGGGCTACTTCATGTACTTCGAAGACGTCGACCTCGGCTACCGGCTCGGCAGAGCTGGGTATAGAAACCGCTACGAACCGAGCGTCGCCGTCACCCATGTCGGCGCACATACCGCAGCACGAGATTCTGCTGAGATGATTCGGGCGCATCACGCGTCCGCACGCCGATTCATCAACCGAAAGTACGCCGGCTGGCACCTGTGGCCCGTGCGTATGGTGCTTTCCGCAGGCTTAGCGGCGCGGTCAGGTCTGCTGCAGTTACTGGCCCGCTGAGCTTCGTCCCCGGTACCGACTACTTGGTGAGCAGTCGCCGCAAGTACGTTCCGTATCCGCTCTTTGCAAGAGGCGCGGCGAGTACGGCAAGCTGGTCGTCGTCGATCCAGCCGGCGCGCCACGCTATCTCTTCGATGCACCCAATCTTGAAACCCTGGCGATCTTCGATGACGCGAACATATTCCGATGCCTGCATCATCGACTCGAACGTTCCAGTATCGAGCCAGGCTGTGCCGCGATCGAGCGTCTGAACCTTGAGACGACCCTCGCTCAAATAGTGCTCATTGACAGAGGAAATCTCGAGCTCTCCACGGGCGCTCGGCCGAATCGACTTCGCGACGTCAATGACGGAGTTGTCATAGAAGTACAGACCCGGCACTGCGTAGCTGCTTTTGGCCTCTCGCGGCTTCTCCTCGATCGAGACCGCACGTCCTTGCTCGTCGAACTCGACAACACCGTACGCTTCTGGGTTCGCCACCTGGTACGCGAAGATAAGTCCGCCCTCGACGGAACGATGCGCGCGCAGGGCCGAGCCCAGGCCTGCGCCGTGAAAGATGTTGTCGCCGAGAACTAGGGCAACGCTGTCGTTGCCGATGAACGACTCACCAATCAAGAATGCCTGCGCAAGTCCATCGGGTGACGCCTGCTGCGCGTAGGTGAGAGAGATGCCGAGTTCGCTACCGTCCCCGAGCAGAGCTTGGAACTGAGCCGCATACTCGGGAGTCGTAATCACGAGAACCTCACGAATGTCTGCCATCATGAGCGTCGACAGGGGGTAGTAGATCATCGGCTTGTCATAGATCGGCATGAGCTGCTTCGAGATGCCCTTAGTAATTGGCCACAACCGTGTTCCGGAGCCACCGGCGAGAATGATGCCCTTCACTGCCCTGCCCACCTTTCGTCCAGCGAACTGGTGAACTCCCGAGCAGCCTCCCACGTCGGTAGCAGACCGTTCACCTCGGCTTCCTGCAGCGTTGGTGCCTCGACGTCTTTCGGCGATAGCCGCAACTCGCTGCGAGCGAAGGGCATAGCGAGTCCGATCGTCTCGTCGAGCGGTGAGATGCCGTGCTCGCGCGTCGGGGCGAACGGCTCGCTCACCAGGTAGTTCACGGCCGCGTCATCGGTCAGGGCCACGAAGCAGTGGCCGAGACCTTCGGCAATGTAGATCGCGCGACGATCGACGGTGTCGAGCACCACCGAATCCCACTGACCGAAGGTCGGTGAGCCGACGCGGATATCGATGACGTAGTCGATGACCGCGCCGTGCGCGACAGTGACGTACTTCGCTTGGCTCGGCGGAACATCCGCAAAGTGAATGCCGCGCACAACACCCCTGCGCGAGACCGAACCGTTGCCCTGCCGCAGGTCGAGAGGGTGCCCCACAGCCTCAGCGAGGGCATCAAAGCGATACCACTCGAAGAACACGCCGCGGTCGTCGGGAAACTGTTTCGGGGTGATCTCGAAGGCACCGGGCACGGAGAGCTCGCGTATCTGCACGGTCGCAAGCCTAGCAACGGGCCGCTGGCGCACCGGGGCGCCAGCGTGCGAAGGTGAACCATGACCAGAGCGACCGACGGCCCCCGCCGATCCCGCATCGTCGTGCTGCTCGACGCGACCGCGGCGCGGGGACTCGACGACGAGCGCTCCGCATATGTCGACGCGGTGGTGCAGGGTCTCGACTCCGACCTCGTCATCGCCTGTCAGCGCGCCGACGCTGACAGGTTTCAGCGGTTGGCGCCCTCGGCGATCATCGAGGTCGCCCCGCGCGGCGTGCGATTCGCCCTG
>CAYWZI010000018.1:0-18800 GCA_964462815.1 uncultured Microbacteriaceae bacterium
AGCATCCGCGATGATGCGAGTCAGAAGCGCAACCGAACGAATGGCGTCGTCGTTACCCGGAATCGGGTAGGCGAGCTCATCGGGGTCAGCGTTCGTGTCGAGAATGCCGATGACCGGGATACCCAGCTTCTTGGCCTCGTCGATCGCGAGGTGCTCGCGCTTGGGGTCGACGACCCACATGGCGCTCGGGGTCTTCGTCAGGTTGCGAATGCCGCCGAGCGACTTGTGTAGCTTGTCGAGCTCGCGCTTCTTGATGAGCAGTTCTTTCTTGGTGAAGCCCTGCGTCGTGTCGTCGAAGTCGATCTCTTCGAGTTCTTTCATGCGCTGCAAGCGCTTCGACACCGTCTGGAAGTTGGTCAGCAGACCACCCAGCCAGCGTTGGTTGACGTAGGGCTGGCCAACGCGCGTGGCCTGCTCGGCGATCGACTCTTGCGCCTGCTTCTTGGTGCCGACGAAGAGAATCGTGCCGCCGTGAGCGACCGTCTCTTTGGCGAAGTCGTAGGCCTTGTCGATGTAGGCAAGCGACTGCTGCAGGTCGATGATGTGGATTCCGCTGCGCTCGGTCAGGATAAAGCGCTTGACTTTCGGGTTCCACCGGCGGGTCTGGTGCCCGAAGTGCACGCCGCTGTCGAGTAGCTGGCGAATAGTGACGACGGCCATGGCCGTGCTCCTTTGTTCTCAGTTGTCGCCCCGCCCGACGGGAAGGGCCCTGGTGCCCGACGCTGGCCCCGACCCGAGTGCCTGCCGATTGCTCGGACGACGTGCGGGACTGGTGGGGATATGCGCCATGAAATGGACACGCGAAGTCAGCCGTGACGCGCACGACTGCGTCGCCCAGCATATCACCGCTCCCCCCACCCGTGATCGGCGCGGCAGACTCTCCCCCGCGGGGTCTCGATTGGCTCCGGATGCTGTGCTTATCGCGATGCTGTGAGCATGCGTTTCGTCTCGCTCCTGTTCGCAACTCTGCTCGTGACAGGGGTGCCAGCGGCCCAGCCAGCCGAGTCGGCCCATGCCGCGCGCGCCTCCCCGGCGTCAGAGGCGTGGGTGTGGCCGGTGAGCGGGCCGCGCGTCGTACTTCGAGCGTTCGTCGCGCCCTCAACGGCCTACGGCCCGGGCCACCGCGGAGTCGATCTGAATGCGCCCGCTCACGGTGACGAGGTCGTCGCGGTCATGAGCGGAATCGTGCACTTTGCCGGGGTCGTCGTCGACCGCCCCGTGATCACGATTCGTCAGGGGCAGGTGTTGGCCACCGTCGAGCCCGTTGACCCGCTCGTTACGGCCGGCGACGTCGTGCAGGCCGGGGACATCATTGGAGTGCTGCAGGCGGGCCACTGCGCCAGACCGTGTGTCCACCTGGGGGTTCGCGTCGCCGGCGAGTACGTCTCACCCCTGCTGTGGCTCGGTGGCCTGCAGCGAGCCGTGTTGCTCCCGATGAATGACGAGGCGTCGCGAGGCTCGGCGTCAGGCGCGCGGGTGTGCAGTGCGGTAGGCCGCCGCCAGTCGTTCGGCGCTCACGTGCGTGTAGATCTGCGTGGTTCCGAGACTCGCGTGGCCGAGAATCTCTTGCACCGCACGCAGGTCGGCCCCACCGTCGAGCAAGTGCGTCGCGGCCGTGTGGCGCAGCGTGTGCGGACCCGACGGCCCTGAGCCCGGCAGCTCGGCGAGCAACCCCGCGATGAGCCCGTACACCGAGCGCGTCGAGACCCGAGCGCCCTTCGGCCCCAGCAGCAGAGCAGCACCGGACTTTTCTGCCTCAAGGGCCGGTCGACCGCGTTCGAGATAGGCACGGAGCGCGCGCTGAGCCGGAAGGCCAAACGGCACAACGCGTTCTTTCGCCCCCTTGCCGAGCACACGGACGACGCGGCGCTGCTCGTCAACATCACCGTGATCGAGTCCCACGAGCTCACTCACCCTCAGCGCACTCGCGTAGAGCAATTCGACGATGACGCGGTCACGCAGTGCGGCAGGAGCGTTGGCTTCAGCGCGGGTCTCGAGGGCATCCAGCACACCGTCGATTTGCGAGCGGGTGAGCACGCGCGGAAGCCGCCGCTCGCCGCGCGGGGCTTTCAGCCGAACGCCGATGTCGGCACTCGTATGGCCGGAGCGGGCGAGCCAGGCCGTCAAGCCGCGCACACTCGAGGTGCGTCGAGCAAGTGTCGACGCCGCGAGGCCGTGTTCGTTCTGCCGCCAGACCCAGTCACGCAGCAACTCGAGATCCCACAGGGCGGGGTCGTCAGCCGCACCGCGCTCTTCCGCAAAGTCGGCGAGGGTGCCGAGATCGACCCCGTAGGCGCGCAGGGTATGAACGCTGACCCCGCGTTCGAGCTCGAGCGAGCGCAGGTAGAGCGCGATGACCTCGCGCAACCGTGATGCTCGCTCGTGCATGCCTCAAGCATGCGCCCTGGCAGGAGCGCGAGCGGTGCCGACAGGCCGCGGAAGCCAGAGGGCGCGACCCGACGACGTGCACAAAGCACGCCATCGGGTCGCGTCGAGTTGCTCGTCTCTGGGCGACTGGTTACGCGACGCTCGCCTTTTCGGGCCTGGCCTCGATCGACTCGTCGGGCATGCGCTCGGCCTGACCGTTGGCACCGCGCTCAGCAGCTTCCGCATCGGTCAGCTCGGGACGACGGGGCCACCAGAAGCGGTCCTTCGCGATGAAGGTCATGGCCGGAACGATGACCGTGCGCACGAGCAAGGTGTCGATCAACACGCCGATGCAGACGATGACACCAATCTGCGTCAGCGCGATCAGGGGCAGCACTCCGAGCACCGCGAACACGGCGGCCAGCAAGATACCGGCGCTTGTGATCACGCCACCGGTGGCAGCGAGAGCGCGGATCATGCCCTCTGACGTACCGAGCAAGGGCACCTCTTCCTTCGCTCGAGTCACCAAGAAGATCGAGTAGTCGACGCCCAGCGCAACCAAGAACAAGAAGCTGAAGAGCAGCACCGTCGTGTCGACTCCCGGGAATCCGAAGATCGTAGCGAAGATGATCCAGCCGATGCCGACCGCGCTGAAGTAGCTCGCGACAACCGCCAGCAGGAGCAAGACCGGGGCGAGCAGGGCGCGAAGCAGCACGACGAGCACGACGAACACGAGCACAAGAATCAGCGGAATCACGAGGCTTTGGTCGCGCTGTTGCGCGTCGCGCAAGTCAAGTCCCTCAGCGTCGATCCCGCCGACGAGGCCCGAGCCATCACCGAGATCATCAAGTGCGAGTCGGAGGTCGGCGATGATCTCGAAAGCACGCTCGCTCTCAGGGTCAGCATCGAGCACGACATTGATCTGGGCGATTTCATCGTTCGATGGCCCCGGTTCGGCTGAGGAAACTCCATCAACCTCAAGGACTCCCTCGATCACCTCATCGACGTCGCTCGCCGGAACGACGATTGCTGCGGGAGCAGAACTTCCGGCAGAGAACGCTTCGGCCAGTCGTTCTTGACCGAGCACCGCTTCGGGCTTGACGATGAACCGATCGTTTTGCGAGAGACCGACGTTGAGCGTGGTGAGACCGGTCGCCATTGCCCCGAGCACGGCAAAACCGACGATGGCGACGAGTACGGGCTTCTTGCTGACGGCCCGCCCCAGCTTCCCCCACGGACTGCGCGAGATCGCGTCGGGTGACCCGTACTTCGGCACGAGCGGCCAAAAGATCCAACGACCGAACACGACGAGGGCCGCGGGCAAGACGAGAAGCGCATAGGCCATGGCGACGACGATGCCCACCGCGCCCGCAAGACCGAGCGATCGGTTGCCCGAGAGTTCACCGAAGAGAAGCGTGGCGAGAGCGAGAGCGACTGTCGATCCACTCGCGATGATCGCGGGGCCCGCGCCCCGCAGCGCGATCGCCATTGCTTCGCGGCGGTCGAGGTGAAGGCGAAGCTCATCTCGATAGCGTGCGATGAGGAGCAACGCGTAGTTGGTGCCTGCACCGAAAACGAGCACGGACAAGATTCCGGTCACCGATCCATCGAGAGTGATGTCGAGACTCTGGGCAACGAGGCGAGCGGCAATCCCGGCGATGAAGTCAGCGACGCCGACGACGAGAAGGGGCACGATCCACAGCACGGGGCTGCGGTAGGTGACGATCAGCAAGAGGGCGACGACGAGGGCCGTAATGCTCAGCAGAACGAAGTTTGCGCCCTCGAAGACCGCCGCAATGTCGACCGCGAAACCTTCCGCTCCGGTGAACCAGACGAGAAGACCATCGGGCAGGTCTTCGGCAGCAATGGTGCGGATCTCATCCGCGCGTTCGGACTGGGCCGTGACGGAATCTTCGATGGCGAGCGGCAGCACAACAAGAGCGGTCGTGCCATCGTCAGACACCGACGGAGGCGGCACGAACCCATCAAGCGAGATGTCGGCCAACGCGGCCGTGCGCTCTGTGATGGCGGCGAGATCGTCGTCGGTCAACTCACCACTTTCGCGACCGAAGACGAGCAGTCCGCTCGTTGAATCATCGTCCGCGAACTGCTCAAGGAGCGCCGCCGCTTGAACAGATTCGGCCGACTCAGGGAGCCCAACGGGCGGGGCAGAGTCGGCTGACTGATAGCCGGCGGCGACGAACAGGCCTGCCGTGGCGGCAATGCCAACAACGAGAACGATCCATGACGTTCGCGCCGCTGTGATGAATCGCGTGATCGCGTTCAATGGGGCTCCTTGGGGTGATGTGCGGTTCGGGCACAGTACTCAGATGATCGAATCTTTCGATCATCGAAGAAAATAGCGGTAGAGTAGGGGCATGCGCGAATCCGCTCAGCAGACTCCCAGCTTCGGCGAATCCCACGCCGCCACGCTGCTCCTGCGCGAGCTTCTCGACGTGACCGACGACTTCGAGCGCTCGCTCGGAAATGAGCTCGCCGTCAACCCGACCGACCTCACCGCCATGCAGCACCTGATCGCGGTCGGCCCGCTGAGCCCGACCGCGCTCGCTGACCGGCTCGAACTCTCCGGGGCGGCCGTGACTACAGTGATCGACCGACTCGAGACATCGGGTCACGCACACCGAATTCCGAATCCGGATGATCGCCGCGGCGTGCTCGTCGTGGCTAACCCGGCGTCTGTCGGTCGCGCCATGAGCCGCATCGTTCCGATGGTGTCTGCAGTGGACAGTGCCGTGCGACAGTTCACCACCGACGAGCAAGAGCTCATCGTCCGGTACTTGCGCACCGTGGTGGACGCGTATCGTGGCCACTCCTCGGGCCCTGAGCGAGCGCGCGGCTGGGCGCGCCCGGAAGAGGGCTAAACGTCGCTCGCCGCAGCCTCGTTGAGGTTGAGCGGGGACGTTTTGCTCGACAGTTGCTCGAGGCGTACATCCGGAGGCATCGCCTCGATCATGGGCGTGTAGTCGACCGAGAATCCGGTGACTTCGGGGAACTCTCCCGCCGGCACCGTTGACGTGACGACCTGATCGTCGAAGACGTGCACGTAGTCAAACGACTGCCCGCCGTCAACGCCACTCAGCAATCGCTGCGCGTCGGCCCCGAGATCGAGGGTGTAGCACGTGGCTGCGGCGACAGAGACAGGAATGCCAGCGAACTGCCCATGGGTCGAATAGTGCAAATGTCCGCCGAGAATGATCCGAACGTCGGTGCCGCGAAGCACGTCGGCGAGAGCGGGCTGATCGTGCAGTTCGAGCACGGCCATCACTTCGAGCGGGCTGGGCACCGGCGGGTGGTGCACGGCGAGAATGGTGCCGTGCGGTGCGGGCGTCGCGAGAACCTCGCCGAGCCACTGCAATTGCTCGGCGCTCAACTCGCCGTGGTGATAACCAGGAACCGTCGTGTCGAGTGAAATGACCCTGAGGCCGCGCACGTCGTAAACGCGGTCTTGTGGCGCATCACTCTCCGGTTCGTCGAAGAGCAATGACGCATAGGCGGCCCGTTCGTCGTGATTGCCCATGACCCAGATCAACTGGGCACCCATGCGCTGAGTCACGGGTTCCACCGCGGCCCGGAGACGACGGTATGCGTCAGGCTCGCCCAGGTCGGTGAGGTCACCCGTGAAGACGAAGGCGTCGGGTCGAATTGGGCCCGCTTCGATGCGGCGCAAAGCATCGACGAGTCGCTGCTCAACGGGAACCTTCGCGTACAACTGCCGCCCGCTTCCGAGGAGGTGGGTGTCAGAGATGTGCACGATCGCATGACCCGCAGCCGGGTACTGACCCATCTGAATCATGGCCCCAGGCTACCCGTCGGAAGTGGCCCTCCGTGAAGCAGTCAGCGAACTCTCTCGCCCGCTCTGAGTGCGTCTCCATAGCCCATCGACCCCGAGCACGACCGCGCCCTCCAGCTCGAGTGTGCCGAGCACGCCCTGTACTCGAGCTATTCCCTCTCCGGCGGAGCGCGAGACCTCCTCGACGGTCATTCCTCGACGCGGGCGAAGCGCGTCGAGCACACGAGTGTGCATCGGGTCGTGCCACGAGAGCGCAGGCTCGTCGGCGCCGTCAGGCTGATCGGCGCCATGAGGCTCGTCGGGGCCATGCTCGTGCGGCACGGGGAGCACACCGTCCGCGCCGAACGCCAAGAGCATGACATCGGTCGCATTCGTGACGACGACCGAGGGTAGATCCCGCAGAAATGCATGGCACCCCGCACTCGCGGCACTCGTGACCGGCCCCGGAACGATTCCGACCGGGCGCCCCATGGTCAGCGCATGGTTCGCAGTGCTGAGGGCGCCCGATCGCCGACCTGCCTCGACCACGACCGTCGCCGAGGAGAGCGCTGCGATGAGTCGATTCCTCTGAAGGAAGCGCCACTTGGTGGGCGCGCTTCCGCTGGGTGCCTCGGACACCAGCAGGCCCTGCTCGGCAACGCGTGTTAACAGCGCTTCGTGGCCACTGGGGTATAGGCGATCGACTCCTCCAGCGAGTACTGCAACGGTCGCTCCCCCACTCGCGAGCGTCGCGCGGTGAGCCATGCCGTCAATACCGTACGCGCCACCCGAGACGATGACCACATCGCGGGCACTCAATGATGCGGCAAGCTCCATCGCAACATGCTCGCCGTAACCGGTTGCCGCGCGTGCTCCGACGATGGCTACTCCGGCACGGCGCAACAGCGAGTGGTCGCCCCGCGCCCAGAGCAGAACGGGGGTGCTCTCGAGAAGCGCATCGAAGCCTTCCGGCCAGTCGTCATCACCCGGAACGATGAGAGCGGCGCGGCACCGCGCTGCCCCCTCGAGGCACCGCACGACGTCGTCCCAGCGACGACGCGGAGCCCACCGCTGAAGGGCCCGCTTCGCCGCGTCGAGCTCGACCTCCCCGTTGGTCACGTCGACGAGCGTTCGGGGGCTGACGTCATCGAACAGCAATCGTGCAGCAATCGCGGGGCCGACCGCCGCAATAAGGTGCCCCGCAACGGAGTCGCCCGGCTCGACGACGACACTCCAGATCACGCGAGCGATGAGCTCATCGAGCCACTGCGGTTCCCACTCATCACCCGCGTCGTGGGGTGCCGTGTCATCACCACCGCGGTCGTGCAGCCGTCGGTCAGCGAGTCGAAGCGGCGCGATGAGGGCTCGCAGTCGGTCGTCGTCGATCTCCCACAGTGACATTCAGACTCCCTTTCGCAGGTACAGCGCTCGACCGAGGTGGTCAGCGGTTGGCCGATCGGCGCCGTCAAGGTCAGCGATTGTCCACGCGACGCGAATAACGCGGTCATAGCCGCGCATGGTGAGAGCACCGCGCTCAAGCGCCCGATCAATCGGCGCGCGATCAGCGGGCTCTAGCCGCCAGCGCGGCGACCGCAGCACGGAACCGGGAACCATCGACGTCAGCGTGTACCCGTCGGGCTTCCAGCGTTCCGCTGCACGAGCGCGGGCCGCGACGACGCGTTCACGGGCATGCTCGGTCGTCGTAACGTTGCCGCCGCCCTCCGTGAGCTGCGCGGCCCCGACGCGACGAACGGTCAGGTGGAGGTCGATTCGATCAAGAAGAGGACCCGACAGCCGCCCAAGATATCGGCGTCGCATGAGAGACGTGCAGGTGCACTCGTCGCTTCCGCCGTGCCCGCACGGGCACGGGTTGGCGGCGAGAACCAGCTGAAACCGCGCGGGAAATCGCGCGACCGTGCGCGCACGATGAATCGTGATCTCGCCGGTTTCGAGTGGCTGCCGCAGTGCGTCGAGCACCGAGGCCGAGAACTCGGGGGCCTCGTCTAAGAACAACACCCCGTGGCTCGCGCGCGAGATCGCCCCGGGGCGCACAAGCCCGCTTCCGCCCCCGACAAGAGCGGCCATGGTCGCGCTGTGGTGCGGCGCTTCGAGAGGAGGACGCGTCACGAGCGATGGCCCGAGCGGCAGCCCCGCCAATGAGCGCACCGAACTCACCTCGACCGCCGCGTCGGGGTCAAGGTCAGGCAGCAGACCCGGCAATCGACTCGCGAGGATCGTTTTGCCTGCCCCGGGGGGCCCCACCATCATCAGGTGGTGCCCGCCAGCAGCGGCAACCTGCAATGCCTCGACGGCTTCGGGGTGCCCAACCACATCGGCGAGGTCACCGGCGTCGGCGTAAGCGGCGGGAGCCTCGGGCAACGGCAATGCATCGACGGGCTCCGGCTGGAGTGCTGCGCCGTGCCCGATGAGAACCTCGCGCAACGACGGCGCGGCGATGACCCGGATGCCCGGGACGAGCCGAGCTTCCTCCCCATTGCCGCTCGGCACGACGACGGCGGCAGCACCCGCGCGGCGGGCCGCAAGCACCACGGGCAGTACGCCCGCGACCGGACGCAGCCGGCCGTCGAGCGAGAGCTCACCGACATGCACGACGCGGTCGATGGCCGCAGCATCCACAATGCCGGTGGTAGCGAGAGCGGCGACCGCGATGCCGAGGTCGAAACCCGAGCCATGTTTCGGCATCGACGCGGGCGAAAGGTTGACCGTGACCTTGCGAGCGGGCAGGTCGCAGCCTGAGTTGACGGCCGCGGCCCGAACGCGGTCTTTCGCCTCACCGAGGGCAGCGTCAGGCAGGCCGATGATCGTGAAGGCGGGGAGGCCGTTCGCGAGGTCTGCTTCGATCTCAACAAGAGCGCCGTCGACGCCGTGTAGGGCGACCGAGAGGGTGCGAGCGACGGCCATCAGCTGACCTGACGACAGTGATCGATCGACACGCTGTCGCGCCCGCTCACGACGCCGATGACGTCAATGCGAATCAGCCGTGCTGAGGGGCGAGGGCCGGTCTCGCCAGCGTGCGCGTCGCACCACGCACCGGCGAGGCGCCGCAACCGGGCGAGTTTGCGAGGCGTGACGGCATCAAGGGGGTGGCCATAGGCAACGCTCGATCGAGTCTTGACTTCGACCATGACGGTGGTCGCGCCGTCGAGGGCGACGATGTCGAGCTCGCCCAGCGAGCATCGCCAGTTGCGGTCGAGAATCGTGTACCCGATCGCCGTCAAGTGGTCGACGGCGAGCTGTTCACCTGAGCGGCCAAGCTCGTCTTTGCGTGCCATGTGTCCTCCTGCGCAGGAGGATGGCCGCACGCCTGCCCGGCGCGCACAGCCGCGCCCGCGACCGTGCAGGAAGCGTGAGGCCTCAGCGCGTGGGGAGGAGAGGCCCGCGGTGCGGGCGCGTTTCCTTAGCGGGGGACTCCGGCGGAACGGGATGACTGCTCGTCGACCAACTCGTCATCGTCGCTGTCGTCTCGCCCGGTGAAGTGCAGAATCGCCCAGAGCGTCAGAGTGACAGCCGCGAAGATCACCATGATGAGCATCCAGAACCCGACATCGGCAACATCGCCCGTCTCACCCTCCGCCGTCGGGAGAACGATGAGAGAGAACACGGTCGCGACGGCCGCGAACGTGCCCGCCCACAGGCGCTTCGACAGTTGGAAGACTTCGTGACCGGCCAGGTAGCCGAGCGGCAGCAGAGCGGCGAGCGCGGCCGTGAGACCCTCTGCCGTCGTCGCGATGAGGGCGTCGCTCACGAGCAAACTGAGCATCGTCGGTTCACCGGTCATGAGCGCCGACATGAGCGAGAAACCGAGCCAGGCGGTAACCGCGAGACCCACGATGACTCCGATGTTGGTCAAGATCGCGCGCACGCGGTACGGGGCAGCCACCCGCGAGACGATGTCGAGGCCGATCACGAGACCGATCAAGAATCCGGGCGAGAACTCGAGCAAGCGCGCCACGATCACGCCGATCACGGCAAACACGAGTGCAGCGGGTTGCAGCGACACACGCGTGTCGATTGCCCAGACGCGGCGAATAATGGCGCCACTGATCCATGACGCCACGTAGGTGACGATGAACAGGCCGACCGCCAAAGAAATCGTCATGCGCAGCGAGACGGGGTCGAAACCGTAGTCAGGGTCGACGAAGCCGAAGATGAGGCTCGTCAGCACCACCATCACCGCCGCAGCGATTGCGCGCGTGCGCGTCACCGACGCGAACCACTCGGTCGCCCGGTCGATGCCGTTCTCGACGGCGGCATACCAACGGCCCAGTCGACGCGTGTTGGAGGCCAGGGTGCTGTTGAGGAGCTCGGCCGGGAACGCGATGAGCAACAGAATCGCGAGCGCTAGACCCCCCGAGAGCAGGATAAGCAGCGGCGACCGGAAGATGCGATCAATGGTCGGGATGCTGTCGCTGATGGCCGACGGCGAGGCAGGATCAGCGCGGTCGACACCACTGCTGTTGCTCGACCCGCCGTCTTGCGTCGCCGCAGCGTCGGACTTGTCGGGAGCAATGGACTCGGGCGACTGCTTTACCGCATCAATCTCGATCGGGGCGGCGATCGTGATCGGTTGGCTCACGCTGGAGGCGACACCACCACGCGGCGTGACCGTCACAACAATGGTGTGGTCACCGGGCTCAATCTCTTCGGGCACAGTCACGACGAGCGAGAACGCACCCGCCGGTTCCGTGACGGTCGACCCCAGTCGTTGGGGAGTAGAGAAAATATCGACATCGACATCGCACACGATCGGATCAACGCAGTCAGTGTTCCCGACGATCTCAAGCTGCGCTCCCCCCGTTGCGAGGGGCGGCAGCCCGGACACCTCAACGAGGCCCGGCGTCACCAGCGACAACGTGGGCGGTAGCGGGGCGGGCGCCGGGGGCACCGTGACGCTTCGGGGTGCGCTCAGGGCCGAGAAGCCGTCGAACGAGCGGTCAGAGGGCACGTCATCGTTGGCGTCGAAGCCGACAGACTGCTGGAGAGCTTGGTAGCTCGCCGTGCCCGCGGGCAGATCGACCGTGCACTGCCAGTTGCTGCTCTCCGGAACGATCACCGTGCAGACAAGGCTGCCACCGGACGTGCGAACGATCGCCCGGTCGCCCGGCAGTCCAGTCCCCGAAAAGCGAACAGAACGATCAGCCAGCACGGTCGCTGAGAAGTTGGTCGGCGCACTCGGAATGCGCACGAACTCAGAAAAGGTGTCGATGAAGACTTCTGCGGCTTCTTGCACAGTGGAGAAGTTGTAGTCTCCGGCGGGCAAGTTCGCGAGCGAGCACGCCACGACCGGCGGGTTGCCAGTAGAGCCGCACACTTGGTACTCGGTAAACATCGAGCCTTCGCCGTTGAGGAACACGTCGTAGGCGATCGTTTCAAGATCGACATCGATCGACCCGGTGGCCGTGAAGCTCACGGAAGCGGGGCCGAGGGTTAGAGTCGTTTGTGGCGGAGCCGGCCGAATCTCACCGATGATTGCGTCGTCACCCGTTGGGGTTCCGGTCAGATCAGTTCCGTACGCGCGGAACTCGACTTCTGTCCAGCTCCACCCCAGGGAGGACGGTGGCGAGCACGACCAGGAACCCGCAGCGGGCACCTCTGTCACGGTGCAGTATGTCGTGCTTCCCTCCCCCCACAAGATCTCAACGGAGACCTCGCCGAGCGCTGGCCCCATGCCGGAGATGACGGGCGTGAGGGTATTCCACACGGTTCCCGACTCGGGGAAGTCCATGAGGGCCGGGGCGGTGGTTCCCACCAACACCGTGACGGGTTCACTGGGCGGGCTCGGATTCGGATCGAAGGTATCGACGGACGTGGCCGTCAGCTCGTACTTCCCCGGCCCGGGCACGATGACATCACACGTGAAGGTCGATTCGATGTAGGGAACGACAACCGTGCACCCTGTCGTGATGCTTCCGTCGTTGTCCACCCATACCGTCACTGTCTGGTCGGTGTTGACCTGAACATTGCCCGATACCGAGATCGTGTTCGTCGTGAACGGCGTTTCGTCCCCCGGCGACGTGATGACGGGCGCGGTCGGCGCAGCGCCCGCGATTGTCGTGCCAGCCGCGAGCGCGGCTGCGGTGACGACAACGACCGCGGCGCTCGCAATGGCTACGCGAAAAGGGGAAGCGGATGACGCCACGAAAGCCTGCCTCAGGTCACGTTTTTGCGTTGGGTAGTACGCGCCCGATTAGCATAACCCGAGCGTGTTTCGTACGTATGACGAAAGCGGTGAGCAGTCTGGCCTACTCGTCGAGTGCGAGTTCTTTCGGCAGCTTGAGCTCTTTCTTTCCGAGTTCTTCGACGTTGACGTCTTTGAAGGTCAACACCTTGACGCTCTTGACGAAGCGGTCGGCGCGGTAGACGTCCCACACCCAGACGTCGGTCAAGGTCAACTCAAAATAGAAGTCGCCGCCCATCTCGCGCACGACCTGCTCGACCTCGTTGGCGAGGTAGAAGCGGCGCTCGGTCTCGACGACGTACTGGAACTGCGACACCACGTCTCGGTACTCGCGATAGAGCGCGAGCTCGACCTCGCGGTCGTAGTCCTCGAATTCGTCGTCGTCCATAGCGATGCCGAGTCTAGACCGTCGCGCCGGGGGCGAGAGCGTCGAGCAGGCTCGGCTCGCGTAGCCAGGTGAGTCGATGCCGCGGCGACGGGCCATGCGCTGCAACGGCAGCGAGGTGTGCGGCGCTTCCATACCCTTTGTTTCCGCTCCACTCATACGCGGGCCAGCGCTCGTGGTCGGCGACCATGAGGGCGTCACGATGCTGTTTGGCCACAACCGAAGCCCCGGCCACTGATGCACAATCGCGATCGGCCTTGACGCGCGTCACGATCCGGGGCGGAGACGTGAGCGCGGGCGTCAGCCAATCGTGGCTGCCGTCGAGGAGAACTACCGATCGGGCGACGTCAATGCCCGCTTCGTGAAGACCGATCAGCGCACGCCGCGCGGCCAGACCCAGCGCAGCGATGATCCCGTGCGCATCGATTTCGTCGGGCCCCGCCTCCCCTACCGCCACCGCGGCCGCCCACGCGTGCACCAACGGCTCGACTTCGGCGCGGCGCGCTGGCGAGAGCAGCTTCGAATCGCGCAGGCGCGGCGGAGGGGCATCCACCGAGGGAAGAATCGCGCATGCGCCCACCGCGACGACCCCCGCGATTGCCCCTCGACCGACCTCGTCGCAGCCGATCACAACTGGTGCACCCGCAGCGAAGAACTCGCGCTCAACCTCGAGAGTGGGGGCGGCACTCACCGGCACACGCTCACTCGACCCGCTCGACCCCATCGAACGTGAGCGGTGGGTTATCGAGCCAGCGCCAGCGCTCAATCGGCCAACTGATGACGAACGCGCGCCCAACGACGTCGTCGATCGGAACCACACCGTTGAACCGCGAATCGGACGAGTCATAACGGTTATCGCCCATGACCCAGATCGTGCCTTCGGGAATGTCTTCCTGAAAGTCGCGCCCGCTGACATCGGCCGTGTCGGCCGGTAGCTTCACGTAGGGTTCGTCGATCGGCACGCCGTTGATACTGAGCTGCCCGAGGTCGTTGCAACACACGATGCGGTCACCGGGCAGGCCGATCACGCGCTTGACGAGGTGCTCGTCGCTGTCGGAGGTGCTGAGCCCGATGACCTGCAGCACCCAATCGATGGCGGCATCAAGGGGCGCCTGCGGTTGCTCAATTCGTTCCGGCAGCCATCCGCCGGGGTCACGGAACACAACGATGTCGCCGCGCTCAATAGGCACCACATCGGGCACCAACTGGTTCACGATAATGCGGTCGTTCACCTGGAGGGTCGACTGCATCGACTCGCTCGGAATGTAGAACGACCTGATCAGAAAAGTCTTGATCAGGAAGGAGATGATGAGCGCCGCGGCGACGATGACGACAACGTCGCGAAGAAACAGCAAGACGCTGCGGCCTCGCGATCGTGCCGGTGGCGTCGCGGCTGTGGATGCTCCGCCGGCGGCGATCGCGTTGTGCTCAGTCATGGCTCCCCTGGTGTTAGGGGACAGTCTAGGCGGCGACGCGACCAGAGCGACGAAGGGCCCCGCCGCGAGTGCGACGGGACCCTTCGCGACGAGAAAGCGACAACCTAGCTCTCGCGCTTCTCCTTGATCTTTGCCTTCTTGCCGCGCAGGTTGCGCAAGTAGTAGAGCTTGGCGCGGCGCACGTCGCCGCGGGTGACGATCTCGATGTGGTCGATCACGGGCGAGTGCACCGGGAAGGTGCGCTCGACGCCGACCTGGAAGCTGACCTTGCGAACGGTGAACGACTCGCGAATGCCCTCATTCGAACGGCCGATCACGACGCCCTGGAAGACCTGAATACGCGAACGCGTGCCTTCCACGATGTTGACGTGAACCTTGACGGTGTCACCGGGGCGGAAGTCGGGAATGTCGTTTCGCATTGACGCTGCGTCGACGTGGTCGAGAATGTGCATGGTGATTCGCTCTCTGCAACCGCCACAGGTCGATCGCGGCTCAGGAAAGTAGTGAGTCGAGACGATGTGCCCCGCAGATGCACGGCTCCCCTGTGGCAGAACCGTGCCGAAGCACAAAGGGAAATGATGCCATACTCGGCGGCTTGCCACCAACCAGTGGCACCATGGAAGGGTCACACAATGGCACAACCGGGGGGAAACCGATGAACGCACCAGCAGCACTCGCAACCGACAAAGTCGTCATGCGCACAGCGCCCATTCAGCAACGGAGCAATGAGCGGATCACACGATTGCTCGATGCTGCGGCCGCGCTGATCGATAATGACGGAATCGATGGCGTCACGACGAGCGCTGTTGCCCAGCGTTCTGGTTCGTCTGTCGGGGTCGTCTATCGATACTTTCCGAATATCCAGTCGCTCTTGCGTGCGCTCGCGGCTCGGAACATGGAGCGCTACCTCGACCTCGTGTGGAAAGGGGTCGAAGAGTCGGGCCCCGAGCCGTGGTCGTCGTTCGACAGCACGCTTGATGCGTTCATCACGATGACGCGTACCGAGCCTGGCTTCCGCGCTTTGCGGTTCGGGGACATCATTGATCAACGGTTCATCAGCCCCGAGGTCAGCAACAACGCCATTCTTGCGCGTGAGTTCACGCAACAGATCGGCCGCACCTACGGGTTCGAGCCCGACGAGTCGGTTCGTTTTCACGTCGAGGTCGCCGTCGAAATTGCGAGTGGGCTGCTGAGCCGCGCTTTCCAACTCGACAAGCAGGGTGACGAGCGCTTCATCGAGACCACGCGAAAGCTGTGCGGCGACTACCTGCGCACCAACATTCCACTGGCAAGGAGCTAGATGATCGAGTTGCGCACCCCCGCCGAGATCGAGCAGATGCGACCGGCCGGGCGCTTCGTCGCGAGCGTCATTACTGCCACGAGTGCCGCGGCCGATATCGGAGTCAACCTGCTCGACCTCGATGCGCTTGCCCACGAGATGATTCGGGCGGAGGGCGCGACCAGCTGTTACATCGACTACCACCCATCGTTCGGCGGCTCACCGTTCGGCCGAGTCATCTGCACCTCGGTCAACGACGCCGCTCTGCACGGGCTACCCCACGACTACCGGCTTCGCGACGGAGACGTGTTGTCACTCGACTTCGCCGCATCCGTCGACGGCTGGGTGTGCGACTCGGCGGTCACGATCGTGGTCGGCTCCGCACGGCCCGAAGACGTGACTCTCATCGCTGCGACCGAACGGGCACTGGCGGCGGGCATCCAGCAGGCACGCGTTGGAAAGCGCATGGGCGACATCTCGGCCGCGATCGGAGACATTGCCGCCGACGCCGGCTACCCCGTCAACCTCGACTTCGGCGGCCACGGGGTGGGCCGAACAATGCACGAAGACCCCCACGTGCCGAACGATGGTCGACGGGGCCGTGGCCTCAAGCTCAAGGCGGGGCTCGTGATCGCCATCGAGCCGTGGTTCGTTCTCGACACCGACGAAGTCGTGACCGACGACGATGGGTGGACCCTCCGCAGCAGCACCGGCGCTCGCGCGGCCCACGCAGAGCACACCGTCGCGATCACCCCCGATGGGCCGATCGTGCTGACTGCCCGCGACTAGCGGGCCGCCCGCCTTACCCGGTGGGCTGAACGGGGCCCGCACTCCAGTCGACGACGACGTCGCCCGCGCCCTCACCCCGTTTCGCCGACAGTCGCGAACCCGGGAAGAGGAGAGGCAGTGACGCTGCCGGCACCGCGTTGCCCACTTGGGTTTGGTACGGCGCCTGGGCACCGTCGATGACCGTGAGGGTCAGCAGATAGACCGCGTCACCGGTGGGTGCCGTCATGCCCAAGGGTTGCGCTTGAACAACGACGACCTCGATGGGTCGCCCCGTGGCCATGATGTCTGCCGCGCTTGCCTGACCCTCCGGGTTCTCCACTTGCACCTCAGGGGGTTGTGTTGCGAAGTCGAGCGCAATGCGAGCAGGGTTCGCCGGGTCAACGCGAACAGCGACCCAGGCTCGGCCCGAGGCAAACTGAGGGATATAGACCTCTTGCACGCGTTGCACGGCCGTGGCCGTGTAGGGCTCGTGGCCTTCGCGGTAGACCTGCACCGTGAACGTGCACTTGCGCTCGCGCATGGCGTTCATGACGCTCATCGACATCGAGCCTGCCGTGACGCCGACGATGTGGCCGCGCGCGAGCTCGCCACTCGTCAGCAACGATTCGTGGGGTGAGCCGATGAGGTCGTTCAACCACTTCACGCGGGGTTCCTCTCTCGATGCTGCACGTGCGATGACTCAGTGGGAGAGTGCCTCGTCGGGTACCGCAACCAGCTCATCATGCTCGCCACCCGTAGTGTGCCGCCGGGCCCGAATAGTGTTCGACGCCATCACCCAGAACGTCAGGGCCGCCACCGCGATGAGCAACGGCCACAACAAGTAGCCGAGAAAAAGCGCATCGGGGCTGAGCGAGATCGCCAAGACCGCGAGCACCACGGCGAACTCGAGAGCTAAGAGCAACCGTTCACCGATCGTCAAGCGAGGCGGGCGACGGAACATCACTGCCGTGTGATTGATGATGAGCGATAGGGCGAGGCCCGGGAGAACAAACGACGCCGTGATCAGGCTTTGCAGAGTCGGCAAGGCACTGACATCACCCTGCAGCTGGAGCACCCACGCGGTGGCACCGGCGATGGCCGCCAGCGCGGCAATGACGGGTTGCGACCAGAGCCACAAGCGATCAGAGAGCGTCACGACTCACGCACCAAGTCGGGTCGGATACGTCGAGTGCGTTCGTGCTGTTGTTCGAGGCGCCAGGCCGCGATAGCGCCGTGATCGCCGCTCAACAGAACTGGTGGCACCTCGAGGTCGCGCCACACCGCAGGCTTGGTGAAGGCGGGGTACTCGAGAAGCCCGCTCTCGTGGCTTTCTTCAACGAGGCTCTCGGGGTTTCCGACGACGCCGGGCACCAAGCGGCCGATTGCTTCAATCATGGCCATCGCCGCCACCTCCCCGCCGTTCAGCACGTAATCACCCAGGCTCAGCGCTCGAACCTCGTTGCGCTCAGAGTAGTGGTCGATGACTCGTTGGTCGATGCCCTCATACCGGCCGCACGCGAAGACGAGGTGTTCACACCCGGCGAGCTCGCGAGCAACGGACTGCGTGAACAGGTGCCCGGCCGGACTCGGAACAATCAGCACGCTTGATAGCCCGAGCAGCGAGTCGAGCGCCTCACCCCACGGTTCCGGTTTCATCACCATGCCCGCACCGCCCCCGTAGGGCGTGTCATCAACCGTGCGATGGCGGTCATGGGTGTGATCGCGCAAGTCGTGAACGGTGACGTCGACGAGGCCCGACTGTCGCGCCTTTCCCAGCAGCGACACGTCAAGACCTCCGAAGTACTCGGGAAAGATCGAAACGATGTCGATGCGCACGCTATCGAGTCTAGGCAGGAGCTCCGTCGGCGGGCACCGCACTGGCTGACGCGTCATCGTCGAGCTCTTCGAGCAGCCCGGGAGGCGGCGTAAGCGTGACGGTGCCGGCCGCGATGTCGACCGTGGGAACCATGGCCGCAACGAACGGGACGAGAACCTCGCGCTCAGGGGTGCGGATCACCAGAAGGTCTTGAGCCGGGAAGTGCTCGACGCGGGCGATCGAGCCAACCTCCACGCCATCGCGGAGCGCACGGAGGCCGACGAGTTGGAAGTCGTACCAGGCGTCAGGCTCGTCAGGCTCGTCGGCGGCCTGGTCGATCCACAAAATGGCCTTGACGAGGCTCTCAGAGCCGGTGCGTTCGGTGACACCCTCGAAGAAGGCGACCGGCTGGCCGTTGTACCACCGCAGTTCCGCGAGCGTCAGCGTCTTGCCGTGCCACGGCGAACTCGTCGGAACCTGCAAGGTAAAGACGGCGCCCGGAGTAAAGCGGCGTTCGGGAGCATCGGTGTAGAGCTCGACCTTCAGCGCGCCCTTGAGACCGTGCGCCTTGATGAGGCGACCGACCCGCAGTTGCTGAGGGGCGGCGCTCACTGCTGACGTGCGTCGTCGAGATCAGTGTCGACGACATCGACCCGCACGCGCCGGCCGTCGGCAAGCGACGAGATCACCGTACGGAGAGCCTTGGCGGTGCGACCGCCACGGCCGATCACGCGACCGAGGTCCTCGGGGTGCACACGCA
>CAYWZI010000018.1:18810-21741 GCA_964462815.1 uncultured Microbacteriaceae bacterium
CCTCGAGGACCTCGCCGCGAGCAGAGCTCTGCGCAACGACGACGACATCTTCTGGGTGATCAACGCTCCCCTTGACGAGATGTTCGAGCGTGTCAGCGAGCACAGTCGTTAGGCCTTCTCAGCCTCGGCGTCATCGGCAGCAGGGGCTTCCTCGGCGACAGGCGCGTCGTCGGTAGCAGGGGCTTCCTCGGCAGCAGGCGACTCGTCAGCAACAACCTCGGCAGCAGGGGCCTCGTCGACCGGAGCCTCAACGGCGGCCTCGGCAGGAGCATCCTCAGCGGGTGCCTCAGCGGCAGGCGCCTCGACGACCGGTGCCGGCTTCTCAGCCTTGGGCTTCAGAACCGGCTTCTTCTTCTCGTCCATGACGAACGCGGCCTTGGGCTCGGCGACGCGAACCGTGCTCTTCGCACCCTTCTCGCCCTTGAAGGTTCCCCAGTCGCCCGTGAGCTTCAGAATGGCGAGCACCTGAGGGCTCGGCTGAGCGCCGACCCCAAGCCAGTACTGCGCGCGGGCCGAGTCGACCTCGATGAACGAGGGCTCTTCTGTCGGGTGGTACTTGCCGATCTCCTCGATGACGCGACCGTCGCGCTTGGTGCGCGAGTCGGCCACGACGATGCGATAGAACGGTGCACGGATCTTGCCCATGTGCTTGAGACGAATCTTGACAGCCACGTTTCTCCGAAATGTGTGAAGGAAATTGAGTCGCGGCCGGTTGCGTGGGGCACACTCAGCGCGAAAGCTCGTGAGGGGTGCGTGCGGCGCCTGATTAGAGGGTCGGGCGTGCACGCTCTCGACCGCCTATTCTGGCAGACTTTCGCACTCACTGCCGCCGCGGCGAGCGTTAGAGGCTTGTGGAGCGGCTAGCCGTTCGTCTTGTCGCGCCATGCGAGCCATTCGCGCACGACACCCATGTCGAATTCAGGGCCATCGAGACCGAGGGTGAAGAGGGTTGCTCCCGCTTCGAGCAACGCGTCAGCGGCCCCCTGGGTGCGGTCACGAAGCTCGACCGAGATCTCGATCTCGCTAATCTCCCGGCCGACCACCTGGCCGTGCTCGGCGAGAACCCCCAGCTTGCGCTCGAGCGTTGGGACGTCGGCGAACGAGTGCCAGATATCCGCGTGCTCGGCGACGAGGCGCAGGGTCTTCTTCTCGCCGGCTCCGCCGATGAGAATCGGGATACGGCGGGTAGGTGCGGGGTTTAACACGTCCCAGCGCGACCGGATGATCGGAAGATCGCGAGCCAGGTCATCCAATCGGCTGCCGACCGTGCCGAATTCGTAGCCGTATTCGACGTAGTCGCGCTCGAACCAGCCGGAACCGGTACCGAAGATGAACCGGCCCGTGCCCCCTTTCGCGCTGATGTGGTCAATCGTGCGAGCCATATCGGCCTGCAGGTTGGCGTTGCGATAGCTGTTGCAGTTCACGAGTGCCGCGATCTCGGCGTGGGTGGTCTGCTCGGCGATGGCCGCGAGCATGGTCCACGACTCGAAGTGCAGGCCGTCGGGCTCGCCATAGAGCGGAAAGAAGTGGTCCCAGTTGAAGATGATGTCGACGCCGAGCGCGTCGAGTTCGGAAGCCGCGTGGCGGATGCTGTCGTAGGGGCTGTGCTGGGGCCGTAGCTGCACGCCGATGCGTACCGGTCGAGTCGTCATGGTTCTCAGCCTACGTCGGCAGTTCGACGCCATGGGGCAGCCGCTTCGAGTTGCCCCGCGACGCTCATCAGCAGTGCCTCGCCGGTGCCGTCGGCGGCGGGATGCGCCACAAGCTGCACAGCCAGCGGCACGTGCGCGTCAGCGTGCCAGCCCGCCGGAACCGCGGCAGCAGGCCAGCCGAGCAGGTTCCACAGGGCCGCGTAGGGGGCGTAGCCGATGTTCGCGCGCAGGTTCGCGACCCAGCCGCGCCGGTGCCAGCCCTCCGCGAGCGGGCCTGGTTGGGCGAGGCCGGGCGTGAGGATGACGTCGATGTTCGCGGTGGCGGCCTCGACCTTGGCGCGCATCCGGTTAACGGGGCCGGGGCGCAACCCCCCAAGACGCCTGAGCCGTCGACCCGCGCGAAAGTGGGCGCGCACGCGCGGCTCAAGGTCGCGGTCGGCGATTCCCTCGTGCGCGGCATCGTCGGCGGCCCCCGCGAACCAGCGCGCGAGCACCGGAAGCGGGTCTGCCGGGTAGGGAATACGCAGCTCGACCACCTCGTGGCCAGCAGCCCGCAGCGTCTCGGCAGCGCGTTCGGCGGCGGCCTTCCACTGCGGGTCGAGTGTCGCGAGGGGGGTCGGGATGCCTGTCGCGAGTCCGATGCGCAACGCACGGTGAGGCGGCCGCACCTCGGCGAGCTCGGGGCGGCCTGCCATGACCGAGAGCACGAGCGCGGCATCCGCCACGGTGGTCGCGAGCGGGCCGTTCTCGCTCATGCCGAACCAGCTGTGCGCGCCCATGTCGGCGGGTACGAGCCCCGAGCCGGGCTTGAGGCCCACGAGCCCGCAGTTGGCGGCGGGGATGCGGATCGACCCCATTCCGTCGGCGGCATGGGCCACCGCGACCATGCCGCTCGCGACCGCGGCAGCCGAGCCGCCCGATGAACCGCCCGACGTGCGTTCAGGGTTGTGCGGGTTGCGGGTCGTGCCATAGACCGAGTCGGTCGTGCCGAAGACACACAGCTCGGGCACGCGGGTGAGCCCGACAACCACTGCACCCGCAGCGCGCAGCCGGGTGACCACCTCGTGGTCAGCCGGCCGAAGCTCGGCGCTCGTAGCCGCGCTGCCCTCGCGCATGGGCTCCCCCGCGACGGGAATGTTGTCTTTGATCGCGATCGGCACGCCCGCGAGCGGCAAGTGCTCGCCCGCGGCGACCCGCGCGTCCACCGCTGCCGCTTCGGCGAGCGCCTTCTCGGCGCGCACGACCTGGAAAGCGCCCAACGTGGGGTCGAGGGCGCCGA